>DATJXW010000097.1:0-17818 GCA_035499895.1 Polyangiaceae bacterium | reverse complement strand
ACGCGCACTCCTCCATCCGCTTCGGCATCGGCCGCTTCAACACCGAGGAAGAGATCGACTACGTGGCGGATCTGGTCATCGCGAAGGTCCGAAAACTCAGGGAGATGTCCCCGCTCTGGGAAATGCAGCAGCAGGGTATCGACCTGAAGAGCATTCAGTGGGCAGCGCACTAGTTTGGAAGAACGCACATGGCATACAGCGAGAAAGTGATCGAGCACTACGAAAACCCCCGCAACGTGGGCGCTTTCGACGCGAGTGATCCGGAGGTCGGGACCGGCCTCGTCGGCGCTCCCGCCTGCGGCGACGTGATGCGGCTCCAGATCCGCGTCGACGACAAGGGCGTGATCCAGGACGCGCGCTTCAAGACGTTCGGCTGCGGTTCGGCCATCGCGTCGTCGTCGCTCGCGACCGAGTGGCTCAAGGGCAAGAGCCTCGACGAGGCCGCCGGCATTCACAACAGCATGATCGCCGAGGAGCTCAGCCTGCCGCCGGTGAAGATCCACTGCTCGGTCCTCGCCGAGGACGCGATCAAGAGCGCCATCGAGGACTACAAGCAGAAGCGCGCAGCGCGCGTGGCGCTCTCGGAGCCGCCCGCCGCCGTCCGCACCGAGGAGCGCCCCGCCGGCTGAGATGGACAGCACGCCTCTCGTTCAGCCCGAAGCGCCCTCGCCGGCGGCCGCGAAGAAGACGGTGACCATCACCGACGGCGCCGTGGAGTACGCGAAGAAGCGGCTCGCGCAGCGTGGCACGCCGGACGCGGCGATCCGCCTCGGCGTGCGCGGCGGCGGCTGTTCGGGCTTTTCCTACGTGATCGAGTTCTCGGACGACCCGCCGCGCGAGCGAGATCTGGTGTTCGAGGCGGGCGGCGTGCGCTTCTACGTCGACAAGAAGAGCTTCGTGTACCTCGCCGGTTCCGCGCTCGACTACGAGAAGACGCTCGTGTTTCAGGGGTTCAAATTCAAAAACCCCCAGGAGGCGTCGCGCTGTGGCTGCGGGCACTCCTTCACCGTGCGCTGACGGTCCGCATTTCCGCCGCGAAGGTTCAGCGCCGTTGACGGATGCGTACGATACCCTCGGGTTTGCGCCCGTGTTCGATCTCGACGGGCCGACGCTCGAGCGGCGGCACCGCGAGCTCAGTCGCGCGCTCCACCCCGATCGCTACGCCGGGCGACCCGCGAGCGAGCGACAGCGCGCGCTCGGCCGCGCGATCGAGGTGAACGAGGCCTTCCGCAAGCTGCGCGATCCCGTCGGGCGCGCCGAGGTGCTGCTCGCGCGGCTCGGCCGGCACGTGACCGAGACGAGCGCCGCGCCGGCGTCGCCCGCGTTGCTCATGGAAGTGATGGAGCAGCGCGAGGCGCTCGGGGAGGCGCGGCAGCAGCGCGACCTCGCGCGGGTGCGCGCGTTGATGCGCGGCGTGCAGGTGCGCGAACAGCGTGTCGTGGCGGAGATGACGAAAGCGTTCGTGCAACGACCGCCCGACATGGCGCGCATCGAGGCGCTCCTCGGCGAGCTCCGCTACCACCGCCGCTTCATCGAGGAAGCGGCCGGCGTCGAGGACGATCTCGACGCGAGTCCGGCCTGATTCTCGGCCTCCGGCCCGCCCATGCTGCTCGACATCTACGATCCCAAAGCTCCGCCCACGCCGATCGGCATCGATCTCGGCACCACGAACTCCATCGTCGCCTACGTCTCGGACGGGCGTCCGCGCGCGCTCACGACTTGCGACGGCGACGCGCTCTTGCCGTCGGTCGTGCACTACGCGGCGGAAGGCGGCGTCGTCGTCGGACGCGCGGCGCAGGCTCGGGCGACGCGCGAACCCGAGCGCACGCTCGCGAGCGTCAAGCGTTTCATGGGGCGCGGCGCCGACGACGCCGAGACGTCGCGGCTCGGTAGCTACCGCTTCGCCGAACCGACGAACGACGCGGAGCGCAAGGTCGTGCGCTTCGACACGGGCGGGCGCGTCGTCACGCCGGTGGAAGTCGCGGCCGAGATTTTGAAGAGCTTGCACCAGAGCGCGCTCGATCAGCTGCGCAAGGTGGGCGGCGTCGTCATCACGGTGCCGGCGTACTTCGACGACGCGCAGCGCCAGGCGACGCGCGACGCCGGGCGTCTCGCGGGGCTCGAAGTGTTGCGCCTCCTGAACGAACCGACGGCCGCAGCGCTCGCGTACGGGCTCGAAAAGCGCCAGAACGGCTCGTTCGCCGTGTACGATCTCGGCGGCGGCACGTTCGACGTGACGGTGCTCGCGCTCGAGGACGGCATCTTCCAGGTGCGCAGCACCGGCGGCGACAGCGCGCTCGGCGGCGACGACATGGATCGCGCGCTCGCCGAGCGGCTGCTCGCGAGCATGGGCGCGAACGACGACGCGAGCCGCACGCGCGAGGTCGTGAGCCTCGCGCTCGCCGAAGCGCGCCGCGCGAAGCACGCGCTCACCGACGCCGAGGCGGTCGAGCTCGAGCTTCCGGCGCGTGGCGGCGGCGACGTGCACGTTCGCATCGAGCGCGCCGAGTTCGAACGCGCGATCGAGCCGCTGCTCGAGCGCACGGGACGTGCTTGCCGGCGCGCTCTCCGTGACGCCGGTTTGGAAGCGCGCGAGCTCGACGGCGTGATTCTCGTCGGCGGCGCGACCCGCGTGCCGCGCGTGCGGGCGTACGTGGAAGCGCTCTTCGGTCGCGCGCCGCTCGGCGACGTCGACCCCGAGCTCGTCGTCGCTTACGGCGCCGCGCTCCAAGCCGATCTCCTCGCGCGCGCGAGCGATGAAGTGCTCTTGCTCGACGTGTTGCCGCTGTCGCTCGGCATCGAGACGATGGGCGGCGGCGTCGACAAGATTTTGCCCAGAAACACCACCATTCCCGCGGGCGCGAAGGCGACGTTCACGACCTACGCCGACAATCAGACCGGCTTCGAGATCCACGTGGTGCAGGGTGAGCGCGAGCTCGCCGGCGACTGTCGCTCGCTCGCGCGCTTCAGCTTGAAGGGCGTCCCTGCGCTGCCGGCCGGCATGGCGCGCCTCGAGGTCGAGTTTCACGTCGACGAAAACGGCTTGCTCGCCGTCACCGCGCGCGAGCTCTCGACCGGAACGACCCAGCGCGTCGAAGTGACGCCGAGCTACGGCTTGAGCGACGAAGCCGTCGAACGGATGCTCATCGACGCGCTCGACCACGGCGAAGAAGACTTCGAGAAGCGGCGCCTGGCCGACGCGCGCGTCGAGAGCGAACGCGTGGTGCTCGCGACGGAAAAGGCGCTCGCCGCCGACGCCGATCTGCTCGAGCCGGAGGAGCGACAAAGCATCGAGGCGGCGCTCGCGGCGTTGCGCGAGGCGCTCGCCGGCACGAACGCGAGCGCGATCCAGGCGCGCGTCGACGCGCTCGACACGGCGACGCACGCGTGGGCCGGACGGCGCATGAACCGCGCCGTGCAGGCCGCCATCGAAGGACGAGCCCTCACCGACGTCGAGCGGCGCGTCGAACGCGCGCAGGGCGTCGAGGCGCACCTCGCGGCCCACGCGGGGCGAGGTCACTGATGCCGCGCGTGCGTTTCGCGGACCAAAACGTCGAGGTCGAAGTCGCGAGCGGCAGCTCGATTTTGCAAGCGGCCCAGCGCGCTGGCGCGCCCGAGGGCAGCGCCTGCGGCGGCGTATGCGCGTGCTCGACGTGCCACGTTTACGTCGAGCAGGGCGGCGACCTCTTGAGCGAAGCGAGCGAGGACGAAGAGGACATCCTCGACAAGGCGTTCGACGTCAAAATGAGCTCGCGGCTCGGCTGCCAGGCGAAGCTCGAACGCGACGGTCTCGTCGTCGTGCGCATCTCCAAGGAGAGCCTCGACGCCTATTACAACGAGCACCCCGCCGAAGAGCGACCGGGCGCCGCTCGCTGAGCCGCGGCTGCCGCGCACTCATAAAAGCGACGAACGGTCCCCACTCACTTCACATGAGTACGGCCGCACTGCGCTGGATTCGCACCTTGCCCGACAGCGCGTCTCGGCGCGCGAGCACGGAGCGCGACGCTTCGAGCACTTCCGGAACCCACGTCCGGCGAGTGAGTCTTCACCCCGACATTCCCGACTCGGCCGTCGTTTGGCCCGAGACGTCGGCTGCGGCCGACGACGAGCCGCGTTTCCCTGGAGAAGAGCGCCCGACGCGCGTCTCGAGCGACTTCGGCAGCGGGCCCACGCGCCCGACGCCGCCCCGCGACGGCTGAGCCGGGGTCAGTGACCGTGTTTTCGACCGGGTAGGGCCGGCACGTCGGGCTTCGCGCCGCTCGGGGCCAACGGGGCTTCGGCGGTCCGCTCGGGCATGACGGTCTCGAGCAGCTTGTCGCGGAGTCGGGCAGCGGCGGCTTCGAGCTCGTGCCAGGCGTTCAGGGCGGCGGGTGTCGTGAAGATTTCCCGGCTGTGCTCGAGCGCCGTCTTTCGCCCCAAAGGCACGTATGCGAATCCGAGCAGCGCAAACAGCGCTACGACGCTCTCGGCGAGCCTACGGCCGGCGATGCCGAACACCGCTGCATGGTAGCGACGCTCAGCGAAACCGGCGAAATAAGCTGATAAAACATTCGTTATCCCGTCGTCGGTCGCCCGGCCGATTCGCCTTGCTTCCGTGGCTGAAACGAGGGACGGGTGTTATCCTCGCCGTGCCCTTCGCCAGATCTAGCCAGTCCGCTCGCGAGACCGACCGTGTTTAGTTCTGCGTCGTGCGCTGCCTGTTTGATTATCGGAAGCGTGGTTAGTGAGCGTCGAGCGTCGAGCGTTCGTCCAAGGGCCTGAGTGACGCTGTCTGGATCTGGAGAAGTTCGCAAATGAGACTGTACGTGGGAAACCTGGCGTACTCGACGACCGAGGACACGCTGAGGAATGAGTTCGGGAAGTTCGGCAACGTTACCTCGGCGCTGGTGGTGATCGACCGCGTGAGCGGCCGTTCGCGCGGCTTCGGCTTCGTCGAATTTTCGACGCCGGACGAGGGAACCGCGGCGATCAACGGCATGAACGGGCAGTCGCTCGACGGTCGCGAGATCGTCGTGAACGAGGCACGCGAGCGCCAGGCGGGCGGCGGTGGCGGCGGCGGCGGTGGCCGTGGCGGTCGCGGCGGCGGTCGCGGCGGCGGCCGGCGCTTCGGTGGCGGCGGCGGCGGTGGTGACCGCGGCGGCGGCTGGGGCGGCGGTGACCGCGGCGGCGGCGGCGGCGATTTCGGCGACGATCGCCGTCGTGGCGGCGGCCGGCGCGATCGCTTCCGCTGATTCTAGGCTCTCATTTGTACGGGCGCAGGCGCGGGTACGCTGAAGGTGTGCCCGCGCTTTCGTCATTTGGGTCCGTCGCCGGACCGGGTGCGATCAAGACGAACCTCGGGGATTCCGCTCGAACGGTGCCGCTCCGGCGCGCCACCGCGACGTGCAGCGCGTTGAACGGCGTCCGGAGCGCGAGCCACGCGCTCGGGTCACGCGACCAAGCCGAGCGGAGCGCGTCGACGCTCGCGAGCGCGTCCGGGCTGCTCGCGTGTCGCGGGTCCCGGTCGTCGAAGGGGACGGCGGCGTTCGGCTTGCCGAAGGAAGCCGTCACCGCGAGATAGCCATAGTCGAGCGTGTCGATGAGAAGCGCCGGAGCGCCGAGCTCGCGGGCGCGCGCACCGGCCTCGATCTCGGGTCCGCGGTCGACGAAATCGGGACGCTCGGCGGCGCGGTAAAGCCAGCCGAAAACGAGGACGGCCGCCGCGTAGGCGCACCACGCGAGACGGCGCGCCGGGCGCCGTTCGATGGCCCGTCCGAGGGCGCCGCCGAGCCCGAGCGCGGCCACGAACCAGACGGCGAGCACGGCGCGCTCCGCATGGTGTGTCGGGCCGCCGCCCATGACTTCGCCGAGCGCGAGGAACGCGAACAGGGCCGCACAGGCGACGAGCGGCCGGCGCAGGCGTGAGAGCGAGCGCGCGTCTCCGAGCACGAAGAGCAGGCCGAGCCAGAGCTCCGGCTCCGTCGCGAAGAGCCAGCGCGGAACGGCCAGGAGTCGCGCGCCGAGCAGCGGCCCGGGACCGAGCGCGTGCCGGTACGCGGCGACGCGCTTCCAGAAAAAGAGCGCGTCCCCGTGGATGAAGACGCCGTGAAGGAGCCAGAGCGCGATGGGGCCGAGGGCGACGAACGCAGGCAGGGCGGCGCGCGCGTCGCGAGCCTTGCGTGCGTCGAGCAGGGTGAAGACGGCGAACACCGCGGCGACGGGCCACGCCTCGTAACGCGAGAAGCACCCGGCCGCGATCGCGAACGCACCGAGCGCGCGTTCGCGCGGCGCGTCGACCGCGAGCGTCGCCATGCCGTAGACGAGCAGCGCGGCCGTCGGCGCTTCGGGTACGGCGGCCGCACCGAGGTAGACGGACCACGGAAACAGCGCCGCGAGGAGCGCGCCGAGCAGCGCGCCGGCGCGCCCGGCCCCGCAGAGGCGCGCCGCCCGGAGCAAGAGGAGCGCGGCCCCCACCCCCAAAAAAACAGCCACACCCTGCGCGACGGCGAGACTCCCTCCGAGCAGCCGGAACGCCGCGCCGTAGATCCAGAACGGCACCGGGAGCCAGCTCGTGCCGCTCGGATCGAGGTGCGGCGTTTCCGCGAAGCGCTGCGCGATGACGATGCGCGCGTAGTCGTCGTCGCTGACGGCGCGAAAGCCCGCCGCGATGACGCACACGGACGCCGCGAGCTTGGCCGCGCCGACGCCGACCGCGTCCGCGACCGTACTCCGCTTCACCGCTTCGGGAGTTTGAGGGGCTTGCCGATGCCCTTGCTCATCCCGCCGCTCATCTGCGCCGCTTTCTTTTGCAGCGCTTCGTCCGACGACGAGGACAGGTACGCGAGCGTCATGCTGGTCGCGAAGAACAGGGTGGCCGTCGCCCACGTCGTCTTTGTCAGGAAGTTTCCCGCGCCGCGGCCGCCGAAGACCTGCTGCGCTCCGGCGGAACCGAAGATGCCGCCGCCGCCGCTCTTCCCCGGTTGAATCAAGATCACGAGGATCAGGAACACGCACGAGAGCACGTGCATGACCGTGAGCGGGGTTTGGATAATCTCACCCATGAGCGAGCCGAGTCTTTAGCCCAAGTTTCGGCGCCCTGCACGGGGCCTCTCGCGAAGCGCTACGATTTCTCTTCGGAAACCACTTCGTACAGGCGCAGCCCGCGATTCGCGGCGAAGCGGATGCGCGCCGAAATCGGGCTTTCGTCGAGCTCCTGGGCGAGCGCGGCGATTTCCGTGAGGGCGTCGCGCGAACGGCGGAGCTCGGCGAGGAGCCAGCGGACGTCCCCGCCCGTGCCGCCTCCCGCGCCCGCGTGGGCGCGCTCGATGTCGCGCGCCCGCCACTCGACGAGGACGTGAGCCGACGGCAGGTAGCCGGCGCCGCCGCAATCGGGGCACTGCGCCGGGCCGTACTCGCTCGCGACGTCCCCGGTCCCGTGGCAGCTCTTGCACTGCTCGGGCGCGTGGACGTCGCGGGTGCTCTCGTTCGCCATGCGAGCTCAGGCCGGCACGGCGCGCGCGATCTTCGCGAAGCCGTCGGCGTCGAGCGACGCGCCGCCGACGAGGGCGCCGTCGATGTCCTCGCAGGCGAGCAGGCCGGCGGCGTTGTCCGCCTTGACGCTGCCGCCGTAGAGGATCGCCGTTTCACTCGCGAGCTCGGGCGAAATCGCCTTCAAGCGCCCGCGGATCGCGGCGTGCACTTCCTGCGCTTGTTCGGTGGTCGCGACCTTGCCGGTCCCGATGGCCCACACCGGCTCGTACGCGATCACGCCGAAGCCCGGCCGCCCGCGCAGATCGCCCGTGACGGCGTCGAGCTGGCGGAAGACGACTTCGAGCGTCTTGTTCGCTTCGCGCTCGGCGAGCGTCTCGCCGATGCACACGATCGGCCTGAGGCCCGCCTTGAGCGCCGCCGCCACCTTCTTCTGCACGAACTCGTCGGTCTCGGCGAAGTACTGCCGGCGCTCGCTGTGCCCGATGATGACCCACTTCGCGCCCGAGGCGAGCAGCATCGGCGCGCTCACCTCGCCGGTGAAGGCGCCCTTGTCCTCGGGGTAGAGGTTCTGGCCCGCGACCTCGACGTGGGTGCCTTCGATTTCGGAGCTGACCGCCGCGAGGGCGGTGAAGGGAGGCGAGACCACGATCTTCGCGTTCGCGATGCCCTTCGTCGCCTGCGCGACCTTGCTCGCTAGCTCGCAGCCGTCGCCGCCGCCCGCGTTGAGCTTCCAGTTGCCCGCAATGACGTATGAACGCATGGCTTTGCTCGGGCTCAGGGACGCAGGGCTTCGACGCCCGGGAGCTTCTTGCCTTCGACGAGCTCGAGCGAGGCGCCGCCGCCCGTCGAGATGAAGCCGATCTTCGCGAGCACCGCGTCGCCCGCCGCCTTCACGGCCGCGACGCTGTCGCCGCCGCCGACGACCGAGAAGCCGCTCGCGTCCGCCACCGCTTGCGCGATGCCGTTCGTGCCGGCGGCGAACGCCTTGTTCTCGAAGAGACCCATCGGGCCGTTCCAGAAGATGGTCTTCGCCTTCGCGAGCCGCGCCGCGAACGCCTTGACGGAGTCGGGGCCGATGTCGAGCGCCATCTCGCCGTCCGGGACGGCGTTGGCCTTCACGGTCTTGCCGCTCGTCGCGTCGACGCCGGCGCCGGTGACCACGTCGGTCGGGAGCACGAGGTCCACGCCCTTGCTCTTGGCCGTCTCGAGCAGCGTGCGGCCCTTGGCGAGCCAATCGGCTTCGTAGAGCGACTTTTTCATGTCGAAGCCCTGCGCGGCGAGCAGCGTGTTCGCCATCGCGCCGCCGATGCAGAGCGCGTCACACTTGGTGAGGAGCGCTTCGATCACGGCGATCTTGTCCGTCACCTTGGCGCCGCCGAGGATGGCGACGAACGGGCGCTCCGGCGACGAGACGACGCGGTCGAGCGCCTGGATCTCGTTGCGCAGGAGGTAACCCATGCCGCGGTCGCGGATGAGGCGCGCCAGGCCGTGCACCGACGCGTGCGCGCGGTGCGAGGAGCCGAACGCGTCGTTCACGTACACGTCCGTGAACGAGGCGAGCTCCTTCGCGAAGGCTTCGTCGTTCTTCTCCTCCTGCGGGTGGAAGCGGAGGTTCTCGAGCAGGCACACCTGGCCGGGACGCAGATCGCCGATGACCTTCTTCGGCGCGTCGCCGATGCAGTCGTCCGGCAGCGTCACGTCCTGCCCGATGAGCTCGGAGAGGCGCGCGGCGGCGGGCTCGAGGCTGTACTTCGGGTTGCGCTCGCCCTTCGGCCGGCCGAGGTGCGACGCGAGGATCACGCGCGCGCCCGACGCGATCGCCTTCTTGATCGTCGGCAGCGACGCCTGAATGCGCTCGTCGTCCGTGATGCGGCCCGACGCCTTGTCGAGCGGCACGTTGAAGTCGACGCGGATGAACACGCGCTTGTTTTCGAGCGGGAGGTCGTCAATCAGCTTGATGCCGTCGAGCATGGACATGGGGGTACGCCTGTCTTTCCTTAAAAGCAGAGGGACGGAGGGTGCGGAGCCGTCAGCGAGCCCCGCACCCCGGATGGCCGTCGAAGGTTCGACTCAGCCCTTGGACGCCATGAGCAACGCGAGGTCGACCATGCGGTTCGCGAAGCCCCACTCGTTGTCGTACCAGGAGAAGATCTTGGCGAACTTGTCGCCGAGCACCTTGGTCTGGGTGGCGTCGAAGAGGCTCGAGGCCGGGTTGCCGATGAAGTCGCTCGAGACGAGCTCCTCGTCCACGTAGCTCAAGAAGCCCTTGAGCGGCGCGCTCTCGGCGGCCTTCTTCATCGCCGCGTTGATCGACTCGACGCTGATCGGCTTCTCGGTCGTGAGCGTGAGATCGACGAGCGACACGTCGATGGTCGGCACGCGCACCGAGACGCCGTCGAACTTGCCCTTGAGCGACGGGATCACCTCGCTGAGCGCCTTGGCCGCGCCCGTGGTGCTCGGGATCATGCTGACGGCCGCGGCGCGCGCGCGGCGCAGGTCGCCCTTGCGGTGCGGCAGATCGAGCAGGCTCTGATCGTTCGTGTACGAGTGCACCGTGTTCATCAGGCCCTGCACGATGCCGAAGTTGTCGAGCATGACCTTCGCGATCGGCGCGAGGCAGTTCGTCGTGCAGGAACCGTTCGACACGATGTTGTGCTTCGCCGGATCGTACTGCTCGTGGTTCACGCCCATCACCAGCGTGATGTCGTGGTTCTTCGCGGGCGCGCTGATGATGACCTTCTTAGCGCCGGCGGCGACGTGGGCGCCCGCCTTCTCCTTGTCGGTGAAGAGGCCGGTGCACTCGAGCACGATGTCCACGCCCTGAGCCTTCCAGGGGAGCTCCTTCGGGTCCTTGAGCGCGGTGATTTGGATGTCCTTGCCGCCGACGACGAGGGATTTGTCGGTGTGGCTGACCGTCGCCGCCTTGAACCCGCGGTGGATCGAGTCGTACTTGAGGAGGTGCGCGAGGGTCTTGGTGTCGGTCAGGTCGTTGATGCCGACGACCTCGAGATCACCGACCTTGCGCTCATGCAGCGCGCGGAGGACACAACGCCCGATACGACCGAATCCATTGATGCCAATCTTGGTTGCCATGCTTGCTGTCCTTGCCGTTTCCCCTGCCCGCGCCGTGAGCCGGCGACGGCTTCGACCGGAAGTTTTCCGGCCGCCGGGCGGAACCTAGCTACACGCACCCACCCGGTCAAGCAGCGAGAGGATCCAGCGCGCGGAAGCGCGCGGCGCGGCTTCGTCGCGTTAACACTGCGGAAACTCGGGCATCACCCGCGCGGAGCGCGCCCGCGCCGTCGGCGCGCCAGGGCCACGAACAAGCCGAGCGCTGCGAAGAGCCCGTTCGCCGCCGAATCGCGGCGGACTCGCGCGACCGCGACGCTGCAGCCGCCGCTGTCGATCTTGTCCGCGGCGACGTGACACCCGCTCGCGAATCCGTTGAGCGGCTCGCACTGGTTCGGCGCCGAGCGGTCGGGTGGAAACGCGTTGCAGATCCCCGCCTCGTCGTCGGGGCTCAGCGTACGCAGATCGGTCCCGAGGCCGTCCCAGTTCGCGCGCATGGTCGCCGTGTCGTCCGCCGTGGCCGCGTGCGCCATCCCGAGAAAATGGCCGACCTCGTGCGTGAGGATCGACTGCAGGTCGGTGTGGGTCGCGTCGAACGGGCCATCGAGCGTCACGTTGAAGTCGGCGCTGTTGACCTCGATGTCGGCGTCGACGATTTCGCCCGTTCCGGTGTTGAACGTCACCGTCGTGAGGCCGTAGGCGTCGATCGAGCCGGGGTACGGCCAGACGTCGTCCCGGAACATGACGACGTTCGCGCCCTTCTCGGCGTTCCGGTTGTACTCGTGGGGGTTGTTCGGGTCGGGGTTCTCGACTTCGTCGCACTCGACCGGCCCGTACGTCCCGACCGTGATCGCCGGCTGGCCGCTGCCGCAGTTCGCGCCGAGCCACGGCGCGAACGAACGCGTCACCACGTCGGTGACCTGATCGGCCGTGATGCTTCGGCGCGGCGAGCCGTCCTGCTGCGCGTCGAAGCTCATGCAGCTCGTGTTCCAGTAGAGGAGGTAGCCGCTCGTCACGCAGTTATCGACCATGTCGCAGTGCTGCGAGAGGTCGTTCGGATTGCAGGTGCGCGACCGGCAATAGGCGAGCGCGTCCGTGCCGGTCGCGACGAGGGCGACGAACGACAGGGCCGCCGCGGTGCGAGCCGCGCGCCTCACGGAGCGGCTCCGCGCAGGAGCTCGCGCGCCTCGGCGAGCGTGCGGCCCGTCAAGGCGTGAACCGCCGATTTTTCGGGGTGCGCGAGCTCGGGCAAGGTCGGGCTCGGCGCGAGGCGCAGGAGCTTTTGCGCGTCCGGGCGGAGCGGGTAGTGGCCCTGGGTCCGGCCGGTCACGTACGTGAGCGTCGGCGACGCCGCGGAGAGGAAGAGCACCGCGGACTCGCCGGCGGCGAAGCGCACCTCCCCCTCGACGAGCTGCCCGACCTGCCCGACGTTGCCGCCGAGCACGCGCACGAAGATTTCATTCTGTGTCGGGGCGCGGAGCGCGAGCGTCTCCTCCACGCGCACGCGGACGTCCGTGACGATGCGCCGCTTGCCGCCGATCACCACCCAGTCGGCTGCGGAGGCGAGAGGCGTCGCGACGACGGCGTGATCGCTCCGCGCGAGGAGCTCATCCAAGCCGAGCTCGCGCGTGAGCGAAGCGAACGCGGTCCGCTCCATGAGCGCGCACCCCACGCAGGCGCCGACTCCTCCCAAAAAAAATCTGCGAGTCTTGTGCATAGTCCCTCCGCTCTTTTCGTACTCTCTCATGTCCGGGAGGCAACTCGTTCGGAACGCCTATGTACCGAATATGAACGACGGGTAGCTATTTTGACAAGGCCGCGAAAAAACTGGCTCATCGCGGGCCGTTCTCGTCACTGAAAGTGCACGCTCAAGCCAAGAGCTTGTCGCTAGCACGCTCGGGACCCTGGTGTAGCGTGCCGCACCGACGATGGTGCAACGCATGGCTGACGAGCGGCGGACCAACATGGGCCTCGGCAACCCGCCCGAGCCACGCGACGACGACGGCGAGCAGGTGAGCGACGAGGAGCTCCTCGGTCCGAGTGAATCGGAGCACCCGCGGCCGGAGCCGCGCCTCTCGTCGCCGCGGATCTCGCAACGCTTGCCGCGGCTCGTCATGGCCGCCGGGCTGGGCAGCGAGGGCGACATCCTCGTCAACCGCTACCGAGTCGAACGCGTGGTCGCACGCACGGCGCACGAGGTCGTGCTCGAGGCGAGCCACCTCGACCTCGGACAGCGCGTGCTGCTCCGGCACCTCACGACCCTCGCGAGCACGTCGCCGGAAGCGGTCGCGCGCTTTCAACGCGGAGCGCGCAAGGCGCGCGAGATGCGCAGCGAACATGCCGAGCGCGTCGTCGATTTCGGTCGCCTCGACACGGGCGCGCCGTACCGCGCCGTCGAGCTCCCGCGCGGCCCGTCGCTCGCGGAGATTTTGCGCGTGCGGGGCGCGCTCCCCGTCGCCGAAGCCGTCGATATCGTGCTCACGGCCTGCGAGCCCGTCGCCGAAGCGCACGCCTCCGGCGTGGTGCACCGGAGCCTCAGCACCGCGAACATTTACGTCGAGCGCCACTCCGACGGCGCGCCGCTCGTGCGGGTGCTCGACTTCGGCGTCTCCGATCCGCTCGAGCCCGACTGGGCGAGCGCCGACGAGCTCGCGCCGGGGGCGGGGGCGAGCGTCGAAGCGCTCCGGTTCGCTTCGCCCGAGCAGATTCGGAATCCGGGCGCGGTCGACGCGCGTTCGGACGTGTGGGCGCTCGGCGCGATCCTCTACGAGCTCATCGCGGGGGCGCCGCTCTTCCAGGCGGACAGCCCGCTCACGCTGCTCGCGATGATCGCCGCCGACACGCCGACGCCGCTCGGCTTGCTGCGCACGGACGTGCCCCCCGATCTCGAGCAGCTCGTGCTCTCGTGTCTCGAGAAGGATCCGGAAGCACGGCCGCGGAGCGTCGTCGACATGGTGCTCGCGCTCTCTCCGTACGCGTCGACGGAAGCGCAGGCCGCCGCGGCGCGAGTCGCGCGCATCGTGATGCGCACCACGCGTCCGCCGCCGCTCCCGAATCAGCCGCTCGGCACGACGATGCCGCCGGGACGCGCGACGTCGCCCGGCCGAACGACGGCGCCTCCGGCGCGTAACTCGCGCGCGCTCGTGCGTTCGTCCCCGCCGCCGCGGCCGCTCGAGACCACGCCGCCGCGCGCCGATTCGCGCGGTTTCGGCATGTTGTTCGCGGGCGCCGCGATCGGGCTCGGTGCCGCGATCCTCGCGCCGCGACTCGCGCCGCCGCCTCCGAGCGCCGAATCACGAGCTCCGTCCGCCACGCAGCCGGCCGCGCCCACGGCTCAGCCGGCGCCGCTTGCCGCCGCGTCCGTGGCCCAGCCCGCCGCGCCGACGGTAACGACGGTGGCCGCGACTCAGCCGACCGTCGCGGCGCCGGTCGCGGTAGCAGCACGCCCGTTGCCGGCCACGCCCGTCGCCGCGCCGCGCCCGGCCGCCGCGCCCGAGCCGGTCGCAGCCGCTCACCCCGCGGCCCGTTCGACGGCCGAGCGCGCGCCGTCACCCGCGCCCGCACGTACCGCCGACGACGCGCGCGCGCCGGCACGCACGGCCGCCGCGTCGCCGCCCGCGAAGAAGCCCGCCGGGAAACCCTCCGCCGACGACTTGTTCGGCGGACTCGACTGAGCGGGGTTGTCGAGCGCGATGCCCCGCTTCTTTCGTTCGCATTTTTTCGTCGGCGCGGCACTCGTCGTTGCCTCGGGTCACGCACTCGCCGACGAGGCCGCTCGCTCGGCACCAGCAGCCCCGCCCGCACCCGCGGCGCCGGCGGCGGTCGCGCCGGTCGACGATCCCGTGCGCGCCAAGGCGCTTTCGGACGAAGCCGTCGAGCTCGCGAACAACGGAGATTTCCCCGCGGCGTGCGCGAAGCTCGAGCAAAGCCTGGCGGCGCACCACGGCCTCGGCACGGAGTTTCACCTCGCGGGCTGCTGGGCGAAAATCGGACGCACGGCGAGCGCCTACGCGCTCTTCGAAGAGGTCGCGACCCAGGCGCACGAGCTCGGGCAGAACGAGCGCGAAGACTTGGCGCGGCAGCGCATGGACGCACTCGTGCCGAAGCTCTCGCGCATCCGCGTGGACGTGGTGAGCCCGGCCCCGCACATCGAAGTGCGGCGGGACGACGTGCTCGTTCCCGAAAGCGCGTGGGGTCAGCCGCTGCCGGTCGATCGGGGTTCGCACGAGATCCGCGTGACCGCGGACGGGAAGGCGCCCTGGTCGACCAAGGTCGACGTGACGGACCCGGCAACGATCATCGCCGTGCAGGTGCCGGCGCTCACCGACGCGCCGAAGGAGGCGCCGCCGCCGCCCGTCGTCCCCGTCACGCCCGCGCCCGCGCCCGCGCCGCTGAAACTACAGCCGCTGCCGGCGCCGCCCGAGACGCCGGCCGACGGAGGTACGGAGCGCACGCTCGCCATCATCGTCGGCAGCGTCGGCGTCGCGGCGCTCGCGGGCGGCATCGTCGAGGGCGCGCAATATCTCGACAGCAATCGCGAGGCGAAGGGGATCTGCCCGAGCGGCGTCAATTGCACCGAAGACGAGATCAGCCGGCACGGCAAGGCCGTCGACGAAGCGCGCAACGAGCGCACGTGGTCTTACGTCGGCGTGGGGCTCGGCTCGGTGGCGGTGGTCGGCGCCGCGTATCTCTTCTTCACGGCGCCGCACCCGCCGCCCGGTGATCGCCAGCGCGCGACGGCGATCGGCGTCGCACCCTGGGCCGACGGTCGCGGCACGTGGGGCGGCGCTCTCCATGGGAGCTTTTAGCGCTCTCCCTTCCCGCGCGTCGCTCGTCGCGGTCGGCTTCGGCTCGCTCGTGCTCGCTGGTTGTCCCGTCGACGAGCGCGCCCTCGGCGAGAGGGCGGGACCGCTCGCCGAGTCGGCCGGCGGCGCCGCGGGCGACGACTTCCCCCAGGGTTTCGACGCGAGCGGGCAGGGGGGCGCGGACGCCGCGGGCGTGATCGGCAGTTGGGGCTTCGCTCACGACACGAGCGGCTGGCAAGCCGAGAGCGACGTCGATCAGAGCTTCAGCACGCTCGACGCGGACGGGAGCGCGCAATCGGGCTCGCTCCTCCTCACGAACACGGGCATCGGCACCGGCAATCAGTATCACGCGCGTGGTTCGTCCGTTTGTCTGAGCGTCGCAGGCGGCGTCACCTACGACATGTTCGCCAAGATCCGCATCGACCGCGGCCAAAACACGGGGTCGGCCGGTTTCGTCGTGGAGTTCTTCAACGCGCCCGACTGCGAAGGCTTGATGCTAAACCTCACGAGTTACGCGACGGCCACGACCGAGCGCTGGGTGCTCGCGAAGAAAACCGAGAAGGCTCCCGACGCGACGCAGTCGGCGCAGTTCCGGCTCATCGCGAGCAAGCTCGAAGCGGATCCGCCGTTCTCCGCGCGCTTCGACGACGTGACGCTCCGCGCGGAGTGAGCCCGCGCGCGATTCGAGCCGAATTCGTGCCCGATCGCGGTTGAGCTAGCATGGCGAGCGTGCCCGCCGCGTTCTCGAGCCCACGCCGGAACACCTCGTCCAGGATCGCGCGTTTCGCGGCGTTGTTGCTCGTCGCGTGCAGCGTCGATCACCACGCGCTGAGCTCCGGGGAACCTCCGCCGCTCACCATCATCGGCGCCGGGGCGGGCGCGGGTGCGACCGACGCCACGGGCAACACCGGCGCCACGAGCGACGGCGACGACAACGGCGGTGCTCCCGCGGCCGGCGGCGACACGAGCGGACCAGGCGGCGCGCCGAGCGACACGCCCCCGGCGACCACGGCGGCGACCAGCTGGACCTTCGACAGCGACGCCGATACCGGTGACTGGCAACCCGACGACGGCGTGGATCAAAGCTTCAGCGACGCCGACGCCGACGGCAGCGAGTACTCGGGATCGCTCGTCGTGACGAACGGCGTTTTCCAGAAAAGCGACGACTTCATTTCGCTCGGCACGTCGGCGTGCGTGCCGGTCGTGGCGGGCACGACGTACGACGTGGCCGCCGCGGTCGAGATCGACCCCGGGCAGGGCAGCGGCAGCGGCGGATTCGAAGTGCAGTTTTTGGACGGCGACGGCTGCGACGGCGTGCTGCTCGATCTCGTCGATTATCTGACCGCGACGACCGGCACCTGGGAAATCGGCGAGAAGATGCCGATGGCGCCCGCCTCCGCGCGTTCGGCGCTCTTTCGGCTGGTCGCTTCGAAGCGCGCGAGCGACCCGCCGTTCGCCGTGCACTTCGACGACGTGCGCTTCGAATCGCAGTGAGCCGCTGCTTCAGCGTCGCGCGACCCCGCGCGCGCGGCGTCGCACGAGCGTGAGCGCGGCGACGAACACGACGAACGCCGCCGAGTCGCGCTGTGTCGCCGGCCCGAGCGCGCAGCCGTGCACGAACGGCGGCGGCAGCTCGGCCGCGGACGGCGGTTCGAAGACGGGCGGCGCGGGCGGCTGCTCGTTCGCTCCTTGTCCGCCGCCGCCCACGTCGCCGCCGTTCGAGTCTCCCGCGGCGCCGCCCTGCGCCGCCGGCTCCGGCGTGTGTTCGACGAAGCTCGCCGGATCGTTCGGGTTCGTGTGATCCTGGACGATCTCGGTGAAGTCGGGCACGCCGTCGCCGTCGCTGTCGACGATGGGAGCGACCACGGAGTGCTGGGTGACGTAACCGAGCGCGGCGTAGAGCGAGCTCGGGTCCTCCGGTTTTAGGCCTTGCGCTCGCATCGTCTTGCCGAAGGGCTGCACGACGGTACCCGTCTCGCCGAGGTCGCTGCTGTGACAGAGCTTACAGCCTTGGCCCGACACGGGCAGGCTCGTGATGCGCCAATAGCGTTCGATGTCTTCCGGGTACTCGGGCGACGCGTGCGCCGTGGTCGTGATCCCGAACACTCCCGCCCAAAGCGCGGCCGTGAAGAAGGCGGAGCGCGAAGACGAGGTGAGCATGGCGTTCCCTTTCTCTCCGGCCGTCGTGGTCACAGGTACACGTGCATCTGCGCGAGGAATTCGAGGTTGCTCGTGCTCCCGCTCGGGTCCCCGATGGTTTGATAGATGTCGTCGAGCCGCACGTCGATGTGCGGTGCCACGAACCACGTCTGGCTGAACCAGACTCCCCACGAGAAGGGCGTGCGGTGCACGCCGTAATGCTGCATCTCGCCCGTGAGCGCGAAGTGCACGCCTTGCAGCATCTCGACGTCGGCCTGCACGTAGCCGACGGTGCCCTTGCGCTTGAAATCCTGTTTCGGCGAGCGCTCGACGTA
>DATJXW010000096.1:0-9035 GCA_035499895.1 Polyangiaceae bacterium | reverse complement strand
ACCCAGTAGCTGTTACCAGGCTTGATGTAGAGCGAGTACACCTTGCTGCCGCCGAGTTTGATCGACTCGCCCGTCGCGCTCGCGGGCGTGTCCATGCCGCCGGCCGCGCTCCCGGAGCCCTGGTAACTCAAGTCGTTGCCGTTGCCCGTCTGGTCGTAGACGATCGTGACGACGCACGTGGTGCCCGAACAAAACGCGTCCTGCGACGCCGAGTCCGCGACGCCGCCGTTCGCGACGGCCGTGATGTCTTTCGTCGTGCCGCCCGAGTTCTTCACTTGATAGAGCTTGCCGCCATAGGCCGCGAAGAGCGCGCGCACGGTGCTGTGCGCGGCGACGCACGGCGTGCCTCCGGTCTTGTAAATGTCGCACGGCGCTTCGGTCGCAGCGCTGCCGGCAGCGCCCGGGGCACCCGCACTCGACCCTCCACTCGCTCCGCCACCGGCAAATCCACCGGAAGATCGCCCGCCGGTGCCGCCCATGCCGGCGTGCTCCGCGCCACCGACGCCGCCGCCGCTCGTCGCGCCGGCGCCGCCCGTGGTTCCACGACCGCTCGCCCCGCCCGCTTCACTCGTGCCGCCGGTGCCCGACGTTCCGCCGACCGCGTTCGACCCGGCGACGGCCGCACCACCGGCTCCCGCACCGCCGACCCTGCCGCCCTCGCCGACCGTCGCGCCCGCTCCGCCACTCCCGCCCGCACCCGAGCCGCCACCGCCGAGAGCCTGACCCACGGCTCCCGCGCTCCCGCCGGTTACGTTGTCGCCGCCGCCGGGCGGAGCGCCCGAGTGCGCGCCGCACGCGGCTGAGCCAGCGCCGAGAACCGTGGCGAACGCGAAGAGGGTGCGGGGCTTCATTTCCGTTCTCACGCAGTGACGCGAGCCGCAAATATCCGTCGAGAAAATCGTCGCGGCGCGCCGTGTGGGCGCTTTCGAGCGCGTCGAAACACGACGGGCTCGCCTGTCGGAACGAAACCGACCATCCTTGGGCGCCGATGCGATGAGCAAGCCATTTCGGCTAGGGGTGCGCGCCTTCTTGTTCGTGGCGCTCGGCGCCACGGGCGCCGTGCCGGTGGCGTTGCTCGGAGCGTACCAAGCGCGCTGGTTCGCGGAGCGCGATCGGCAGACGACGGACCGCGCCGCGTTGGCCGCGGCCACGGCGGCCGCCGAAGAGCTCCGAGCCGCGATGCTGAGCCACGTGCACGCCGCCGAGACGCTCTCGGCGCAGCTCGCGGTGCTCGGGAATTTGGACGAAGAGTCGGTCCGCCCCGTGCTCAAGGCGCACATCCAAACGCAGCCCGATTTCTTGGGCGCGTACGTCGCGAACCGGGCCGGCGTCTCGCTCGTGCACGTGCGGCCGAGCGGCGAATTTTCGCCGGGCGGCGTGAGCTACGCCGACCGTGACTACTACCGAACCATCCTGCGCACGCACCACGCGGCCATTTCGGGCGCGGCGGTCGGCCGCGTGACGCACGTGCTCACCGTGCAGGTGGCGGCGCCGATCACGAGCCCGGGCGGTGAGCTCGAGGGGCTGAGCTGCAGCTCGCTCAACTTGGGCACGCTCACCGCGCAAGCGGTGCAGAACGGCCAGGGGTTGGTCGACGGCCGCATGGTGTTCGTCGACGGCGAGGGACGGCGCATCGCGGACTCGGCCGCGCCCGCCGAGGTCGAGCCCAAAGACGTCTCGCGTTACGCGATTTTCGCGGCACCGGGCAGCGCGACGGGCGCGCTCCGAACCGGCTTGGACGAGCGGGGGCGGCTCGTGCGCGTGGCCGCCGTCGGGCTCGGCGCGCCCGTGGCGGACTGGCGCGTGTTCGTGCTCACGCCGGAAGCGTCCATCGCCGCGCACGCCCGCCGCGCGCAACTCGAGTCGCTGGTCGTCGCGCTCGGGTCGTTGCTGGCCGCGCTCGGGCTCGCGGCGTGGCTCGCCGGCCGCATCGGGCGTCCGCTCCGCGCCCTCGCCGCCTCGAGCGACGCCGTGACGCGCGGCACGTACGGCAATCTACCGGCGTTGCCCGCCGGCGCGCCCCGCGAGCTCGAGCAGCTGTCGTCGGCGCTCGCGCTCATGGTCGATACGCTGCGCAAACACGCGCAGGGTCTCGAAGCCGAGGTCGCGGAACGCACGCAGGCGTTGCGCGAAACGAACGCGGAGCTCACGCGCGCGCTCGAGCGCATCGTCCTGAACGAACGAGCCATTCGCAAGGACATCGAGAACGCTCGGCTGTTTCAGGCGAAGCTCCTCCCGCGGCTCCCGGCCGGCGGACGCTTCGACGTGGCGGTGCACTACGGCGCGCTCGAGCGCGTGAGCGGCGACATCTACGACATCGCGCCGCTCGCGGGGCCGAACCCGGGGCTCCGCGTGTTCTTGGCGGACGTGACCGGTCACGGCGTGCAGGCCTCGCTCCGCACGATGGTGCTCAAGGCGGCTTACGATCGCTTGAAGGCGGTGCACGGCGATCCCCGCTCGCTCCTCGAAGCGCTGAACGACTACCTGGTCGGCGAGTTCCCGGACGGAGAGCTCCACGCGACCGCGGTGTGTCTCGAGCTCGTCCTCGGGCCGGGCGGCGCGACGCTCCGCTTCGTGAACGCGGGGAGCGCGCCGCTCTACGTGTTTTCGCCGGCCGGCGGGGCGCGCGAGCTCTATGCCGCGGGACCGCTGCTCGGCGCCGACCACGTCGAGTTTCCCGAGCCCGAGCGCGCCGAGCTCGCGCCGGGCGAGCTCTTGCTCGTCGCCTCCGACGGGCTCATCGAGCAAGCGAACGCGGCGGGCGCTCGCTACGAGCTCGAGCTCTCCGAGCTGCGTCTCGCATTGCCGGGCTCGGCCGAGGCGAGCCTCGCACGAATTCTGCACGCCTTCGACGCATTCCGGGGCGACGAGAAGCAGGTCGACGACGTGACGCTCGTCGCGATCGTCCCCGGCTGACGCTCGCGTTTTGTGATCCGCGCGCGGCGCCACGCGTCACTGATGGCAGGATGTGTAGAGCAGCGAAGCGCCCGCGCGCATCGCGCTGGCGGACGCTCGTCCGACGAGTCGGCCTCGCGAGCGCCCTCGCCGCCTGGGCCAACGACGGCGCCGCGGCGACGCTCACGAGCGACACCTTCGACGTCGAGATCGGGAAAAACGGCGAGATTAGCTCGCTCGAGCTCGTCGGCGACGCGTTTCCGACCAACTACGTGTTGAACGCGACGAACGCGCCCGGTCAGGACACGAGCGACCACGAATGGGTCGGGGAGCTCATGTTCAGCTACCGCACGGGGAGCGGCGCCTTTCAGACGGCGCTCACGCAGGCGTCGTCCGACGTGCGCAGCGTGACGGCCACGGCGACGAGCGTCACCGTCTCGTACGAGAACTCCGCCAACGCGAACGGCATCAAGAATTTTCGCGTCGTCGAGACGTATTCGCTCGCCGACGGCGCGCTCGCTTGGCAAATCGCGCTGACGAACACGTCATCCCAACCGATCGAGTTCGGTGACGTGGGGTTGCCGCTCCCGTTCAACGAGTTCTGGGACCAGGACAACGACGTGATCTACGAGACGCGCGTCGTGTATCACTCGTTCACCGGGCAAAATAACTCCTACGTCAGCGTGGAGCGCCCGAGCGGCGTGGGTCCGTTCTTGCTCCTGGTTCCGGATCCGACGACGGGGGCGGGCTTCGAGTACATGGACAACTGGGTGGACAGCGAGCACCCGGGGAGCGCGTGGGCCGCGAACGGCGGAACGCCGCGCTGGCGCAACGGGCTCGATGTCTTTTACGTCCATTCGAACGCGATCAAGAGCACGAACCGCGGCTACTTGCCGAACACGAGCCTCACGCTCGCGGCGGGCGCGAGCAAGACCTACGGCTTCGAGTTCTTGAAGGTCGCGAGCCAGGACGAGGTAAAAGACGCCCTTCACGCTCACGGGCTCATCGACGTGAGCGTCGTGCCGAGCATGGTGTTCGCGAGCGACATGACGGCCGAGTTCGACTTGCGGACCACGCAGACGATCGCGTCCGTCACGCCTCAATACCCCTCGGAGTCCATCCTCACTGCGCTCGGCGGCTCGAACGATCACCATCTCTATCGCCTGAGTCTCACCCATCTCGGACAGAACGACCTGGTCGTCGACTACGGGGACGGCCTCACGACCACGCTGCAATTCTACGTGCTCGAGCCGCTCGGCGCGGCGATCGATCGCCACGCGACGTTCATGGTCGAAAAGACCGTCGCCAAGAGCGGCTCGCTCGCGAACGTGTTCGACGACTGGATGCTCGACACCAAAGCGGTGCGCGGAGCGACGGGCGGCAGCGGCTGGGGCGACGATTGGGGCTGGACCCACGGCGAATTTCTGGCCGAAAAGAACGCGCAAACGCCGGTGGCGGCGGAAGTGACGGCGCTCGACGCGTACCTCGACGCGGTGTGGCGGAACGCGATCGACAACACGTCCTTCGTCGTGCAGGACTGGTGGTGCCCCGCCGGGACGACCGCGTCGAACCCGCAGAACTGCTTTTACAATCGACCCTACGCGTACCCGCACGCCTTCAACACGTACTTTTCCATGTTCAAGATCGCGAGCCTCTACCCGAAGCTCGTGACGTACCGGGAGAGCGCGGACACCTACTTGATGCGCGCCTACGGCATTTTGCACGCGCTCTATTCGGGCGGCCCGCCGGCACCCAAAGCGCCCGCGACGATCGCCGGCACGGGGTACATGGGCGAGCAAACCTTGCCGGACATCGAGCGCGCGCTCGCCGCCGCGGGCCACACGACCGAGGCGACGTTCGTCAAAACGACGATCGATTCGCTCCACAGCGCGTTCAGCGGCAGTCCGTATCCGTACGGCTCCGAATACAAATACGACAATACGGGCGAGGAAGCCGTGTACATGGCCGCCAAAGAGAGCGGCGACACCGACATCTTGTCGAAGGTGAACGCGAAGACACGCGCGTGCCGCGGCGAACAACCGGCCTGGTACTACTACGCCGACCCGGTCACGCTGAACGGCGAAAATTGGTGGCAGTTCCAATACACCGCCGCGCTCGCCGGCTCTTGCATGGATGATTGGGCGAGGTTTCACTCGACCACGCCCGAGCTCGACGAGCGCCTGTCCTACGCGGCAAAGCTCGCGAACCTGACGGCGATCAACTCGGGGCAAATCGACGCCGACGCGGCGAACCTCGGCGCCGTGGCGTGGACGTATCAGGCCATGAAAGGCAACGTTTACGTCTACAGCTTCGAGCCCGAAAACAGCACGCTCCACAACGGCTGGCGGCAGATGTCGGGCGAAGCCGACCTCGGCCTGTTCGGTGCGCTGAGGATCTTGAGCGCGGACGTGGCCGTGGACCCGATTTTCGGCGTCGTCGGGTACGGCAGTGACGTTTCGAAAGCCGGCGACTGCTACGCCGTGACGCCGCGCGACGGCGTCTTCAAGCGCGTCAACCTGATTACGGAGAAGCTCTACGTCGAGCTCTCGCGCGATCGTTACGCGAGCGCGACCTTGAGCGCGAAGAACGATTACGTCGGCTTGGCGCTCGAAAACCAGACGGGCGACGCGCACACGACGACGCTCACGATCCAAGGTCTTACCGCGGGCACCTACGCGGTCAGTATCGGCGGCACGAGCGCGCGGTCCGTCACCACGACGGCGGGCATGCCGACGTCAATCGACCTCGCGCTCGGCACCGACGCGGAATACGACGTGATCGTCGCGGCGGCGGCAACGTGCTCGGGAGTCGGCGGTGCGGCGGGCAGTGGCGGCGCGAGTGGGAGCGGCGGCACGACGAGCGGCTCCGGCGGCTCACCGAGCGCCGGTGCGTCCGCGACCACGGGCGGCACGGGCGGCGCGGCGAACGGTGGCGCTGCCGGCTCCGCGAGGGGTTCGGCCGCGACGGGCGGGGCCACCGCGAGTAGCGGCGGGAGCAACGGCGCGGGCGGCAGCGCGCAAGCAAGCTCCGGTGCGAGCGGCGTCACGAGCACCGGCGGCGCGGCGACGAGCGGCCCCGCCGACGGCGCGGGCGCGACGAGTCACGCGAACGCTTCGAACGCTCGGTCGTCCGGCTGCGGTTGCCGCGCGGCGGGTTCCGGAAGAGACGCGCCGAACCCGCTCGCGCTCGTCGCGGTCGCGCTCCTCGCGTTCCGGCAGCGTCGGGTCAGCGATAGACGCTCGTCAGGTTCGTCTGAATCGCGTCGTCGGTCGCGTCGGTCGTTTCGGACGCCATGACGGCGCCCTCCGAAAAAGCGCCGGTGCCCATCGCGGAACCGTCGCCGCCTTCACCGAGCGAAATGCCGCCTTGTTGGTGGAGGGGGATGTACGACGTGGGATTCGAGTTGGTCGGGAGCGAGCCGTTCCACGCGACCGTCAGCGCGCCGCTCGAAGCGTTGCCGTATTTGAGCTCGAAATTCTTGGTCCCGTCGGTTTTGGCGAGCCCGACCACGATGTTCGGACTCGCGTACTTGAGACTCGGATCGCTCGAGTTCACGCTCGCTTGCCCGGCGTTCAAAATGGCAATCGAGCCGCCGCCGGCGAAGACGCCGTTCTCCATGTCGAGCATGACCCAGGGTCCGTTGCCGGCGCCGCGCGTCCAGTCCGTGGCGTCGCCGAAGTAGAGGGCGCTCATCGTCCCGGGGCCGTCGTCGCCGATGTGGTTCTCCATGTTGCCGTAGTCGTAACAACAGCCGTTCGTTCCCGAGGCGCGCCCGGCGTAGTCACCGTGCACGACGAAATACTCGGTCTGCGGGCTCGCACCCGTCGGGATCTTCTTCGTCTGATTGCGGTTTCTGAGCCACTGATAGCCCTTCGACACGACGATGGGATACGCGTTGCCGTCGGCGGCGCTCCACGACCCGACGCTCGGCTGGCTCGTCGCCGTGTCCTGCCAGAGGTCGTTGCCGTTGCCGGTCTGATCGTAGAGGCGCGCGACCGTGCAGGTGGTTCCCGAGCAGAACGTCGTGAGCGCGTTCAGGTCGACGAAGCCGCCGGTGCCCGCCGTGCCGATGTCCTCGGTCTTGCCGTCGGAAGCGCGCCGCGCGAGAAAGAGCTTGCCGGAGTACGCCGCAAAGAGCGCGCGAGTGACCGAATGCGCCGCGACGAACGGCGTGCCGGCCTGAGCGGCAATATCGCCGGGCGGGGACGCGTTGGTCGTGCCGCTGCCGCCCGAGCCGCCGCCGCTCACGCCCGAGCCCGCCGCCCCCGCAGCGCCGCCCGCGCCGCGCCCGCTCGCTGCCGTGCCGCCCCCGCTCGTGCCGCCCGACGACGCGCGACCGCTCGCACCGCCGTGGCCGCTCGCGCTCCCCCCACTGCTCCCCCCGTGACCTTCTCCCGCGATTCCCGCTGCGCCGGCGCCGCCTTGATGCGTGCCGCCGACCCCACTGCCGCCGAGCGAGTTGCCCCCGCTGCCGGCGCTGCCGCCTTTCGCGCCGGAGCTGCCCGCGGCACCGGCGGACTCAGGCGCACCGGAGCCGCCCGCGCCGCCCGCTGGTCGGCCGCCGTCACTCGCGCCTCCCGTGCCGCCGCCGTTGCTCGGAGACGAACCGCCGCAGCCGACGGCGAGCGCAAGCGTCGCGAGAGCGCTCACGCGGCGCGAGCGGCTCGACGGGAAGGGGTCGCCCAAACGGAGCGTGCACGGATTCATCGTCGACGTTAGGTCGCGCCGGCGCCTCGAAAGCGCTCAACTTCTTCAGGGCGCGCGGGCGGCGATTTCTGATCCGCGCCGGCGCGCTCGCAACACTGTGCAGGGCACCGGTTCTCGGAAGGAGCCCATGCGCGACTCACGTCGTTTTTTTCGCTCGCCTCGTCGGATCTCGTGGCTGCTCGCGCTCGGGCTCGCGAGCGCCGCGCTCCCCGCTCGCGCTCAAGGGACGTGGACGCAAGCGCCGCGCAATACCGCGGCGGGCGGCGGCGCCTTCGGGCTTTGGCTCCTCACGGACGGAACCGTTTTGTCGCACGGCGGCGCGCTGAACGACTGGGTCATCCTCACTCCCGACAAGAAGGGCAGCTACGTCAACGGCACGTGGAAGAGCGTCGCGTCGAGCACGCACGCGCGGAGCGGCGCGACGCAGCACGTGCTGAAAGACGGACGCTTCTTTCAGGCGGGCGGCGAATACATCGACGGACCGGCGTGCACCGCGGCGCTCTGCTCGACCGCCGAGATTTACGATCCGCTCGCCGACAAGTGGACCGACGCCGCGACCGCGCCGTACGACGTGGGTGACACCGGCAGCGCGACGTTGCCCGACGGCCGGCTGATTTACAGCACGCGCGCCGGCAACATGATTCAGATCTACGATCCGACCGCGGACGCATGGACGAAGAGCGGCACGATGCCGCTCTCGACGGGCGACGAAAACGCGTGGGCCGACTTGCAAAACGGCGCGATCCTCGCCGTCGGCTTCAACTCGGACGGCGCCGCGCTCTACGACACCGCCAAAGGCACGTGGAAGCGCACCGGCCCGGTGCCGAGCGGCTTCAACACGGGCGACACGGGCGGCATCACGCTGATGTTCGACGGGCGCGTGTTCGTCTACGGCCTCAACTATCACAGCTACATTTACACGCCCGGCGCGACCGCCGAGGACGCTGGCAGCTGGGTGGAAGGGCCGAAGCTCCTCGATACCGAGGCCGAAGACGAATACAGCGACATCTTGCCGAACGGGCTCGTGATGGGCGGGCTCGTGCACGTGATGTTCGGAGCGGGCACGGTACTCCAGCTCTTCGACCCGACCACGAACATGGTCTCGCCAATGATGCCGCCCGCGAACAACGTGGCGAACATCCCGATCGACTACGTCAATCTCCCGAACGGCCAAGTGATGGTGACGGGCTCGGGCGCCGACTACATTTTGACGCCCGACAGCGGTCCCCAAGATGCTTGGCGACCGACGGTGAGCTCGGTCACGTACGACGCGACGTCGAAAACGTACACGCTCACCGGCACGCAAATCAGCGGACTCGTGAACGGCGCCGACGAAGGCGACGACATGACGATGGCGCAGAACTATCCGATCGTCTGGCTCAAGGACACGTCCGGGAACGTCTACTTTTGCCGTACGTTCGACTTCAGCAGCA
>DATJXW010000095.1:0-5237 GCA_035499895.1 Polyangiaceae bacterium | reverse complement strand
CGCCGGGCCACGAGCTCTTTCCGTCCGGAGTGCCGCTCGCGGGCACCGAGGTGCGCCTCATCGCGGGCCTGCTCGAAGTGCGGAGCCCCATGCTCTTCGGCGGTTACCTCGGCGAGCCGGGGAGCGCGCCGGGCGCCGGCTTCTTCGCCACGAACGACCGCGCCTTCTTCGATGACGACGGGGAGATCGTCGTCACCGGCCGCGCGAGCGACGTCATCATCACGGGCGGCGAGAACGTCGACCCGCTCGAGGTGGAGGCCGCGCTCCAGGCGATCCCGGGCGTGCGCCTCGCGTACGTTTTCGGCGTGCCCGACGCGACGTTCGGCGAGCGCATCGTGGCGCTCCTCGTGACCGACGCACCCGACGCGGTGAGCTCCGACGCGATCCGCGAGCGACTCGGCGAACGGCTCGCCCCCTACAAACTGCCGCGCGTCGTCGAACGCGTCGCGGACTTGCCGCTCACCCCCACGGGTAAGCTCGATCGCCGCGCGGCGCGCGCTTCCTACGCGGCGCGCTGACCTCACGCCGGCCGCGCCGCATCGGTGCGTTACGGGGCGCTTTCCTGCGCGAGCAGGCCGCGCGCTTCGAGCGTGCGGACGAGCGGCGCCGGGACTTCGGCGCGCTCGAAGCGCTCGCGCGTGACGCACGTGTGCACGCTCTGAGCGACGATCGCGACCTCACGAGCGGGGAGCTTTGCGACACGAAAGCCGAACGTCACTTCCGTATACGGCGCAGTGGGGCCGAGGCGGGCCGCGACGAGCGCCACCTCCACGCGGTCGCCGAAACGGAGCGGACGCAGATAATCCGCCTCGGCGTGACGGATCGGCGCGATGAGCGGCCCCGCGAGCGACTCGTGCAGCGGCAGCCCGGCGTCGGCGAGAAACTCGACGTAGAGGTCGTGACAGAGCTCGAGCGCCCGCGGGTAAAAAATGATGCCCGCCGCATCGACGTCTTGAAAGCGAATGGCTCGCTCGTGCGAAAAGCCACGATTCGTGCTGCGTTTGAGCTCGTCGCGCTCGAAGCGGAACATGCGAAAAGGTGTACCGCATTTCCCCGCGAGCCTGAAAATTCCCCCGTCGAGCTACTCTGAACCTGAATCCATGAAGCGCGTGTTTTCTTGCGAAATCCGGCGGACGCTCGTGCTCTCGGCGGCCGGCGGGTTGGCTCTCCTCCTTCTGACGCTCGGCGGCTGCAGCGGCACGACCAACGACACCGCGCCGCCGGCGGGAACGGGCGGAACGACCGCCGCCGCCGCGGGCAAAGGCGGAAGCGCCGGCTCCGCCGTCACGGCCGGAGGCTCGGCGGGCTCGGCGGGTACCGGCGTGGCGGGTAGCTCGGGACAACAGCTCGTCGTGAACTGCACGGGCACCACCTACCAAGCCGCGCTTTCGAACTGCACGCTCGCGGGCTGTCACTCCGCCATCTACCCCGCGTCGGGCATGAACCTGACGCCCGATTCGGGGCTCGTCGGGCGGCTGAAAGACGTGCCTGCGAAGCACGCGGACATCTTCTGCGAGGACATCATGGCCGACTGCACGCCTGCGACCTGCCCTGCCCCCGGTCAGGCTCTGCTCGTCAACTCCACGGATTACACGCAGAGCTGGATCCTCAAGAAGATCGCGCCGGGTGACCCGATGTGCGGCTCGGGCATGCCGGGCACCGCTTACAAGAACTCGAACGACATGGCGTGCATCCAAGCCATGGTGCAGGCCATCGCGACACTGCCGAAGTAGCGTGGAGTGCGCGTTCGAGCGCCCCGCCGCTCGAAAATTACGCTTCCGGCGGCGTTCGCGAAATCTGAAAACTCGTGTCGAGATCGAGTGCTAAGGTCGCGATCACGGGCATACATGAGTCGAGTGTCTCATCTCAGGCTGAAGCGAGCCGTCACGTACGTCCCGCTCGCGATCATCGGGGCGGCCTTCTTGTTCACGTTGAGCGGCTGCCCCGGCGGCGCCGATCTCGAAGATCCCGCGAAATTCGGGATTGCGGGCGCGCCCGTCACCGGGTCGGGCGGGACCACGGGCGGCACGGGCGGAACCAGTACCGGGGCGACCGGCGGCACGGGCGGGAGCACCGGCGGGACGACCGGCGGCTCGGCCGGCACGAGCACGAGCGGCGGGACACTCACCGTCAACTGCACCGGTACGACCTACGACGTGGCGCTCAAGAGCTGCAACACGCTCGGCTGCCATGCCTCCTCGTACCCTTCCGCCGGCCTCAATTTGACGGCCGACTCCGGGCTCGTCGGGCGTCTCAAGGACGTGCCGTCCAAGCACACGGACATCGATTGCGGTAACGGCGTGACGTGCACGACCACCCCCACCACGTGTCCGAGCGGGGACTTTCTCGTCGATTCGTCGAACTACGCGAACAGCTGGCTGCTCAAGAAGATCGACGAGTCCGATCCCATGTGCGGGGTGCAGATGCCGGACGCGTCGGCGTACAAGACTGCCAACGACAAGGCGTGCCTCGAAGCGATGGTTCAAGCCATCGCGATGCTCCCGAAGTAGAGGCGAAGTGCGGTCCTATCCTCGAGTAGGCGCGTTGTACTAGGCTCGACGCCGAAGGTTTTCCCGTGCCACACCGCTTTGCCGTCAAGAGCACGCTGGCGATTTGCTTCCTCCTTTCATGCAGTGGAGCTGTGATGGTTCTGCCGCGCGTCGCGGAGGCCAAACCGCCCGCGGCCAAGGAAGCGAAACAGCCGATTGGAGTCGGCGCGATCACGGGACCGCAGAGCGCGAAGGTGCGCGCGAAGCTCTTGAAGGTCTTGCGCGACTCGGGCTCCTACGAAGTGACCGACGTCGAGGACGTGAAGCCCGGCGCCGCGGCGGGGACGTACCAAAACATGGCGAAGGGCATCGGTGCCGACGCCATCGTGGTGGGCACCGTCTCGAAGGCCATGACGCTCACGCTCTCGGTCTACGGAGCGAACGGCGCACGGGTCGATGCGGTTCAAATCAAAGGCGGCGGCAGCGCGCCCAAGCTCTTGAAGGAGATGGAGAACGAGCTCGAGATTTCGCTCGCCGATCCCTTCGAGCGCTCGCGCGGTGAAGCGAAGCCCGCCGCCGCGGCCGCACCCGCACCCGCGCCCGCGCCCGCCGCACCGGCTCCCAAGGCGAAGGACGAGGACGACGAGGAGGACGAGGGTCCGCCGCCGAAGGCGAAAGCCGCGTCGGAGCCGAAAACCAAGGGCAAGGGCGACGAACTCGAAGCCGTCGACATTCCGGCCACGCCCGAGGAAGCATCGGCGGCGGAGAGCAGCGCGTCGAGCAGTGACTCGTCGTCCTCTTCGAGCGACGCGTCGGAGCGCGGCCTGCGCCCCTACGAAATCTCGCTCGGCGTCCGCGGTTACAACCGCCACTTCTCCTACACGGGGCTCCAGCAGGGCGCGCTCGTCCCTTACGAGCTCTCGCTCGCGCCGACGATCTTCGTCGCGGGGGACGTGTATCCGGGCGCGTTTTCCGGCAACGGCGTGCTCTCGAACATCGGCTTGATGGGCCGCTTCGAGTACGGCATCGCCACGAGCACGAACTATCAAGCGCCCGCGGCGAACGGCACGACCACGAACACGCCGCTGAAGACGAGCGTCTACGAGTATCAAATCGGCATCCGCGGCCGGCTGCCGCTCGGCCAAAGCGAGCTCGGTATCTTCGCGCTCTACGGCGATCAGACCTTCACCCTCTCGGGTGACGCGAATCCGCTGAAGCAGCCTTACGCGCTCGTCCCCGACGTGCACTACAACTACCTCCGCATCGGGCTCGACGCGCGCGTCTACGTCTCGAAGCTCCTCGTCGGCGCGCACTTCTCCCCGCGGTTCCTCACGTCGATGAGCGAGCTCGACAAGGCGGGTGTGTGGTTTCCCGGCGCCAAGGGCAGCGGCGTCGACATGGGCCTCATGCTCGGCTGGCGACTCGCCCCCTGGCTCACCCCGGCCGCCGGTTTCGACGTCGTGCGCTACGGTTTCGATTTCAACAACCTGCCGGCGACGCCACCCCCGCGGGTGATCGCCGGCGGCGCGACGGACACCTACATCTCCGGATGGCTCGGCGTGCTCGCGAATCTCGACTTCCTGGGCGGCGGCGCGAGCGCGAGCGCGAGCACGACGACCTCGAGCGAGAGTTCGAGCTCGTCTTCGAGCGCCCCGAGCGACGAGAAATCGGACAAGGGCGACGACGACGAAGCGCCGCCGAAGAAGCAGCCCGCCGCGAAGAAAGAGAAGCCCGCCGCGGCGGCGCCGCCGCCCGCGAAAGCCAAGAAAGCCGCGCCGCCCCCCGCCCCGGCGCCCGCGAAGAAGAAGAAGGCCGCGGCCCCCGAGGAAGAAGAAGAGGAAGAAGAATAGGAGCGTCTTCGGACGCTCCCGTTCGGACGCCCGTCAGTGCCAGGCGCTCGTGACGCGCGGCGGCTGACCGGTGCGGTCGTGCTCGGCGACGCGCGAGCGCGCTTCGATCTCACAAGCGCGGCACGCCGGGAACTGCGAGCCGTGCTGGCAGGTGATCACGATCCCGGTCGGCGGCGTCGCCTGGAATTCCTCGGGGTCGATGTGGCGCCCGCACGCGATGCAGTGGATGTGCTGGTGCTGGTGCGTGTGCGTGCCGGGGCCTTGCGCCTTGCGTTCACGCTTGGTGAGTCGTTTTTGTCGTTGAACCATCGGGGCGCCGAGCCTTCCACGCCTCGCGTCACTTTGCCAGATCGAGCTCGACGAGCAGGTTCTTCGCGCCTTCGTGGTGGGGGCTGTCGGCGAGCGCTTTGGAGACGAGCACGCGGGCCTTGCGTGGATCGCCCTGTTTTTGGGCGAGCACGGCCAGGTGATAGTTCGCGTCGGCCTTTTCTTCGGGGAGAGCGCCGCCCGCATCCGCCGACGGAGGCCGCATGATGGTGACGGCGCGGAACGCCCGCTGAGCCGCCTCCACCTCGTCGATCTCGAGGGAGAGCCGGCCGAGCTCGAGCGCGAGGCGCGCGTTCTTCGAGTCCGCCTCGAAGGCTTTGGCGAGCGCGTCCTGCGCGTCGGTCAGCATGCCCTCTTCGAGGTGAATGTTGGCGATCTGTTCGTAGACGGCCGAAAGGGCGCGCGTGCGGCGGCCGCGGTTCGCCTGCGCCACGGACTGAAGCACGTCGAGGCCCTTGGCGGGCGTGCCGAGCGCGGTGTACGAGCGCGCGAGCAGGGCCGCGGCCTCGATGCTGCCCGGCGCGTCGCGCAAGGCCACTTCGAGCACGCGCACCGCCGTTTCGGCGTCCCC
>DATJXW010000094.1:0-7229 GCA_035499895.1 Polyangiaceae bacterium | reverse complement strand
CTCCGGCACCGGCGGGACCACGGCGGTCGCGGGGAGCGGCGGCAGGAGCACGACGTTCGGCGGCGCGGGCGCCGGTGGCCGCGTGGGCGGCTCCGGCGGCGCGAGCACGGGCGGTACGGGCGGAGCGAGCTCGAGCGCGTTCACGGCCGTGGCGGCGGTGTTTCAATCGAACTGTGGTTCATCGACGTGTCACGGCGGCCGGCAGAATCCGAACCTCACGAGTTCGAACCTCACGACGCTCTACAACACCATCACGAGCACGGCCGTCTCGCAGTGCGGCAACGACAAGCTCGTCACGAAGAACGACACCGCGAACAGCGCGGTGCTCGAGCTCGTTCAGCATCAGTGCGGCACCTTCATCATGCCGCGAGGTTGCACGCAGAATCCGTGTCTGTCGCAAGCCGACATGACGACGCTCACGAATTGGATCACGGCCGGCGCCCCCGGTCCGTAAGGCGAGCTCGCGCGCCGCGGTTCGCGTCGCGTCGGCGTGAGCGCGTTCGCGTCGGCGGAGCGCGTTCGCGTCGGCGGAGCGGGGTCGTGAGGGGCCGTGGAACCAAGAGTGCAAGTTCGGGATTCAATCCCGAAATTGCATGTGTGCTGGGGCAGTGCCGCGCGAGTGCCTTGCTTGACCTCGAGCTTCAGCCCGAGCGCGGGGGTGTGAGCGGTTCGCGTTGGCGTGAGCGCGTCGCGTCGGAGTGAGCGCGTCGCGTCGGCGTGAGCGCGTCGTGTCGGCGTGAGCGGTTTGCATCGGCGTGATGTGGGGTCGCGATGGGCCGTGGAATCAAGAGTGCAAGTTCGGGATTCAATCCCGAACTTGCATGTGTGGTGGGCGGTGCCGCGCGAGTGCCTTCTTGAGCTTGAGCTGAGGTCGAGCGCGGGTGAGGGTGCGAGCGCGGGTGAGGGTGCGAGCGCGGGTGGGGGTGCGAGCGCGGGTGAGGGTGCGAGCGCGGGTTGGGGGCGGGGGTGCGCGGCGTTGCGCCGCGTCGTTATGCGGGAGCGTGGGGCGGGGGGCGTGCCCGGCGGCCGGCCGGGCGATGAAGGGAGCGTTGTCAGGGGCGTGCAGGGGCTGGCAGCATGTGAAGGGCAGGGCGTGAAAGTGAACCCAAAGAACCCCTCTTGCGCTCGTTCGTGGGCGAACCCATGGCTATTCCCATGGCGTTAGCCGTCGTGACCGGAGCGAATCGGGGCATCGGCCTCGCGCTGGTGGAGCTTTTGAAGCAACGCGAGCTCGCGGTGCTCGCGACGTGCCGCCAGAGCTCGCCGGCTCTCGACGCGCTCGGCGTGGAAGTGGTGAAGGGCATCGACGTGACGGACGAGCACGGCATCGCTGCCCTCGCGTCCGCCGTCGGGAACCGCGAGGTCAAGCTGTTGATCAACAACGCCGGCATCCTCGAGCGCTCGGGTTCGCTCGCGGAGCTCGACGTGGCGAGTATCCGCCGCCAGTTCGACGTGAACGCGCTCGCGCCGCTGCGAGTCACCGCCGCGCTCCGCGCGCAGCTGCCGCGCGGAGCGAAGGTCGGGCTCATCACGAGTCGGATGGGCTCGATCGACGACAACAGTTCGGGCGGCGCGTACGGTTATCGCATGAGCAAGGCCGCGCTCAACATGGCGGGCAAGTCGCTCGCCGTCGATCTGAAGGCGGCCGGCATCGCCGTCGCGATTCTGCATCCGGGCATGGTGCGGACGGACATGACGGGAGCACACGGCCAAGTCGCGCCGCTCGACGCGGCGCGCGGTCTGCTCGCGCGGCTCGACGAGCTCACGCTCGAGACGAGCGGCGGCTTCTGGCACGCGAACGGTGAAGTGCTGCCTTGGTGAACGCCATGCAAACGTGGGTGCGTCGCAGTCTCGAGCTCGGTTTTCTGGCGCTTCTCACCGTGACGTGCGAGCGCCCGAGCGACGGCGGCGCGGCCGCGCCGGGCCTCGACAACAACCCGCCCGCGGAGACGTCCGACGGCCAGGTCGTCGGCGCCGACAACAAGTCGCCCCAGCATTTGCTCGCCGAGCAGGGCACCACCGCGCACCCCGCCCCCGGGTGGAAGATCGACAAGAACGGCGTTGCTTACGATCCGAAGCGCCAGCCCGGCGAAGGCAAGGGCGCGACCACGATCACCGAGCCCGACGGCGGCGTCGAAACCGTTCCTGCGCGGTCCGGTTCGGAGCCGGCTCCGCTTCCCGAAAAGTGAGCACCGGCGCTCACTCGCAGGGGTGAGTCGCGCGTGGGAGTGAACGCGCCCGTCGCGTTCGCGGCACGGCCCGCGATGGCCGCCGCGGGCGAGCGACGGGCGTGTCTCCCCGCCGAGCGCTACTTCGCCGCGGCTTTTTCCTTCTTCTTTTCCTTCTTCTGCTTCACGGTGAGCTTCGGCTGATTGTTGGTTTTCGGCCGCACTTGACCTTTTGCCATGGGGATGACTCCTTCCAGAAAGCCGCGGGCAGCATAGCATGCGGCGCGCGCTCTCGATCTTCGACGCGACGTGTCTCGGCGTGAACGCCGTCGTCGGGAGCGGCATTTATTTGTTCCCCGGCAAGCTCGCGCGCGAGCTCGGGCCCGCGTCGCTCCTCGCGTGGATCGGCACGGGCGCACTCTGCTTGCCGCTCGCGCTCACGTTCGCCGCGCTCGGCCGACTCGAGGAGCGCACGGGCGGTTCGTTTCGCTACGCCGAGCTCGCGTTCGGCAAAGGCGTCGCGTTCGTCGTCGGTTGGTCGGCTTGGGTCACCTCGGTGATTTCGTGGGCCGCCGTGGCGAACGGGATCACGAGTTACCTCTCGACGTTCGCCGCGGCGTTCGGCGAGCGGCCGTTCGACCGGCTGCTGCCGGCGCTGGTCGTCGGCGCGCTCGGCGGGCTCAACGTGCGCGGCGTGAAACCCGGAGCGCGCGTGATGGACGCGCTCACGCTCTTGAAGCTCGTCCCGCTGGCGTTTTTCGTGGCGGCGGGCATCACGAAGTTTCGCGCGGCCACGCTCGTGCCCTTCGCGCCTCACGGCTTCGGCGCGCTGCCGGCCATGGCGCTGATGACGCTCTTCGCGTACCAGGGTTTCGAGGTCGTCGGCGTGCCGAGCGGCGAGGTCCGTGACGCGCGGCGCGCGGTGCCGCTCGCGGTGCTCGTGGCGCTCGCGTTTCCGGCGCTGCTCTACGTGCTCGTCGAGCTCGTGTTTCTCGGCGCGAGCGGCCCGACCGACACTCGGGCCCCGCTCGTCGACGCCGCGCGCGCGCTGGCGGGCGGCGCGGGCGCGACGCTGCTCGGCCTCGGCGGTCTCGTCTCGATGCTCGGCTACAACGCCGGGACGGCGCTCGCGACGCCGCGTTACCTGCAGGCGCTCGCCGACGAACGGCTCCTGCCGCGCGCGTTCGGCGCCGTGCACCCGCGCTACGGGACGCCCGCCGTCGCGGTCGTCGCGAGCGCGGGCGTGACGCTCGTGCTCACGCAACTGCTCGACTTCGAGCGGCTCGTCGATCTCGCCGCGCTCGCCGTGGTCGCGCAATACCTCGCGAGCTCAGCCGCCCTCGTGAAGCTCGGCCGGGGCGGCGCGCGCGTGACGGGCCTGCTCTCGGTGCTCGTGAGCCTCCTGTTCGCCGCCGAAGGCGAGCTCACCCAGGCGACGATTCTCGGCGCGCTCACGCTGGTCGGCGTGGTGCTCGCTCTCGTGACGCGACGCCTCGCGTGGTGACGGTTCAGCCGGAGTCGGGCAGCCCGGAGAGGTTCGTGATGTCCGACGGACACGCGATTTGCTTGTACGTGAAGCTCGGATTGTCGGCGCCCGCGAACCACGTCAAAAACCAATTGCAGCCGTCGAGCAGGTCCTGCTTGCCGGCGAAGGCGGTGTTGCACTTTTGCTGAGTGCAGCCCACGTCGCCGTTGCACTCGGTGAGGAGGCCGCCGTACTGCGCGCCGAGGTCGACGCTGCCGAGCTGATCGCCGTTGCTGGTGCAGGCGTTCAGAGCGCCGACGCCGCCGCCGGGGATCAAGAGGTCGAACTGATCGTTTTGCACGCCGCCGTTGTTGATGACCTGCACGATCATGTGCTTGCCCTTGAGCGAGGCCGAGGCCGCTTGCATGCCGCCGTTGTGCGTGCCGCCGTCGAACTGGATGTGGAAGCAGCGCCCGCACACGTAGTTCGAGCCCGACGCCGCGGCGAAGCCGTAGGCGAGGTCGTCGCCGACGGCCCACGGCGCGTCCTTCCAGCACATGAATGCGGTGCCGCCGCCCTGGCAGGCGTTCGTCGCGTTGTTGTCGCTCAGCGTGTTGTCCGACTTGTCGCAGGACTTGATCGGATTGCGGCCGTTGGTGTTGCCGGTCCAGCCGCACGCCGGCTTGCAGCAGTCCCAGTAACGCGACGCCCAACCTTGCGAGCCGCCCGAGATGTCCGCCGGCGGCGCGACGCCACCGTTGTTGCCGAAGCCGCTGCTGCCGCCGTTGCTCGTGCCGCCCGAGCTCATGCCGCCGTTGTTCGTGCCGCCCGAGCTCGCTCCGCCGCTCGACCTGCCGGCCGCGCCGCCGTTGCTGCGTCCGCCCGCGCCCGTCGCGCCGCTGCCGGCATGGCCGCTCATGCCGCCCGTGCTGCTACCGGTTCCAGATCCACCGCCCGTCGCGAGGCCCGCGCTCCCGCCCGTGCCGACGGATCCGCCCGTCGCGCTGCCTCCGGTACCGGTTCCGCCCGTGGACAACGAACCGCCGGTGCCGCCTGTCGCACTCGAGCCGCCCGTGCTGCCGCCGGTGCCGCCCGCGCCGCTCATGCCGCCGTGCATGCCGCTCGCGCCCGTGCTCGTCGAGCCGGCCGCCGTGGTTGCGCCCGAACCGTTACCCGCGGAGTTGTACTCGGGCGGCGCCGTCGGCTCACCCGTCGAACACGACGCTGCGCCCGTGACGAGCGCCAAGGACCCGATCATCACCGCACCGAGGGAACGGCTTGCGCGTTTGCCCAAAGTCATCATCTCTTGGGGTATCATCGGAGCATCGATCGGGCCAGTCTTGATCGGACCGAGTTTTCGATCGGTCGCGTGCGAGCTCCGCGTCGCTCGTCCCGTGCGCATCCTTTATCGCCAAAGAATTGCAGCGCGGCGAGTATCGGGTCCCGGGCATTTTGCCCGCACGAATTCTCCGCATTGTTTTCGCCTCGAATGAGACCGTCTCGGTGACTAACATCACTAAACCACTTGTCCGTCTCGAGGACGCACGCGTCTCGGGATGAAACTTGCGGCCGCAGCGCTTGGACAATGAGCTTCAACATGGACCTCGCATCGTCGACTCGGCGCAGGAAGCAGGCGTCCACTCGTGCGCTCGCGCGTCGCGTGGCTATCGGCGCCTCGGTGGCGTGTCTCTGGGCGCTCGCGAGCTGCAGCGCCGGCGGCGGTGAAACGCAGTTGCCGTTCGAGGACAACAGTGCCGGTTACACGCCGCAGGGCGGCTCGGGCGGCACCACGTCGTCGGGCGGCACGACGTCGTCGGGCACGGGCGGCACCTCCACGGGTTTCGGCGGCACCGGCGGCACGTCGACCGGGTTCGGCGGCACCGGCGGCGGCACGTCCGCGGGTCGCAGCGGCGGCTTCGGCACGGGTGACACCACGGGCGCGGCCGGGCACGCCGGTCGCACGACGGGTACGGGCGCGGGCGGTCGCGCGACGGGCGCGGCGGGTCGCGCCACGGGCGGACGCAGCGCCGCGGGTGGTCGCAGCGCCGCGGGTGGTCGCAGCGCGGGCGGAGCAGGGCGCGCCGCCGCCGGACGCGCCGCCGCGGGGCGCGCCGCACTCTAGTGCCGCTCAGCGCGCGGTAGCGCCCCTCAGCGCACCGTGCCGACGCACAGGTGCGCCGTCGAGTCGCACACGGCCCCGAGCGCGCAATCACGCGAGTCACGGCAGCTGACGCACGAGAAGATCAGCGGATCGCAGTGGAGGCCCGCGCCGCAATCGCGATCGGACGCGCATTCGGCGCACGCGGCGCCGCCCGGAGCGCAGTGCGGCTTAGTCGGATCGGCTTGGCAATCGTCGTCGTCGTGGCACACGACGCAGACGTTGCGCCGGGCGTCGCACATGCGCGGAGCGCCGTCGCAATCGTCGCCCGGTTCGCTCTGCGTGTCGCACGTGCGCATGCACGCGTGGCTCCAGCCGTCGCACACGCAATTGGCGTCGCAGCCGCTGCTCGTGTTGCACGGCAGGCAGCGGTGCAGCGCCGGATCGCAGTACGGCAAGCTCGAGCTGCAGTCGTCGTCCGTCAGGCACTCGACGCACGCTTCCCATTCGGTCGCGCACTTGAGCCCGTAGTCCGCGCAGTGCGCGCAGTTTTCAGCGTCCCGGGCGCCGCCCGCGGCCTCGTCCTCGGTGGTTTCGTCGTAACCTGCGACGCCGCTCGACATCGGGGCGGCGCCCCCGCTGCCCGCCGTGGCGCCTTCGCGGTCGAAGCTGAACGCGCTGTCGCATGCCGCGGGCAGAGCGAGCGCGAGCGCCGCGCCGAGCCAAGCACGCCTCATGGCGCCCGCGTGAGGCCTGCCATCTCGCCGCGCGCGAAACCCGCGGGATAGCGCGTGAGGTAGCGCTCGGCGTCGGCACTCGCGCGCGCCGGGTCGCTTTGCGCGAGCAAGCGCACACGTTGCACGAAAGCACTTTCGGCGAGCTGCCCGTTCGGAAAGAGCGCGAGCAAGCGCGCGTACGCCGCCAGCGCCTCGCCCGTGCGCCCGTCGCGCCGCGCGGCTTCGGCCCGCGCGTAGAGGTCGTTCTGCTCGCTCAAGGCCGAAACGGGCGCTTCGTCGCTCGCGCGCGCCGGAGCGCTCCGCGCGTGATTCGGGTGCGCGGTCACGGCGGCGGTGCGCTTCGGTGCGGCGTCGTCGCTCGCTTCGACGGCCGGCGTCTCGCACGGGCTCGTCCAGTGATCGCCCGGCAAGAGCGCCCGCGCCGAGCCCGCCGAGCGCACCTCGACGCGGCCTTCCGTGACGGCGACGCTCGTGCGCGCGCCGCACTCCGCGGTCGCCGGCTCGATGCGCACGTCGAAGACCGTGCCCCGCACCTCGACCTCGGCCTGCGGCGTGTCGACGAGAAAGCGCTCACCGCCGGAGAGCTTCGAGACGTGGAGGTGCGCGCCGCCGCGCAGGAGCGCGAACCGCTGCGTCGCCGTGTCCTCGCGGCACTCGAGCACGCTCTTCGCGTCGAGCGCGATCTGCGTCCCGCTCGCGAGCACGACCGACGTGGGGGCGCCGGCCGGCGCGACGATGCTCTGCCCCGCGTCGAGCCCGTG
>DATJXW010000093.1:0-12404 GCA_035499895.1 Polyangiaceae bacterium | reverse complement strand
TCCGACACGGTGATGTCGCTCGCCGCGATCGCGCCGCTCGCCGAAGGCGCGACCCGCATTCGCAACGTCGCGAACATCCGCATCAAAGAAACCGATCGGCTGGCCGCGGTCGCCGCCGAGCTCGAGCGGCTCGGCCAAGCCGTCACGACCACGGAGGACTCCCTGGCCGTCGAGCCCCGGGCGCTCCGCCCGGCGGTCGTCAAGAGCTACGCGGACCATCGCATGGCGATGAGCTTCGCCGTCCTCGGCCTGGCGCGGGGGGGCCTCTCCATCGAAGACCCGAGCTGCGTCGCGAAGACCTATCCGACCTTCTGGCAGGACATAGCGGCCGCCTATCGCGCCGCGGGAATGACGCCGCCTTTTTGAAGCCGGTTCCGCGGCCAACTAGTTAATCGGCACTGGTCGTCGGCGAGGGGTGGTAGTACGACGGGCGCCTTCGGCACTTTTCCGCATGTCCGGTCTTCGCATCATCGGCTCGGGCCACTTCGTCCCCGGGCGGCCGTACTCGAACGACGACCTCGCGCGGGTGATGGATACGAACGACGCGTGGATCCGCCAGCGGACCGGCATCGGCCAGCGCCACTTCGCGGCGGCAGGTCAGGGCCCGGCGGATCTGGCCCTCCCGGCGGCCGAGCACGCGCTCCAGGCGGCGGGGCTCGGTCCCGCGGACATCGATTACGTGCTCTTCAGCACGATGACGCCGGATCACATTTTCCCGGGCTCGGCGCCGCTCCTCGCGTCCCGGCTCGGCATGCGCACCGTGCCCGCGCTCGACCTGCGCACGCAATGCGCGGCGATGCTCTACGCCTTCCAAGTCGCCGATTCGCTCCTCGCCGCCGGTGCCGCGCGCCGCATTCTGATCGTCGGAGCCGAAGCGCACGCGGGCCTCATGCCCTGGCGCGATTGGGACGTCCTCGACGGCAAGAGCGACCGCCGCCCGTCGCCGGAAGATTGGGACCGCGCGACTCGGCACCGCGGCTGGGCGATCATCTTCGGGGACGGCGCGGGAGCGATCGTCGTCGAACGCTCCGAGCAACCGGGCTCCGGCGTGCTCGGCGTCGATATCCAAGCCGACGGCCGTTACGCGCCGCTCCTGTGCATCCCCGGCGGTTTTCGCGACCGTCCCTACGTCTCCGAGGCGACGCTCGCGAGCGAAGCGGCGCTCATTCACATGGACGGCCGCGAAGTGTTCAAGCACGCCGTCACGAAGCTGCCGAAGAGCGTCGACGCCGTGTGCCAGCGCACCGGGACGAAGCCCGAAGACATCGACTGGTTCATCGCGCACCAGGCGAACCAGCGCATCAACGAGGCCGTTTGCCAGCGCCTCGGCGTGCCGCTCGAGCGCATGCCGTCGAACATCGATCGCTTCGGCAACACGTCCGGCGCGACCATCCCGATCTTGATGGACGAGATGCGCCGCGACGGCCGGCTCAAGCCCGGGCAGCTCGTGTGTCTACTCGCGCTCGGCGCGGGGTTTCACTGGGGCAGCTTGCTGCTCCGCGTCTAACCGCGTTCGCTCGCGATCAGAGCAGGCTCACCGGCTGCGAAATCGTGCCGGGTAGGCCGCTGAACGGCGCGACCTTGGCGTTCTTGAACGCGCCGATGATGCACGTCCCCGTCTCCGTGCCGGAGAACGGCGCGCCGACCGTCACGCTCGAGACGTGGCCGCTCGTGTCGAACGTCACCGCGGCGCTCGATTGGCCCGTCGGGCTGCCGGGTTGTTTGCACGCGGCGACGAGCTTGAGCACCGAGGCCAAAGCCGTTTTCGCTTCCTCGGCGTCGAACGACTTCGTGCTGGCGGGGGCGCCGCCTTTTTGCGCTTTTTCCGCGCCCGCTGCGAACATCTGCGAAAAGTCGCCGCTCGTCGCCGGGCTCGGGTGCGGCGTGCCGGCGATGTCGTCGCTCGGGTGCGCGGGCGGCGCCGGCGTCTCGGCGGCTTGCGTCTCCGCCGGCGGCGGTGGTTCCGGCGTTTGCGGAGGCGGCGTCGGGGGCGCAGCCGGGACGGGCGGCGGCGGCGGATGCGCGCCGGAGCCCAACACGGCGAACGCGACGCCGGCCGCTGCGAGCACGAGCACGATGCCGCCGATGACGAACGGCGCCTTGCTGCGCGGCGGGTTGTATTCGAGGTCCGTCGTCGTCGCGACCGCGAACGGATTCGGCGCGAGCTGGCCCATCTGACCCGGCGCCGTGGGCGCCCCCTGCGCGAACGGATTCTGCGTCGGCATGAACGGCGGCGCGGTGGGCGGCGGCGTCGGTGCGATGCCGAGTGCCGACGGTCGCTCCGGCGGCGGTGTGAGACCGCGTGGCCAGCCGGGCGCCGACTGCTGCCGCGGTCGCACCGGGGGCGGCGCAGCGGCGGGGACATCGGACGCGGGCGGCGGCGGTGGTGACGGCGGCGGCGGCGGCGCCGGTTGCGGTTCCGGTGGCGGCGTGAGGCCGCGCGCGAGCATCGGCGCCGACGGCTGCTTCGCACGGGGGGGCGGCATCGGCGGCCCGGGCGGAGCCGCGACCGGTGCGGGCGGCGAGGGTGCTTTTGCCTCCGCTAGAGGAGGGGGCGCGGGATTGAGCGGAGCGGACGGCGCCTTCGCGGCGGGCGGGGGATTGAGCGGAGCGGACGGCGCCTTCGCGGCGGGCGGAGGATTGAGCGGAGCGGATGGCGCCTTCGCGGCAGGTGCGGGGTTGAGCGGAGCGGACGGCGCCTTCGCGGTAGGTGCCGGTTGGAGCGGAGCGGACGGCGCCTTCACGGCGGGCGGGGGATTGAGCGGAGCGGATGGCGCTTTCGCCGTCGGCGCTGGTCGACCCGCTGCCGGCAATGGGGCCGCGACCGGGGGGCGTCCCGCAGCCGGGCGCGGCGCAGCGGGCGCGGCTTCGTCGTCACCCGGCGCGTCGAGTCCGAGCTTTGCGGCCGCTTCCGCCGACGAACGGAAGATCATCGTCGCTTCTTCTTCGTCGTCTTCCGAGACCATGCTCGGAACGGCGGGCGCCGCTTTCGCAGCGGGCGCAGCGGGCGGCGCTGCCTTCACCACCGGCGCGGCCGGCGCGGCTGCCTTCACCGCCGGCGCAGGCATCGCGGCGGGCGCGGCCGCCTTCGCGACGGGAGCCGGCGCGGGAGCGGCGACGCCCGGCGCCGACGGCTGCTTCGCGCGCGCGGCGGGCAACGGCGCGGCGACCTTGGCCGGCTCCGGCTTCTTCGCGGACGGCAAATGCTTGGCGAGCTCGGGAACTTTCGAAACTTCGAGCCAATCCCCCATGCCGTCACGCCAGACGAGCGTGTCCGCGCCGATGGTGCCCGCCGCAATCTCACGCGCGATGGTGGCGTCGTCGAGCTCGCGATCGTCGCCCGAGCCGCCCGCGTCGACGGCCCAGAGCGCGTTCGAATCACTCGTTGCGGTCGTCACCGGCTTGCCCGCCGGTCCCATCATTCCGATGAGCGTCGCTTGTCGCGCGCGCGCCGCTTGCGCGCCGGTCGGTGCCGCTGCTTCCGCGCTCGCGGCCGGCGACGCGCCGAGCACCTTGAGCGCGCCCGCTTCCGTCGCGTCGATGCGAATGCCCGATTGGCACTGCTTGCACTTGATCGAGACGATCTTGCCCGCGACTTTGCGCTCGTAGATCTCCTGCGCGAGCTGGAACGATTTACCGCAGGAGGGGCACGTGACCGAGAACGGCATCCTAGGCTCTTAGGGTACACGCTCCTCACTCATTCGCCGCGTTTTTTGGGTGGATTGGGCCGTGCGGCGGTGTGAGCCGCGATTTCGGCCCCTTGCTCGACCGTCCGCGCGGAGTTATCGAACTTCTCGCGTTTTGATGCAGGGCTGGTCAGCAGGGCATCTCATCGCCCGGCGCGACTGGGCTCCGGGGCTGGCGACGCTCGTCGTCGCCGCCGAAGTCGAGCCGTTCGCGCCGGGCCAATTCGTGAACCTCGCGCTCGACATCGACGGCGTGATCGAGCGCCGCTCGTATTCGATTGCGTCGCCGCCCGGCGCGCCGCTCCAATTCTTGGTGACGGAGGTGGTCGGAGGTGCGCTGACCCCGCGGCTCCTCAGGCTCCGCCCCGGTGACCCGCTCTGGGTCGAACCGAAGCCCCAGGGGTTTTTCACGCTGAAATGGCTGCCGGACGCGCGGGAGCTCTGGCTCGTGGCGACCGGCACCGGGCTCGGCCCCTTCCTCTCGATCCTCGGGAGCGACGAGCTCTGGCGGCGCTTCGAGCGCGTCGTTCTCGTCCACGGCGTGCGCGACGCGACGCAGCTCGCCCACCGCGACGAGCTCTTGCGTCTCGCCGCCGAGCGCCCTCGCCAACTCTCGCTCGTCGCGGCGCTCAGCCGTGAAGCGGCTCCCCCCGACCTGCTTCACGGACGCATCACCACGCTGCTCTCGACCGGCGAGCTCGAGCGCGCAGCGGGCGTGCCCATCACGCCCGAGCACACGCACGTCATGCTCTGCGGCAACCCGGCCATGATCGAAGAGATGACGGCGCTGCTCGGCACGCGCGGACTCAGAAAGCACCGCGTGCGCACGCCGGGTCACGTCACGTTCGAGAAGTATTGGTGACGCGCCGCTCGCGCGGGCGCACCCCGCTCACACGCCGACGCGACCGTAGACGGGCAGCGCCGCGCCCGAGACGTCGCGTGCAGCGTCCGACAGCAGAAATCCAGCCACTTCCGCGATCGACGCAGGCGTGACCCAGCGCGAAAAATCCGCCTTCGGCATCGCGCTTCGGTTCGCCGGCGTATCGATGGTGCTCGGTAAGAGCGCGTTCACGCGGACGCCGTTCGCGAGCACTTCCGCCGCGCTCGCCTGTACGAGCGCGAGCGCGCCGGCCTTCGACGCCGCGTACGCCGCGGCTTTGGCGCTTTCCCACGGTCGCACGGCCGCGCTCGATCCGATCACGACGACGCTGCCACGCCCGCGCTCCACCATGCCGGGCAAGAGTGCTTGCAGCGACACGCGCGCCGTTTCGAGATTCACCGCGAGCATGCCGGACCACACGTCGTCCGGCGTGTCGGCGAGCGCGGTGCCGCCACGCCAGCCGCCCGCGGCGAGCACGGCGCCGTCGAGCGCAAAACCCTCGTTTTTAAGCCGATCGAGGAGCTCTCGCCACGCGGCCGCGACGCCGAGCTCGAGGGGCGCGGCGAGCACCCGGCCCGCACCGTGCGCGACGTCGAGCTCGCTTTGCGCGACCCCGCGACCCGCCGCGACCACCACCCCGAACTTCGCGAAGTGCGCCACGAGCGCCGAACCGAGCGCGCCCCCGGCCCCTGAAATCAAAATAGCGGAACGCATCAGAACACCACTCCGAGCGAGATACGCCCGAGCAAGCGAATGCCGGCGAGCCCGCCGCTCAGGTCGATCACCGGCGGCACCACGCCCGGCACGTTCGTGCGATCGGTGCGCAAGAAGAGCGCGTTCTCGTCGCACTGGTTCGTCGGATGAAACGTCACTTGGTCCGCCGGCGCGTTCGGATTGTCCGGCACGTAGCAGCGACGTTGCTTGTTGAGATCGGCGCCGAGCCCGATGCCGAACTCCATCGAAAACGCACCCCAGCGATCGTTCGTGCCGAAATATCCGTACAAAACGCGCTCGGCGTGGCTCACGCTGTCGAGCGGCGCCGCGTACTTGTAGCCGTAGTCGGTGAACATGAGGCGGATCACGTTGCCGTCGAGCGCTTTGCCCTGCAGCCAGAAACCGACGTCGACCGACGTGCCCGCGAGCGGCCCCCAGCCGTTCGACTTGCGCGTGAGGCCGTGGGGTCCGGTGAGGTAGCCGAAGGTCGGCGGCGAGTCGTTCACGACGAAATCGGGCACGAGCTCGACCGTCATGAACTTCAACACCGCCACCTCGAGCTCGATCCCGAGGTCACCGTCGATGAGCAGATTGAACGGATCGATGCGCACCGACATTTGCGGCAGCGTTCGGCGCGGACGTTCGGGCGGCGGGGGCGGTTCGTCAATCGGCTCGGGCGGCGGGGGCGGTTCCACGATCGGCTGCGTTGGCGCGCCGGGCGGGGGCGCGGCCGCCGGAGGGCGCACGGGAGCCGCGCTCGGGGCGGGAGCCGTCGCGGGTGGCGGGGTCGGCGCGCCCGGTGTCGCCGCAGGCGCCGATGTAGGCGTCGCGGGCGGCGTGTCCGGGAAGGAAGCCGTCGGGGGTGTGCCTTGTGCGAGCGCTCCGTTCGTCACGAGCAGGGCGAGCACGCCGAAGCGCGGACTCATTCGCGAGAGCTCGAGCCGCATCGGGCGGATGATACCCGCTTTGGGCGCTTCCGCACCCGCGCGGAGGCCGCCCCGCGCGTGACGATTTGCGACCTCGCGCACACGGCACTACCTTCGAGCGCCACTGCCAATGACGGCGTCGATTGAAATTGGGTCAGGCGATCCGACGCGCGCAGCGCTCGAGGTGCTCGCCGTGTGCGTCGAAGAGGGGTCGCTCGAGCGAAACGCGTGGCTCGAACCGATCGAGGCGGCCGTGGGCGGCGGCCTCATCGCGCACGCGAAGCTCGTCGAGTTCACGGGCAAGGCCGATCAGTTGCTCGACGTGTCCACGCTCGGGCGCACGAAGGCGCGTCGCATCGTGCTCGTCGGCCTCGGCCCGCGGCAAAAGCTCGACGCCGCTCGTCTCCGTTCCGCCATCGCGACCGCCGTACGCGCCGCGAACGGTCCGGGCGTCACGCGCGTCGGCGTCGCGCTCCCGCCCGACGTCGACTGGCGCAACGTGGGTGAAGCGGCCGGCCTCGGCAGCTATCGCTTCCTCAAATACTTCACGGGCGACCGCCGCCCCAAGGCCGAGCTCAAGAAGATCTTCTTGTTCGCCCAAGGGCGCGTGGGTGCGAGCGCGCGGCGCGAGCTCGCGCTCGGCGTCGGCATCGCCGAAGCGGTGGCGCTCGCGCGCGACGCGGTGAACGAGCCGCCGAACGTGCTCACCCCCGAGGCGCTCGCCTCGATCGCGCGCCGCATCGCGAAGAGCGGCAAGCTCGGCGTCAAAGTGCTCGACAAGCGCGGGATCCGCGCCGCCGGCATGCACCTTCACTACGCCGTCGGTCAGGGCAGCGCGAACGAGCCGCGCTTCATTCACCTTTCGTACGCGCCGCGCGGCGCCACCAAGCGGCTCGTGTTCGTGGGCAAGGGCCTCACGTTCGATTCGGGCGGTCTTTGCATCAAGCCGGCGCCCGGCATGGGCGAGATGAAGACGGACATGGCGGGGGCCGCGGCCGTGCTCGGTCTGATGGCAGCGGTCGCGCGCTTGAAGCCGCGCGTCGAGGTGCACGGCATCGTCGGCGCCGCCGAGAACATGCCGGACGGCGACGCGTATCGTCCGGCCGACGTGTTCACCTCGCTCTCCGGCAAGACGGTCGAAGTCATCAACACCGACGCGGAAGGTCGCCTCGTGCTCGCCGACGCGCTCGCCTACGCCGCCCGGCTCGAGCCGGACCTCGTGGTCGACGTCGCGACGCTCACCGGCGCCGCGCTCATCGCGCTCGGCAAGACGTGCTCGCCCTACTACGCGACGAGCGACGACGTCGCGCAGAAGTTCGAGGGCGCGGCGCGCGACGCGGGCGAGTCGTTCTGGCGCTTGCCGTTGCTCGACGAGCTCGCCGAGCAGTTGAAGAGCGACATCGCCGACTTCAAGCACACCGGGGATCGTTACGGCGGCTCGATCCTCGCGGCGCTGTTTTTACGGGAATTCGTGGGCGGCTACCCCTGGATCCACTGCGACGTGGCCGGTCCCGTTTATGCCGAGCGCGCTCGCGGCATCTACCCGAAGGGCGCCACGGGCCATCCGGTGCTCACCTTCGTGAACCTCGTCGAAGGCTTCGCGCGCTGAGGCAGCTCGAGCGCCGATGACGCCGACCTCCGCGCCGCCCGAGCCTCTTCCGCTCGCCGAGCGGACGCGAGTGCTCTTCCCGGGCGCCTACGCCTGGCTCCTCACGGTCGGGCTGCCCGTCCTCGCGCGCGGGGTGCGCGCCGGTCCGCGGCTCGCGGCGTTGCTCGCGCTCGCCGCGCTCGTCGTCTCGCTCCTGCTCGTCGAACGGCGGCCCGATCTCGGCCGCGGGCTCGGCATTTTCGGCTTCGTCGGTTGCTCGGTGCTCACGTGGGCGCTGCTCGGCGCCGACTCCTCGCCGGTGCACCTCGATCGCATCCGCACCGCGCTCGGGACGCTCGGCTGGGTGCTCTACGCCTTCGGTTGGGGTCGCGTCGAAAGCCCGGCGCGTGCCCCCGCGGAGCTCGCGCCGGGCGCGCCGCTCGTAGCCCGCTCTCGGCTCCACGCGCTCGGCTTGCCGATCGTCGGGTTCGCGGTGCTCGCCGCGCTCGTCTTCGAGGCGCTCGCTTTCCGCGTGGATCGTGCCGAGCACGCCGTGCTCGCGCACGCGACGGCGACGGCTTGCGCGCTGCTCGTCTTGAGCGCCGGGTCGCGCCTCGCGCTCGCGCAAGGGGGCAAACACGAACTGTCGTCGGGCGGCACGCGACTGAACGCGGTCGCCCTGCGCGGCGCGGTACTGGCCGTGCTCGTCGGAGTCGGTTTGGTTTGGGCGGCCCTCAAATGAACGAACGCGCTTTCATGAGCCGCGTCGCCAACATCGTGAACCTCACGCTGTTCGCCGCGGCGTGCGTCTGCTTCGCGCTCGGCTTGTACGCCCTCGGCGATCGGCGTGATCTGCAGGCCGTCTATTTCCTCGTCGTCGGAGGCGTCGCGCTGCGCGCCGCGACGGAGATGCTGCGGCCGAGGGCGTCGGGACGATGAGGCGCGCGAGGGGCGCCGGCTGCCACTTCCGGTGGTCCAGCATGCCTCTCGCCGTCGCGCTCGCGGCCGCGTGTGGGGAGCGCTCGAGCGCTCCGGAGCCTGCGCGCGCTGCCTTGCCGCCCGGCGTCGCCGCTGTCGCCGGCGGCGAGCAGATCACGGTCGGCACCGTCGAGCGCATCGCGCGGGCCGAAGGCGTCACGCTGCTCGAAGCGCGTCAACGCGGCGTGACCGACGCGCTCTTCAGCGCGGCGTTCCGCACGGATCCGTCGAACGCCGCGCTCGTTGCCGGGGCCGAGCGCGGCGCTCTCGCTCGTGCGCTGCTCGAACGCATCCGCGACGACGCGCACGCGCTCGGCCCGCCCTCCGACGCCGAGGTGCGCGAGCTCACCGAGCTCCGCTGGCCCGAGTTCGATCGACCGCCGAGCGCCATGACGACGCACGCGGTGGTGCTCGTCAAAAAGCCGGCTGACGACGCGCCGGCCAAGGCGCTCGCCGCCGATCTCGCCGTCGCCCTGAAGGGCGCCGCCGACGGCGAAGAGCTCATCCGCCGCGCCCACGCCTTTCCGGCGCGCGGCCTCCAGATCACCGCGGAGCACCTGCCGCCGGTCACGCTCGACGGCCGCGTCTGGGATCCGAACGCGAGTCCTCCGACGCCGCTCGGCGGCTCGCTCGATCTCGATTTTGCTCGGGCCGCGCTCGCGCTCGAACACCCGGGCGACCAGAGCGGGGTCGTGAAGAGCGCCTTCGGCTACCACGTGATCGAGCTCGATCGCCGCTTCCCCGAGCTGCGCGTGCCGCTCGAAGAACGGCGCCGTGTGTTCGCCGCGGACGTGTATTCGGGGCGCGCCAAGCGGGAGCTCGACGGCCTGGTCGCGCGCCTGCGCGCCTCGACCCCCGTGAGCACCGAGCGCGCGGTCGACGCGCTCACGGCGCTCGTTCCCGTCGCGCCATGAGTCGCCGTCGCACTCTCGTTCCGCGCGACCAGGCGGTGTCGACCTTCAGCGCGACGCTTCTCCGACTCTGCGAGACCACGGGGGCCGCGGGCGCCGCGCTCGTCGACCAACAGGGCGAGACCGTCGACTACGCGGGCTATCTCGAGCCGTTCGTCCTCAAGGTGATGGCGGCCGAGTGGCGCATCGTCTTGGACTACGCGCGCAGCGTGAAGCTCCAGGGGTTCGACCGCGTTCACGAGTTCGTGGTGCGTGCGCGCAAGCGGTCGTTCGCGTTGGTCGCTCTCGCCGAGGGTTACGCGCTCGTCCTCGAGCTCCCGCGCGGCGCGTTCTCGTTCTCGCGTCGCGCCGTGGGCGAAGCCGTGCGCGAGCTCGAGCTCGAGGCGGGGCTCCCGTCGTCGACGGTCACGAGCGACGGCGAGCGCTGGTCGAAGCTCGAGGTTCAAACCGCGCCGGGAGACCGCCGGCGCCCGCAAGCCGTGTGGTTTCAAGGCTCGTGGCGCCCCGTCACCATCCTCGGCCGCTACCACGTGGACTCCCGCCGCCGGGGCCGCGCCGTGGGGTATCGCGCCCGCCTGCCGACCGGCCATGAGTTCGCTTTGGTGCGGGAACCCATGGGCCTGTGGTTCGCTGGCGATTTGACTGGATTCGAACCAGTTCCGCGCTAGGCTGTCTCTCCCCGCGGGGCACGGCCCCTCCGGCGCTCGAAAAAGCCGCTTTTCGCCCTTCACCGGGCGGCGGCACCCCGAGCGCAGGTCGTCTCGGGTGAGCTCGCGACCTCGGTCGAGAGCCCCCGTTCCGGTTCGATAAGACTCGCCTCACCGAGGCTGGTCACCCGGCCGGAAAACTCGCCGAAAAAATCGGCGAACAAAGAGAGAAATCTCTTTGACAGACGGCGAATCCGGAACTAGGTTCCGCGCCCCCTGAACGGGAAAAGCCCTCCGCGGTTTTTCCCCTCGGTCCTTGAAAACTGAGCCCCATCACCCCGCGAGAAATCGCGTGGGTATGACAATCAACCGTCCGTCCGATCACCCCGGTCGGCGAGACGGATTTTCGATAGCGAGCCATATGGCGGCAGGTCGCGGTTAGCCCCGCTCCTGCTTGCCGAAGGATCTAACTGGAGAGTTTGATCCTGGCTCAGAACGAACGTTAGCGGCGCGCCTAATACATGCAAGTCGTGCGAGAAAGGGCTTCGGCCCCAGTAAAGCGGCGCACGGGTGAGTAACACGTAGGTTATCTCCCCCCGAGTGGTGGATAACCCTCCGAAAGGAGGGCTAATACAGCATGAGACCACGATCCCACTGGGATTGCGGTCAAAGCAGGCCTCTTCATGAAAGCTTGCGCTCAGGGATGAGCCTGCGGCCCATCAGCTAGTTGGTAAGGTAACGGCTTACCAAGGCTAAGACGGGTAGCTGGTCTGAGAGGATGAGCAGCCACACTGGAACTGAAACACGGTCCAGACTCCTACGGGAGGCAGCAGTAGGGAATCTTGCGCAATGGACGAAAGTCTGACGCAGCGACGCCGCGTGAGCGATGAAGGCCTTCGGGTTGTAAAGCTCTGTGGGGAGAGACGAATAAGGCATGGCTAACATCCATGTCGATGACGGTATCTCCTTAGCAAGCACCGGCTAACTCTGTGCCAGCAGCCGCGGTAAGACAGAGGGTGCGAACGTTGTTCGGAATTACTGGGCGTAAAGCGCGTGTAGGCGGCAGCGCAAGTCGGGCGTGAAATCCCACGGCTCAACCGTGGAAGTGCACTCGAAACTGCGCAGCTAGAGTCCTGGAGAGGAAGGTGGAATGCTTGGTGTAGAGGTGAAATTCGTAGATATCAAGCGGAACACCGGTGGCGAAGGCGGCCTTCTGGACAGTGACTGACGCTGAGACGCGAAAGCGTGGGGAGCAAACAGGATTAGATACCCTGGTAGTCCACGCCGTAAACGATGAGTGCTAGGTGTCACGGGCTTTGACCCTCGTGGTGCCGAAGCTAACGCGTTAAGCACTCCGCCTGGGGAGTACGGCCGCAAGGCTAAAACTCAAAGGAATTGACGGGGGCCCGCACAAGCGGTGGAGCATGTTGTTTAATTCGACGCAACGCGAAGAACCTTACCTGGGCTAGAAAACACGAGAATCCGGGCGAAAGTTCGGAGTGCCTTTCGGGGAACTCGTGGTTAGGTGCTGCATGGCTGTCGTCAGCTCGTGTCGTGAGATGTTGGGTTAAGTCCCGCAACGAGCGCAACCCCTGCTGTTAGTTGCCATCATTCAGTTGGGCACTCTAACAGGACTGCCGACCTTCAAGTCGGAGGAAGGTGGGGATGACGTCAAGTCATCATGGCCCTTACGTCCAGGGCTACAAACGTGCTACAATGGTTGGTACAAAGGGTCGCGAACCCGCGAGGGGGAGCCAATCCCAAAAAGCTGGTCTCAGTACGGATAAGAGTCTGCAACTCGACTCTTTGAAGTTGGAATCGCTAGTAATCGCTGATCAGCACGGCAGCGGTGAATACGTTCCCGGGCCTTGTACACACCGCCCGTCACACCATGGGAGTCGATTGCTCCAGAAGTGGCTGCGCCAACCCGCAAGGGGGGCAGGTCCCCAAGGAGTGCTCGGTAACTGGGGTGAAGTCGTAACAAGGTAGCCGTAGGGGAACCTGCGGCTGGATCACCTCCTTTCTAAGGAGTTTCAGCCACCTTTTTGGTTGAACACCTTAAGGTCAAAGCCCA
>DATJXW010000092.1:0-7353 GCA_035499895.1 Polyangiaceae bacterium | reverse complement strand
CGCCGCGTTGGAAGTGGCGCCGGCGTTCCGGCGGCAGCTTCGCGACGCGCGAGGCCGGATAGACGCCTTGCGCCGCGTGGGCGAGCACGTCCGAGTCGATGTCCGTCGCGAGGATTCTGCTGTCCCAGCCGTCGACGGCGTTCGCCTCGTGCAGCGTGACCGCGATCGAGTAGGGCTCCTCGCCCGTCGAGCAGCCCGCCGACCAGATCCGGAGCTGCCGTCCGTTGCGGGCGAGTTGCTCCGGAACGAGACGCTCGGCCAAGAACTCGAAGTGGTGCGCCTCGCGAAAGAACTCGGTCACGTTCGTCGTGAGGGCGTTCAAGAAGCGTCGCGACTCCTCGTTGTCCGGCTGCTCGATCAGCGCGAGGTACTCGTCGAAGCTCCCCAGAGAGAGTTCGCGGAGCCGCCTCGCGAGTCTGCCGTAGACCAGCATGCGCTTCGCGTCGCCCATGTCGATCCCGGAGCGCTCCTTGAGAACGCCGCGGATGCGCGCGAAGGCGGCGTCCGAGAACTCGAACTCTTTCGGTACTCCGACGGTGATGGCCATTGTTCGCTCAGAACTCCGCCCAGTCGCCGTCGTCGGCTGCCGGCGGTCGTTTGCCGTTGCGCGCGCCGTTCGCGTGCCCGTTCGTCGCGCGCTCGGCCTTCGAGCTGGACGCGGCCTTCGAGGCTGCGCGGGGCGGCGCGGCGCGGCGGGGCGCCGGCGTCGGAGGCGGCGCGGCTTCCTCGACCTCGCCGACCTGGAAGAAGGCGACGAGCTCGGTGAGCGCGCGCGCCTGTTCGGTCATCGATTCGGCGGCCGCGGCGGCTTGTTCGACCATGGCCGCGTTCTGTTGCGTCGACTTGTCCATCTGCGCGACGGCGGAGTTGATCTGGTCGATGCCGCTCGCTTGTTCGTCGCTCGCCGCGTTGATCTCCCCGACGATGTCGGACACCTTCTTCACCGAACCGACGATCTCCTGCAGCGTTTCGCCGGACCGATTCACGAGCTTCGCGCCCTGGTCGACCTTCTCTTGGCTGTCCTGGATGAGTCCCTTGATCTCCTTGGCCGCACCGGCGCTGCGCTGCGCGAGGTTTCGCACCTCCGCCGCCACGACGGCGAAGCCGCGACCCTGGTCGCCCGCCCGCGCCGCTTCGACGGCCGCGTTGAGCGCCAGCATGTTGGTCTGGAACGCGATCTGTTCGATCACGCTGATGATGTCGGCGACCTTCTTCGAGCTCTCGGTGATCGCGGTCATGGCGCTCACCGCCGCGCCGACGACCTGGCCGCCCTTCTCGGCCGCTTCGCGCGCGCCGGCCGCCAGCTGATTCGCCTGGGTGGCGTTGGCCGCGTTTTGCTTCACGGTCGCCGTCATTTCCTCGAGGCTCGACGCGGTTTCTTCCAGCGCGGACGATTGCTCCTGCGTGCGCTTGTTGAGGTTCGCGTTGCCTTCGGAGATGTCGCTCGAAGCCGAGCCGATCGCGCCGGAGGCCTGGTGAATCTGCTTGACCATGTTCTTCAGCGTGTCGAGCGAGCCGTTGAGTTGGTCGCGCAGGCTCGCGAACTCTCCGCTGAACTCGCCGTTCATCGCGGCGGTGAGGTCTCCACGCGAGAGAGACTCCACGACGCGGATGGTCTCCCGCACCGGGCGTACGATGGCGTCCATCAGGCCGTTCACGCCGCGGCCCACCGCCAGCATGAACCCCTCGTAGCCCTCGGTGGCGATGCGCTTGTCGAGCTGTCCAGCCGTCGCGGCGTCGATCAACGCTTCGATTTGACGTTGGGCGTCGCGTTGCTCGGTCACGTCGTCCCACTCGAGCGTGTTGCCGATGTACTCGCCCTTGGCGTTCGTCATCGCGGTCACCTTGATCTGGAAGACCAAGGCGCCGACCTTGATGTCCGCGGTGTGGGGCAGGTTGCTCGGATCCGCCAGCAATCGGCGCTGGTGCTCCGGGCGCTGGTGGAAATCGTCGATGCAGGTCCCGACCATCCGGCTGCTGTCGAAGCGCGAGAACACCTTGCGTAGCTCGCTCTCGCGCCGGCGGAGCAACATGCGCGTCGCCTCGTTGACGTAAGTGATCTTGAGGTCGCGATCGACCATCATGATCGCCGTGGTGACGCCCTCCACGGCGCTCTGCAGGCGCGCCACGTCGTTGCTCTGGGCGCGCGTCGCGGTCACGTCTTGCCACTCGAGCGTGTTGCCCACGTACTCGCCGGCGTCGTCGACGATTCCCGTCACGTTGATCTGGAACGTCAGTGGGCCGACGTGAATGTCGGCGACGTGCGGCAGGTTGCGGGGGTTCGCCAAGAGCTTGCGCTGGTGCTCGGGCCGCTTGTGGAACGTGTCGATGCAAGTGCCCAGGAGCCGAGCCGGCTCGAAGTTCGGGAAGGCGGTGCGAAACACCGCTTCGTGCTTCTGCATCAGTTCCCGCGTCGCGCGGTTCGCGAACGTCACGACGAGGTCGCGATCGATCATCATCACGGCGCTCGTGATGCCCTCGAGCGCCGCTTGGAGGCGCACGGCCTCCGCCAGCCGATTGGTGTCCTTGTGTTCCATGTTTTGTGTCTCCTCCGCTCCTTCGATCATCAACGTTGCAATGCCGCCCAACGCTTCGTGCCAGGCTTGCTCGACCGCGGGCGTGAACTCGTCGCCGAGCATTGCCGCCATCGTCGCGAGCAGCGTCGTGCGAACGATTTCGTAGTGTTCGGGACGCGCGCCGTAAGCGACGTGGCGGCGTCCGAGCTCGGCGAGCGCGGCCCGCAGCTTCTCGGGCTGATCGAGCGCGCCGACAGCGAGCTTCAGGGCCGCGACCAGCGAACGCTGCTGCTTTTTCGAGTTTCCTTTGAACAGCGGCCGGACGGCGGGGTGTTCCGCGAACAAGCGCTCGTAGAAGCGGGCGACGAGCTCGTCGACGCGCGGCGCGACGAGGGCGAAGGAAGCGCGAATCAGTGCGATATCCATGGTGTCCTCAACGGATGACGACGTGCTCGCCGAAGATGCGGTCGACGTCGAGAATGGTGATCATCTTCTCTTCCAACATGGCGATGCCGCGCGCGGGCGACGGCTCGCTCGAGTCGTGGAACGACGGGGGAGCCTTCACCGCGCCGGTCGGTACGTTCGTCACGTCCGACATCGCGTCGACGATGACGCCCATGACGCGCTCGCGGGCGCCGCCGAGCACGCGCAGCACGATCACGACCGTGGTTTGCCCGTACGGCAGCGTCGGCAATCCGAGCCGTTCGCGCAGGTCGGCGATCGGGACCACGTCGCCGCGAATGTTGATGACGCCCTTGATGTAGGCCGGGGCCTGCGGGATCGGCATGGGCGCCGACCAGCCGCGGATCTCCTGCACGCGCAGGATATCGACGCCGTATTCCTGCCCGTCCACGATGAAAGTCAGGAGCTGTTCGCTCTCAGCCGCGTTTTTCGCCGTCCCGCTCGTCATTGGGTTCAACTCCGACATGCTCACAACTCCCGCGTGACGGTTCACGCTGCTCTCACGCCCTCGCGTGCGTGACTCCGGCGCATCAAGCGACCGATACCCGCGACGTCCAAAATGAACGACACGCTGCCGTCTCCGAGAATGGTCGCGCCGGCGAGGCCTTCGACGCGCCCGTAATTGCTCTCGAGGCTCTTCACCACGACCTGCTGCTGGGCGAGGAGCTCGTGCACCAAGAGTCCGACGTGCTCGCCGTCGGCTTCGACGACGACCATGAGCGCCTCGTCGACCGAGACCCGCTGGCCCGAGACGCCGAGCACCTCGCACAGGTCCATCATGGGAATGAGCTCGTCGCGCAGGCGGTAGATATCGCGCTGGCCCTGGAAGCGGGTCACCCGCCGCGGTTCGACCTGGACGGACTCGACGATGGACAGCAACGGGACGACGTACGCGTGCACGCCCACGCGAATGAGCTGTCCGTCGATGATGGCGAGCGTGAGCGGCAAACGCAGCGAGATGCGCGTGCCGCGGCCGGGCGTCGTATCGACGAAAACGTCGCCGCCGAGCGACTTCACGTTGCGGCGCACGACGTCCATGCCCACGCCGCGCCCGGAGACGTTCGTCACTTCCTTCGCGGTCGAGAAGCCGGGTGCGAAGAGGATGTCGCGCAGGGCGTCCTCGCCCGGTTCTTCGTCGGGCCCGAGGATGCCCATTTCCCTGGCACGCGCGATGACGCGCGTTCGGTCGATCCCCTTACCGTCGTCCACGACCTCGACGACGATGTCGCCGCCGCGATGATACGCGCGGAGCTCGAGCGTGCCGAGCTCCGGTTTGCCCGCGGCCCGACGCAGCTCGGGCGCTTCGATGCCGTGGTCGAGGCTGTTGCGTACGAGGTGAACCAGCGGATCGCCGAGCTTCTCGAGTACCGTCTTGTCGAGCTCCGTGTTCTGTCCGGCGATCTTGAGCTCGACCTCTTTGCCGAGTTGTCGTCCGAGGTCGTGGACCAGGCGCGGAAACCGGTTGAAGACGATGCCGATTGGCATGCTGCGAAGACGCATCACGCTTTCCTGCAGCGAACGGGTGTTCCGAGCGAGCAGTCCGAGGCCCTCGCGCAGGCGTTCGACGCGGTGCGCATCGAGCGGCCCGTCGCCCTCGAGCTCTCCCAACATCGACTGAGTGATGACGAGCTCACCCACCATGTTCATCAAGAGATCGATCTTGTCGACCGCGACGCGGATCGAACCGAGCCCGGCTTCAGCGTCACCGCGGGCGGCCGTTGCGGCGGGGGCGTTGGCGGCGCCGGGTGTCGCCGCGGGAGCGGCTTCGGTTTTGGGCGCGACCGGCTCCTCGTTCGTCGTCGGCTGTCGCGCGGCCGGAGTCACTGCGCCGTCCGCGACGACTTCGGTGACCTCGAGGTCCGCGTCGCCCTCGACCCACGCGAAGACTTCCTTGATCTCCGCGAGCGTCACGGCGCCGCGCAGCGTTCCGTGCCAGCCGAGGTAACACAGGTTCGGTTCGAGCGCGCGCAGCCCGGGCAGCCGCGAGCGGTCGACTTCGAGCTTCAGGGCGCCGAGCCGCGCGAGCTCGCGCAGTAAGCGCACGGGCTCGTTGCCGCTCTCGAGTAGGTGAGAGTGCGGCTCGAAGCGAAACGCGAACGTTCGCTCGCTCCGCGCCGCGGGCGGGCTCTGTGGTTCGGCCGGAGCGGCCGGGTGCGGGGCGCTCCGCGCCGATGCCGCCTTCAACCTTTCGCACAGACGCCCGAGCGACTCTTCGGAGTAGCCACGCTCGTCCCGCGTCGCTTCGAGCATGCCGCGCAGCCCGTCGACACCCTCGAGCAGCAGCGAGAGCGCGTCCGGCGTCGGCGAAAGCGCGCCCGCCCGGAATCCGTCGAGCAGCGTCTCCATCTCGTGTGCGAGCCGGCTGATCGCGGCGAGCCCGAAACTTCCAGCTCCGCCCTTGATCGAATGGGCGACTCGAAACACGTCGTTGATCGTCTCGGGGTCCGCCTTGGACGAGCGTTCGAGCGCGAGCAGCCCGGTTTCCAACTGCTCGAGGCCCTCGAAGCTCTCTTCGAAAAAGGTGCCGAGGAGTTGGCGCTGTAGGTCGGTGAGCTGGAGAGTCATCGGAGTCCGGGTTCGAGCGGGTTCAGTCGAGCACCTTGCGAATCGTGGCGAGGAGCTGAGACGGATCGAACGGCTTCACGAGCCAGCCCGTCGCCCCCGCCTCCTTGGCTTCTTTCTTTTTGGCCGGGTCCATTTCGGTGGTCAGAATCAAGACCGGCACGGTCCGATAAGCCGCCAGCTGTCGCAGCTGTCTCACGAACGACAAGCCGTCCATGCCGGGCATGTTCAAGTCGCTGATGATGAGATCGAACGTTTTTTGCTTCGCCGTAGACAACGCGTCGGCTCCGTTCGCGGCCTCGGCCACGTCGTGGCCGGCGCCCGCCAACGTCTGCGCCACCAGCTTTCGCAGCGACACGGAATCATCGACAGTCATGATCTTCGCCATCTCTACTACTTCGCTCCTTCAAACTTCGTTCAGCCCCAAGAGCTCACTCAGGCCTACGGTTGCCGCGGCCTCCGTCAGGGCTTTGCTCGGTTGGCGCCACGTGAGCGCTCCACCGTCGCTCCGCTGCGCGACGCACGCCGCGGCCAGCACCTGCAGCGCCGCGGTACCCACGCGGCGTACCGAGGCTCCCGAGACGCACACCGAACGTTGCGCGTCGAAGGCGTCGACGAAGCGCGCTCGCAAAGTCTCCGCTTCGGCGCTACCGAGCTCCGGCGGCAATTCGAGTGTGACAATCTCGATGCTCTGAGTCGTCGTCATGATCTTGATTCCGAATTACGGGTGATGCGCGTGATCACTTAACTTGGGCGACTCGGCTTTTTTGTCTTTGGTGCGATGCCGGGGGCCGTCCTCGGGGGGCGTGCAAGAATAGGAACGAGGGCGCGCAAAATTCGCGTATCGGCTACGCATGGCTCGATTCGTGGTCGCTCGCCGTCGAGAAACGCTCGTGGCGTCGCTGTGGGCACGCAAGACTTGCGCGCGCGGGTGCGCTCGATTTGAGCTGGAAACCGCTTAATCCGCCGCGTGCGCTGACGTTCCTACGGGTGGGCAAACCAATGAGTGTCGCGCTCGTCACGACTGGGCCGAGTACCAACTTTCCACAAGCGATTACCGACTTGAAGGGTGCGGTGACCGTCGCGGTGGGCGGCATCGAGGGCACGATCGACCGCGCGCGCTCGCTCGTGCGCGACGCCGCGGCGCATTTGATGGCGAGTTTCAGCGCGTTGCGCAGTGTTCTCGAAGATCAGAATGCCATGCTCGTCGAAATCAGCGAGTCGCTCGGACGGGTGGGTGCCGCGAATTTCACGGCCGCCGCCGGCCGCATGGTGAACGAGTTCGTGGACGAAATCGTGCGTGTCAGTCACGAGAGCATGCGCATCATCGAGCAATTGCTCGAGACTTCCGAGCACGTGAACGCGATCGTCGCGCGCGCGGAACGCATCGACAATCTCGCGCGCGAAACCCGCTTCATCGCGCTCAACGCGCGCATCGAAACGCAACGCGCGGGCGAGGCGGGGCGGACGTTCAAGGTCGTGGCCGACGAGGTGAAGCGGCTCGCCGCGGCCTCGGCGGAGATCAGCACGCAGATCCGCGGCGAGGTCGAGCTCTGCTTTCAGAGTCTGCAGCAGACGCGTCACAGCGCCGAGGGGCTCGCCGGTCACGACATGAGCACGATCATCGATTCGAGGGCGGCGCTCGTGAATACGGTGGAGCGCCTGGACGCGGTGAACAAGGCCGTGCAACACGCGCTCGCCAAGGTGACGGCGTCCGTCGCGGAGGCCATCCGCGCCCTTCAGTTCGAGGATCTCGTTTCGCAGCTCCTCGCCGAGACCGCTCGCCGCGTCAAATCGCTCGCCGCGTTGCTGC
>DATJXW010000091.1:0-10565 GCA_035499895.1 Polyangiaceae bacterium | reverse complement strand
GGCGACTGCACCATCGCGCCCTACTACTCGTGTCCGCCGGCGGGCGGCGCGTGCACCTCGACCATCGTGTGCGGGGACGGCAAGCGTGACCCGGGCGAGCAATGCGACGACGGCAACACGGCGAGCAACGACGGCTGCTCGTCGAGCTGCCTCGTCGAGGCGAACTGGAGCTGCACGGGCCCCGCGGGCGGGACGAGCACCTGCAAGAAGCTCGTCTCGTGCGGCGACAAACGCGTGAGCGGCGGCGAGACGTGCGACGACGGCAACACGGTGAGCAACGACGGCTGTAGCTCGACGTGCCAGATCGAGCCCGGCTACACCTGCGCGACGCCCGGACTCGCGTGCACGCCGACCGTCGTCTGCGGCGACGGCAAGCGCGCGGCCTCCGAGCAGTGCGACGACGGCGGCACGACGAGCGGCGACGGCTGCTCGGCCCAGTGCAAGATCGAGAACGACTGGAATTGCACGGGCGCGGTCGGTGCGAAGAGCACCTGCACCTACACGGTGAAGTGCGGCGACGGCGTGCTCGGCGGCAACGAAGTCTGCGACGACGGCAACAAGGTGGGCGGCGACGGTTGCTCGGCCGACTGCATGACGATCGAGAGCGGCTACAAGTGCGCGCGCGCGGGGCTCGCGTGCATCCCGATTTGCGGCGACGGCGTCGTCATCAAGCCCGAGCAGTGCGACATCAAGAACGCGACCGGCACCGACGCGACCGCGTGCCAGAGCTGCCGCCTCACGCCCGGGTACACGTGCGGCGCGGACGGCAAGGGGCCGTGCAGCAAGACGGTGTGCGGCAACGGCACCCCGCCGACCGATCCCATCAATTCCGACGCGTACATCGCGGCCGCCAAGGCCCAGGCCGAACCGGGCGAGGGCTGCGACGACGGCAACACCGTCGCCGGCGACGGCTGCGGGCCGACGTGCCAGCTCGAACCCAAGGTGACGGTCGGTCCGAGCCCGACCGTCGCGGTGACGTGCGGCGACGGCCTCAAGATGGGGTCCGAAGAGTGCGACGACGGCAACACGACGGACGGCGACGGCTGCGATCACGCGTGCAAGGTCGAAAACGGCTGGTCGTGCACCGGCGCCATCACGTACCCGCCCTCGGTCACCATGGCGGTCACGCACCGCGACTTCAAGGCCAACGGCTCGACGGGCGGTCACCCGCACTTCGAGAACGTGAACGCGGACAACAAGGGCATCGCCGGCCAGGTCTGCACGACCGCGAATCAGGCGACGTGCGGTCGCCTCGACACCGAAGGCAAGCCGGTGCTCGCGACGGGCACGTTCTCGTCGATCCCGGGCGGCACCGCGCCCTCCACCGCGAGCGCGCGCTACTCGACATGGTACCGCGACACGAACACGCTCGGCTACACCGTCTCGGTGCTGCACGACACCCTGGAGCTCACGCAGCAGGGCGACACGAGCTCGGACGTCTACGCCTACGCGAGCAGCGCCTACTTCCCGATCGACGGGCTCGGCAACGGCAACACCTGCGACGACGGGGAAATCACCAACAACTGCTGCAACACGGGCGGCGCGTGCGTCGGCCACAACTTCAGCTTCACGACCGAGCTCCGCTACTTCTTCCAGTATCAGGGCGGTGAAACCCTCACGTTCAGCGGCGACGACGACGTGTGGGTGTTCATCAACGGGCGCCTCGCGGTCGACGTCGGCGGCGTGCACTGCGCGGAGATCGGGCAAGTCGTGCTCGGCGACGAGGACGCGAGCTGCTCGCTCAGCGGCGCCGACTACACGAACAACAGCCCCGGCGGCACCTTCAGCACCGCGGCCTGTTCGACGACGGGCGACCCGCCCGCGTGCAGCCTGAGCGCGAGCGAAGAGAGCGCCGCGACGGACGATCGCTTCGCCATCACCAAGGGCGGCGTCTACGAGATCGTGCTCTTCCACGCCGAACGGCACACGACGCAGTCGAACTTCCGGCTGACGCTGCAGGGCTTCCTCGCGCCGCGCTCGACGTGCTCGCCCGTGTGCGGCGTGAACCCGACGGGACAAAACCCGACCGTCACGCTCACGCCGCCGGAGGAGTGCGACGACGGCGCGAACAACACGTCGAGCCCGACGTACGGAAAGTGCACCGCCGGCACCTGCACGCTCGGTCCGTACTGCGGCGACGGCACCGTCAACGGCAACGAAATCTGCGACAACGGCTCGAACAGCGCGCAATACGGCCAATCCGGCTGCGCGCCGGGCTGCGTGCCGCCGGCAAAGTGCGGCGACGGCAACATCGATACGCCGTTCGAGCAGTGCGACAACGGCTCGAGCAACACCGCGACCGGCTACGGCGGCTGCAAGACCGACTGCACGGTCGGCCCCCGCTGCGGTGACGGCGTGAAGAACGGTCCGGAGACCTGCGACGACGGCGTGAACGACGGCTCCTACGGCGGCTGCACGCCGAGCTGCACGCCCGCGCCGAAGTGCGGCGACGGCGTGGTCGATACGCAATTCGGCGAGGCGTGCGACGGCGGCGCGGGCTGCGACGCGAACTGCCAGCTCAAATGCGGCAACGGCGTGCTCGACCCGGGTGAGCAGTGCGACGACGGCATCCTCGCGGGCGGCTACGGTCGCTGCGCGGCCGGCTGCGTCATCACCGAGTTCTGCGGCGACGGCGTGCGCAGCGGTCCCGAGCAGTGCGACAACGGCGCCGCGAACTCGGACACCGCGTACGGCGGCTGCACGACGCAGTGCAAGCTCGGGCCGCGCTGCGGCGACGGTATCAAGAACGGCACGGAGGCGTGCGACGACGGTCTCGACGACGGCTTCTACGGCGGCTGCAATCCCGATTGCACGCCGGCGCCGAGCTGCGGCGACGGCACGGTCGAGGAGGAATGGGGCGAAGAGTGCGACGACGCGCTCACCCCGACGACGTGCACGAACTGCCACTTCAACGGCAGTTGCGGTGACGGCATCGTGCAGAATCCGCCCGAGGAGTGCGACGACGGCGTGAATGCCGGCGGCTACAACCAATGTGGCCCGCAGTGCTTGTTCGGGCCGCGCTGCGGCGACGGCGTGGTGCAGGCCTCGGACGGCGAGCAGTGCGACAACGGCGTCGACGACGCGGGCATGAGCCTGAACGACGGCAGCTACGACGGCTGCGACAGCCAGTGCCAGCTCGGGCCCTATTGCGGCGACGGCGTCGTCAACGGCCCGGAGGTCTGCGACGACGGCATCAACGACCAATTCTACGGCAGCTGCACGCCCGACTGTCTCGGCTACGGACCGCGCTGCGGCGACCGCATCGTTCAGCCCGAATGGGGCGAAGAGTGCGACGATCCGACCGACCCGAATTGCAAGAATTGCCGGCTCGGCGCCCAGTGCGGCGACGGCGTGGTCGAGAGCGGCGAACTCTGCGACGACGGCGTCAACGACGGCGGTTATGGGGAATGCGGTCCGAACTGCATGCCTGGCCCGAACTGCGGTGACGGCGTGGTTCAGTCCGCACACGAAGAGTGTGACGACGGCGTCAACTCGGGCGGCTACGGCAAGTGCGCCCCGGGCTGCATCTACGGGCCGCACTGCGGCGACGGCAAGGTGAACAAGCCTTACGAAGAGTGCGACGACGGAAACAATAAGAGCGGCGACGGCTGCAGCTCGGCGTGTAAGAAGGAAACCCAGGTTCCGCGCTGAGCATGGGAGTCCGGCGGGCCCGTCACGGCGGGCCCCGAATCCTCACCTCGAGTCTCGGCGGTGGGGGCCGGACGCCGCTTTCGGGCGGCACAGCGGGTCACGCCGCCGAAATCGCTCGGCGGCGTGTTTTCATTGTCGTCCGCGCGCCGGGGATCGGTGTAGAAGACTGACCCCATGAAAAAGACGCTCAGCACGTTTGGATTGCTCGCCCTCGTGGGCTGTGCGCAGGAGCAGCCCGCCGCGGCGCCGCCGCCCCCGCCTCCGCCGCCGGCCGTCACTCCGGCACCGGTCATGACCACGCCGCCCCCGGCGCCCGTCGCCGAGGCGCCGAAGCCTCCGCCGGCCACTCCCGCCGAGCGCGCGAAGGGCTTCGCGGATTGCTGGGCCGCCTTCAACGCGAAGGATTGGGCGAAGTTTGCTCCCTGCTATGCGGAGGGTGCAACGTCGGAAGAAGTCGACAGCGGCATGCCGCCGTGGGTCGGTCGCAACGACATCGTCGAAAAGGGTTCGAAGGCGTTCGCCGCCGAAGCGCCGGATCAAACGGGCGAGCTCGAGCTCGTGCTCGTCAACGGCAACAACGTCGCCGCGGTCGCGCTCCTCAAGGGCACGAACACCGGCCCCATCATGACCCCGGGCGGCGACATTCCGCCGACGAAGAAGAAGTTCGGCTTCTTGATGGGTCACGCGGTGGAGCTCACCGAGGACGGCCGCGCCGTCGCCCACGATCGCTTCTACGTCGACGGCGGCACGTTCATGGGGCAGCTCGGCGTGTCGAAGGGCCCGCACCGCAGGCTCGTCGAAAAAGGCTGGGCCGAAAAGCCCGTGGTGCTCGCGTCGGGGAGCGATCTCGAGAAGGTGAATCTCGCCGAGTCGGCGAAGGGCCTCGAGGCGTTCAACAAGCACGACGTGCCGGCCCTCGTCGGGATGATGACGGACGACGCCGTGTTCAGCGAAGCGGGCGCACCCGCCGATCAGGTCGGCAAGAAAGCCATCGAGCGCACGTACAAGCAGCTCTTCAAGGAGTTCAGCGACGTGAAGCTCGAGGTCGCCCGCAGCTGGTCCGCGGGCGACTACGTGGTTTCCGAAGGCGCGCTCGTCGGCACCAACGACGGCCCGATCCCCGAGATGGGCGTGAAGAAGCCGACGGGCAAGCACGTGAGCTCGCGCTTCCTCGAGATCGACAAGTTCGTGAACGGCAAGATCAAGGACATGTGGATCTTCGACAACGGCATGAGCTTCGCGATGCAGCTCGGCCTGATGCCGCCGCCCGGCGCGAAACCCGAAGCAAAGCCCGCGGCCGGCGCGAAGCCCGAAGCGGCGAAGCCCGAAGGCAAGCCGGCGGCCGGCGGCGCGAAGGCCGAAGCCGGCAAGCCCGCACCCGCCATGGCGGCGAAACCGGCGGCCGCGCCGGCGATGAAACCGGCGGCTCCCGCTGCCGCGCCGCCCATGCCTCCGCCCATGAAGTGAACCGGCGCTCGCGACGACGCGAGCAGGTTCACGCACGGCATCGGCCCGCGAAGCACCGGTCTTCGCGGGCCGAGCCATTGCAGGAGGTCGCTCGATGAAAGCACTCGCGACGATACTGGCTCTGCTCGCGTGCGTGACGACGCTCGGCGCCTGCAAGATGCTCGAGCGGCTCGAGAAGAGCGCGCAGCCGAACGCCGCGGCGAGCACCCGAGCGGCGAGCACCGGCGCCCCGTCGAGCGAGGAAGCGAACGACTCGCTCCTCGCCGACAAGCTCGACGCTTACATCTACTGCATGAACTACGAGACGCGGAGTGCCTTCAGCGCCAAGGAGGGCTATCTCCGTCGCGTCGACGCGGTGAAGGGGCCCACCGGCAAGGAGAACGGCCTCTCCGTTCCGGAGCTGAATCCGGCGGAGTGCTTCGAGCGCATCGACCAGGCCAAAACGAAGCAGCCGTCCCTGCCCGACGTCGAAGCGTCCGCCGCCAAGTACGCGTCGGCGTTGTCCGCCCTCGCGGCGCTCACGAAGCAGGCACACGACTATTACGACCAGAAGGAGTTCAAGGACGACAAGTTCGCGAAGGGCATCGCGCTGCACAAGCCGCTGCTCGCCGCCTTCGACGCGTTCGAGCAAGCCGACAAGCCGTTCGAAGCCCAGGTTTCGACGCTGAACGACGCCTTGAGCGAGCGCCGCCTGGCTCGGCTGAAGAGCGACCCGACGCAGGTCCTGCCCTACGACATCGCGCAGAGCCTCGACGACGCGAAGAAGCTCGTGCACTTCGCCGAGGTCGACAGCCTCGAGCAAGTGAATCTCCCCGGCTTGACCGCCGCCGTCACGACCTACGAAGAAGCGCTCGCGGCGCTCTCGAGCTATGCGGACGCGCACCACGCCGAAGCGGAGAAGGTGGCGTTCCTCTCGGGCTTTCGGAGCGCGGCGTCCGATTTCTTGAAGGCGGCGAAGGAGCTCGTGCGGCGAAAGCGCGACAAGAAGGGCTATCAAGGCGAGACCTTGCCGCCCGAAATGATCGACGGTCACCCGGCGAACGTGCTCGCGAAGTATAACGACATGATCAATCGCTCGAACGACCTCGGTTATCACTGAGCCGGCGAGCGGTCAGAAGAGGTCGAACAGGGGCCCGAGCTTCGACTCCGAGAGCGCGAACGTCGCGTTCACGCCGTCGACGCGCGCGTCCCGCACCACTTCGCCCCGGTAGGAGTCGACGGCGCCGATGCGCAGCGTGCGCGGCTTGCCGAGGCCGGGGCTCGGTTCGAGCTCGATTTTCAGCGCCGGCGCGGCGATGCCTTCGCTCGGGCGCGCGGGTCCGCTGTGGAGCGCCGCTTCCGCGCGCAAGCCGGCGAGCGCTTCGAGGGCGCTTTGCGTGGCGGCTTCCGGCACGTCGTCCGTCTTCGCGACGAGGGCGCCGCCGCGCCGCTCGATCACGACTCGTTTTTTGGGGGTGGTCAGGGTGACGCGCGCGAGCGTCGCCGACTCCGCCATGAACGGCGAGCGGTCGATGAGCAGCGTGTCGAGCCGTTCGACCGTTTCGCGCGACGCCACGAAGACGCCCGGCGAGCCGTCGAGCGCGGCGAAATAGCCGCCGGGCGTGGGCCGGCCCACGCGCAAGCTCCGCTCGTTCACCCCGGCGTCGCCGTCGTCGATGCGCGCGCGCGCCGTGAGCGTCGGGGTGGCGAGGCCGAAGCTGCCGTCGTCGGCGTCCGCCACCCAGCGCACCGCCGTGAGCGAACCGAGCGCGAGCACCGCGTCCGTCGTGAGCTCCCCGTCGGCGGTGAAGCCGCTCGGCACGACGAGCTCGAAGCCGTTCGGCGCGCGGCGCACGAGCTCGTGTTCGGGCTCGCTGAGCTCGAGCTCGGCGAGCGCCGAGAGCGCGAAGTCGAGCACCTTCGAGCTGCGGAGCAGCGTCGAATCGACGGAAAAGGCGCGCGCCGCCTCGCGCCCGAGCGCGAGCACGACGCCGTCCTCCGCGCGGCGAAGGTAGAGCGTGCCGTCGGGCGCCGTCTTGCCGATCTGGACGACCTCTTCGGCGGCCTTGTCGTCGTCGGTGATGACGCGCAGCGTGGCCTTGCCCTGCGGGGGCTCGAGGCCGAGCGCCTTCGCGTCGGGGCGCTCGACGATTTCGGCTTCGGCGCGCGTCAGGGCCTCGATCCGCCGATTCCCGGCTTCGAGCTCGACCGGCGCTTCACTCGGCTTTCGCAGCGAAAACGCCGTCCCGCGCCGCTCGAGCGCGAGCTCGTGTCCCTCGCGTTCGAGCGTCACGGCCTCGACTTCGTCCTTGCGCGCCCCGAACGGAAAGCGATCGACGAGCGCCTCGCGCTCGACGCCGAGCGGCCCGAGCACGTCCGCTTTCACGCACGCCGCGCGCTTCTCAGGCTCGCGGACGATCGCGACGAGCTCGTCCGGCGCGGCGGGGCAGGCACCGCCGAGCTCGAGCACGGCGCGCGCGTCGTCCTTGGCGCTCGGTTCGAGCGTGACGCGCGTGACCGGCGCGCTCCCGCGCGCTCGCTCGGCGTCGGCGACGGAGAGAAAGCGCGTGGCCGAAAGGTGCGTCAGCGCGGCGAAGAGCGGCGCGAGCGCGTCGCGGTTCGCTCGCTCGTGACCGTCGATGCGAAAGCCCAGGGCCGCGCCGTGCACGAGCACGAGCTTGCCTTGCGGCCGCTCGAGCGTGAGCTCCTTCACGTCCCGCTCCCCGAGCGCGACGAGCGATCGCACCCGCAAGTCGTCGGTGCGCGTCGCGAAGAGCTTCACGGACTCGGCCGGAACGACGCCGCCCGTGCGCTCAGAGCCCGCGCCGTCGAGCGCCACGTACGCGGCGCCCGCGGGCGCCGGCGCGTCGTCGCCGAGCGAGAGCACGAGGTGCGAGCCGCCCATCTCGAGCGCGAGCGTCGCCCGCGGGTGTTCGAGGCCGTGCGTCCGGAGGTCGCCGCCCTCGAGCCTGCGCACGGGCGTCATGAACGCGAGCCCGTTCACGAGCTTGCGCGTCGCCGCGTCGTCGGCCGGCTCCGGCTCGGGGGCGCGGACGGTCCAGCCGTCGCCGCTCCGGTCGAGGCTCAGCGTGTCGGCGCCCGCGTGGAGCTCGAGGTGACGGAGCTCGTCTTCGTGCCAGACGGGCAGGAGGTTCTTCGCGCGCGCGTCCCGTTCGGCGGTCGTCGGCGCGTGGCGCGTGCCGAGCACGACGAAGACGCTCGCGATGGCGACGAGCGCGAGCACGACGCTCGCGAGCTCCGAACGGCCGAGTTTCAAGCCGTTCCTCGCCGATCGCGACGCGACGCCCGCTCTTGCGCCCTCCGGCGAAGCAAGACGAACGCGCCGACGAGGAGAGCGGAGCCGGGCATGTAGATCAACACGTAACGCAGCACTTCACCGAGAGATTCCTCGGTGAGCGCGAGCCCCACGTCGCGCGCCGGCTTCTCGGGCACGCTGACGATGGGCGGGCGTGCCGCCGCCCAGGCGATCGCGTTCTCGATGAGCAGCCGGTCGCCGACCAGCGCCGGATCCTGAAAGCTCCGCGCGCCGGCGAGGTTCGCGAAGCCCGCGAGCACGAGGCGCGGCCCGTGCTTTTCGTGCGAGCCGGGCGGCTTCTCGAGCTCGGCGGCCGCCGCGACGATGCGCTCGGCGTGCGGCGCGTCGGGCGGCGGCCCCTTGCCGTCGAGCACCGCTTTCACGTCCGAGAGCACGATGGCGTCGGGGCTCGTCTTCACGAGCGCGCGGCCCGGCCCGCCGCCGACGAGCGACAGCGCGCGGCTCTCGCTCACGAGCACGCTCACCTCCGTCTTGCCGCCCTCGAGGACGAGGCCGCGTGTCGCGGCGTGCTCGACCGGCAGCGCGAAAAACACCTCGCCCGCGCCCCGCGGCAGGCGCCGGCTCGGGTCCGTCTCGAACACGACGTTCGGCTCGAGCCGCACGCCACCGAGCTCGAACAGCCCTTCGAGCCCCGAGGGCGCGACACGGCCGTCGTCGCCGAAGGTGGGACCGACGAGGGCGACGACGTTCCCGCCCGCGCGCACCCAGTTTTTCACGCGCTCGGTCGCGTCCGCCGCGTAGGGTTCCTCGGGCGCCACGATGGCGAGCAGCCGGCAACCGTCGAGCAGCTTTTGCGCGTCGGGTCGCGTGAGATCGAGCGTCGTCGCCTCGAAGTTGTTCTTTTCGACCCGGCGCCGGAGCTCGGCGAGACCATCGGGTCCGACGTCGTCGATCGACGCTTCACTGCGGCCCGTCGCGAAGCAGAGCTTGGCCTTTTCGTTCCCGAGCACGCCCGCGATGCCCTCGGTCACGGCTTGTTCGAGCCGCGGCTTCTGGCGGCCGTCGTCGTCGCTCTGGCCGAGCTCGTCGCTCGTGACGAACCACGTGCGATCGCCGCGCGCGACCAGAATGACCGCGTCCGTCACGATGCGCCCGTCTTCCGCCTTGCCGGCGCTCAAGCCGTACTTCTGCTGAACGGCCGCGAATTCCGCGGGATTTTGCTCGGGGTCGAGGTAATTCACCTCGAGGTGCGCCGTCTTCGCGCCGTAGCTCACGAGCAGTTGCCGGAGCGGCGGCAGCAGCGGATCGGTGCGCGCGAGCAGCACCGTGAGCGTCACCGTGTCGGGCAGATCGTGCAGGATGCTCACCGTGGCGGGCGACAGCGTGTAGAGGCCGCCCGTGCTCACGTCCCAGCGCGCGTAGAAACGAGCGCAGAGCACGTTCGCGTTCACGGCGATGATCATCACGGCGAGCACGCCGAGCGCCGAGAACACCTTCGGCGAACGCGCCGCGCCGGGGCGCTCGGGCACGCTGCCGGCGTCGCTCAACCCCACCTCCACGAATCGACGACGCGCGCCGTCACGAACAGGCTCGCGGACGCGAGCGAGCCGTCGAACACGACGCGCCTGAGATCGATGATGCCGCGCGACATCTCTTCCATCTGCGACGCCATCGAGACGTGGGCGCAGAGGTCGCGCATGAGCCCGGGCTCGAACACGTATTCACCGACGCCCAGCACGAACAGGCCGAATTCCGCGAAAATCGCGAGCAAGAGCGCGATGAGCTGGCTCTTCGAGAGCGAGCTCATCAGCGTGCCGAGGCCGAGGTACGCCGCGCCGATGCCGAAGAGGCCGAAGTAGCTCGACCCGACCGTATGCCAGTCGACGGCCCCGGTGTGCCGGAGCACGACGACGTAGAGCAGCGTCGGCGCCCACATCACGAGGTACGTCGTCAGTACGGCGGCGTATTTGCCGAGCACGACGGCCGTCGGCGTGACGGGCGCGGTGAGCAGCGTCTCGATCGTGCCGCTCCGCCGCTCTTCGGCGAAGGTGCGCATGGTGAGCGCGGGGCAGATGAGGAGCAGGGTCATCAAGAGGAACACCGACTCTTGACCGAAGTACGCTTCCACCGGTCCGGTCTCGACCGCGAGATCGGCGAGGCTCGTGAAGTGGACGACGATGGAATAGAAGAT
>DATJXW010000090.1:0-75858 GCA_035499895.1 Polyangiaceae bacterium | reverse complement strand
GGGCTCACGCGCGACAAGATCTTCACCGCGCTCACGAGCGTCCGCGGGTCGCAGCGCGTCACCAGCCAGAACCCGGAGGGCACCTACCAGGCGCTCGAGCGATACGGCCGTGATCTGACCGAGCTGGCCCGCAAGGGCAAGCTGGATCCCGTCATCGGGCGAGACGAGGAAATCCGCCGCGTCATCCAGGTGCTTTCGCGGCGCACGAAGAACAACCCCGTGCTCATCGGCGAGCCCGGCGTCGGCAAGACCGCCATTGCCGAAGGCATCGCTCACCGCATCGCGAGCGGCGACGTGCCGGAGTCGCTGAAACAGAAGCGCATTCTCGCGCTCGATCTCGCGAGTCTCGTCGCCGGCGCGAAGTTCCGCGGCGAGTTCGAGGAGCGCTTGAAGGCGGTGCTGAAGGAGGTCGAGGCGTCGGCCGGCGCCGTCATTCTGTTCATCGACGAGCTCCACACGCTGGTCGGCGCCGGTGCGGCCGAAGGCGCGATGGACGCCGCGAACATGCTGAAACCGGCGCTCGCGCGCGGGGAGCTCCGCTGCATCGGCGCGACCACGCTCGACGAATATCGCAAGCACATCGAGAAGGACGCGGCGCTCGAGCGGCGCTTCCAACCGGTGATGGTGAACGAGCCGACCGTGGAAGACACGATCGCGATTCTGCGCGGCCTGAAGGAGCGCTACGAGGTGCACCACGGCATCCACATCACGGACGCCGCGCTCGTCGCCGCCGCGACCCTGAGTCACCGCTACATCAGCGATCGCTTCTTGCCCGACAAAGCCATCGACCTGGTCGACGAAGCCGCGAGCAAGATCAAGATGGAGATCGACAGCCTGCCGGTCGAGATCGACCAGCTGGATCGTCGCCTCACGCAGCTTCGCATGGAGGAGCAAGCGCTCAAGCGCGAGCGCGACAAGAGCAGCAAGGCGCGGCTCGAAGAGCTCCTGCGCGAGATCGGCGAGTTCAACGACAAACGCGATGAAATGCGGGCAAAGTGGCTGAAGGAGAAGGAGGTCATCGAGACCATCCGTGAGTCGCAGGCGAGCCTCGAGGAGCTCCGCGTCGAGGAGGAGCAGATGCGGCGGCGCGGCGATCTCGGACGTGCTTCCGAGATCCACTACGGGCGCATCCCGGAAGTCGAGCGACGCATCGAAGCGCAGCGCGCGGAGCTCGGACGCGTGCAGGAGCACGGCTCCTATTTGCGTGAAGAGGTCACCGACGAAGACATCGCGGCCATCGTCTCGAAGTGGACCGGCGTGCCGGTGTCGAAGATGCTCGAGGGCGAGATGCAGAAGCTCCTCGCGATGGAGGAAAACCTGCGTCACCGCGTGGTCGGGCAAGACCCGGCGCTCGCGGCCGTGGCCGACGCCGTGCGACGTTCGCGGGCCGGGCTCGGCGACACGCGGCGACCGGTCGGCTCGTTCTTGTTTTTGGGTCCGACCGGCGTCGGTAAGACGGAAACGGCGCGCGCGCTCGCCGAGTTCCTGTTCGACGACGAGCACGCGATGATTCGCATCGACATGAGCGAATACATGGAAAAACATGCCGTTTCGCGTCTGATCGGCGCGCCGCCCGGCTACGTCGGCTACGAGGAGGGCGGGCAGCTGACCGAGCCCGTGCGGCGCCGGCCCTACAGCGTGCTCCTCTTCGACGAGATCGAGAAGGCACACCCGGACGTCTTCAACACGCTCTTGCAGGTGCTCGACGACGGGCGCCTCACCGACGGGCAGGGCCGCACCGTCGACTTCAAGAACACCGTCATCATCCTCACGAGCAACATCGGCACCGCGGAGCTCACCGCCATCGAAGAGCGGCGTGATCTCTCGGCGGAAGAACGCGAGCGGGCGAGCACGCGCGCCGTCGAAGATGCGCTCCGGCGACAGTTTCGTCCCGAGTTCATCAACCGCCTCGACGAGATCGTCGTCTACAAGCGGCTCGGTCGCGAACAGATCCGCCGCATCGTGGACATTCAGCTCGAGCACGTGGCCGCGCGGCTCAAGCAGCGCGATCTCGGCCTCGACGTGAGCGAAGCGGCGAAGGAGCTCCTGGGCGAGCTCGGCTGGGATCCGCAGTACGGCGCACGCCCGCTCAAGCGCGCGATCCAGAAGCACCTCGAGGACGGCCTCGCGCGGCGGCTCCTCGCCGGCGAGTTCATGCCGGGCGAAACGGTGTTCGTGGGCCGCAACGGTTCCGAGCTCACGTTCAGCAAATCCGGAGACGGCGCGCGCGGTTCGGGCAGGAGCGCCTCCGCGCTGAACTGAGTTCACCCGCCGGAACGGGAGGTCTCCCGTGTCCGGCGTGGTAGGACCGATCGCGATGTCCTACGCCGCCCTCGAACGCCAACAAAAACGCGTCGCGCACCTCGAGCACCTCGAGGCGATCGCCGCGTGGGACGAAGCGACCATGATGTCGGAGGGCGGCGGCGACGCTCGCGGGGAAGCCCTCGCGACCCTCCGCGGCTTGATCCACGACGAATCCGTCAAACCCGAGATGGGCGACTGGATCGCGGCCGCCGAAGCCGCGGCGGGCGAGCTCGACGCGTGGCAGGCGGCGAATCTCCGGGAAATCAAGCGAACCTGGGTGCGCGCGACGGCTCTGCCGAGCTCGCTCGTGGAAGCGACGTCGCTCGTCGAATCGAAGAGCGAGCAAGCGTGGCGGCGGCTCCGCGCCGAGAACGACTGGGCGTCCTTCGAGCCGTACATGCGCGAGGTCTTCGCGAAGAAGCGCGAGGTCGCGCAAGCGCTGTCCGACAAACTCGGCCTCGAGCCCTACGACGCGCTCCTCGACGGCTTCGAGCCCGGTGCCAAGAGCGCGGCGATCGCGGTCTTGTTCGAGCGGCTCGGCGCGTTCTTGCCCAGCTTCATCGCGCGGGTCGTCGAGAAGCAGAAGAGCGAAACGGTGGTGCGTCCGCTCGGGCCCTTTCCGACCGAGCGGCAGCGGCGCCTCGGCGTCGAGCTCATGCGCCGGCTCGGGTTCGACTTCAAGCGCGGCCGGCTCGACGTGAGTCACCATCCGTTTTGCGGCGGCGTACCCGAGGACGTGCGCATCACCACGCGCTACGACGACGCGGATTTCGCCAAGGCGATGATGGGCGTGCTCCACGAAACCGGGCACGCGAAGTACGAGCAGCACCTGCCGCTGCGCTGGCTCGGTCAGCCCGTCGGGCGCGCGCGCAGCATGGGCGTGCACGAGAGCCAGAGCCTGTTTTTGGAGATGCAGGTGTCGCGCAGCCGAGAGTTTGCGACCTTCGTCGCGCCGCTGCTCGCGGAGGCGTTCCCGGACAACGCGCGCCGCACGCCGGGCGCCTTCGACCCGGCGAATCTCCATGCACTCGCGACGCGCGTGACGCCGAGCTTCATCCGCGTCGACGCCGACGAGGTGACGTACCCGTGCCACATCATCCTGCGTTTCGAAATCGAGAGCGCGCTCGTGCGCGGCACGCTCGACGTTCGCGACGTGCCGGACGCGTGGGACGAGCGCATGCAGCGCCTGCTCGGCATTTCGACGCGCGGCAACTTCAAGAACGGCTGCATGCAGGACGTCCACTGGCCTGCCGGGCTGGTCGGCTATTTCCCGACGTACACGCTCGGGGCGCTGCTCGCGGCGCAGCTCTTCGAAACCGCCGCCCGTGAAGTCCCGCATCTTGGGCCGTCGCTCGAACGGGGCGAGCTCGCGCCGCTCGACGCGTGGCTCAGCGAGAAGGTTTGGGGTCAGGGTTCGCGGCTCGAAACGGACGCGCTCGTTCGCCAGGCGACGGGCCGTCCGCTCGATACGGCCGCGTTCGAGCGGCACCTCGCGCGACGCTACCTCGGCGCCGCGTCGGCGTGAGAGCGTGACCTGAGGCGGAGAGCCTCGTTACGTGGCGTCGCCCAGAATCACGCGGCGCAGCAGGGAAAACCCCGCGAAGACGGCCCGTCGGCGGACCTGCTCGCGCGTCCCAGGAAAAACGCGTTCGACGGCGCGCGTCCCGTCGGCATGCGAGACCGCCATGTGCACGAGGCCCACCGGCTTCGTCGGCGTGCCGCCTTCGGGCCCGGCAATCCCGGTAAACGAGAGCGCCATGCTCGCGCCGGTGCGGGCACGCGCTCCTTCGGCCATCGCGCTCGCGACCTCGGCACTGACGGCGCCGTGCGCCGCGAGGAGGGCGGGATCCACGTCGAGGAACGCCGTCTTCACCTCGTTCGCGTACGCGACCGCGCTGCCGAGAAACACCTTGCTCGCGCCGGGAACGTTCGTGAGGAGCTCCGCGGCCAGGCCGCCCGTGCACGACTCCGCGAGCGCCAGCGTGAGTCCGCGCCGTCGCATCAGCTCGAGCAAAACCGCCGGAAGTGACGTCGTGCCTTCGGCGTACACGATCGGTCCGAGGCGGTTCCGCACTTCGTCGGCCGCCGCGCGCGCGCGCCCTTCCGCGTCGCTCGCACTCGTACCTTCCGCGAGTACCTTCACCTCGATCTCGGGCAGGCTCGCGCGGTAACCGATGACGACGCCGTGCGTCGCTTCGATCCCCGCCAAGCGGTCGTTCACTTCGGACTCCGCCATCCCGAACGTGCGCAGGCGCACTTGATGCCGGCGCGCGCGCGGCAACGGTTCGAGCAGCGGGACGACGTGCGTCGAAAAGATGCGTTCCATCTCGCTCGGCACGCCGGGCAAAAAACACGCGAGCGCCCGCTCGAGCTTCACGGCGAAGCCCGGCGCCGTGCCCCAAGCGTTCGGCAAAATCGTCGCACCGCGCGGGAAATCGGCCTGCTTTGCGTTGGTTTCGCTGAGCGTCCGGCCGAAACGCGCGAGCCGCGCGCGGATCGCTTCGAGCGACGCCGCGTCGCGCTCGAGGGGCACGCCGAGGAGCGCCGCCACCGTCGCGCTCGTGAGATCGTCCGTGGTCGGTCCGAGGCCGCCCGTGCACACCAGCACGTCGTGCTCGGCGCCGAGGCGTGCGAAGGCGGCGCGCAGGCGCGGCTCGTCGTCGCCCACGGTGTCGAGCGCGACCACGTCGAAACCCAAACCGGTCAACGCGTCGGCGAGCCACGTGGCGTTGGTGTTGACGAGCTCACCGCGCGTGAGCTCGGTACCGGTGGAGAGAACGGCTGCGGTCATCGCGAGGTGCTCCTGCCCGGGTATGCGCAGCGAAAGCCGATGTCGGCGCGAGCGCCGGTGCGCTCCTCCGACCAACTCTTGAGCTCGCCTGCGTTCGTGGCGCGGAAGGAGCCGCCGCGCGCGACGTAGCCGCTCGCTTCGCGCGTCCATTCAGCTACATTCCCGCTCAAATCGAAGGCTCCTTCGGGTGACGCACCGTCCGGACGCGAGCCGGCGAGCTCCGGGCCCGTCGCGTCCTCGGCGCACGGCCCGTGCACCATGCCGTACGCCGCGCGCCGGCACACGAGGCCCGTCGAGCCCCACGCGAAACGCCGTGCGTCGTGTCCCATCGCCGCGAGCACCCACTCAGCACCGCTCGGCACGTGACCTCCGGCGAAGCGGCAGAAGGCTTCGGCTTGCTCCGGCGTCACGCCGCGCACCGGTTCACCGGGCTCGCCGGCGATGCTCGTAGGGTCGCAGGCGTGCGCCGTGACGCACGCTTGATAGCGAACGAGCGTCACCTCGAACGCATCGAGCTCGTACGGTCCGACGACGCCGCTCGCCTGCGCGCGCGCTTCGTGTCCCTCCCAATCGGGCGAGCCGAGGACGGCCTTGCCGCCGGGATAGGCGACGTGTTTGGGCGGCGCCACGCAACCGTCGGCCGTCAGCGTCTGCGTTTCGGCGCAGGAAATGGGCTTCCCCACGCAGCGACCCAGGCTCGAGCGCTGACCGACGCCGCAGCAGCGCGCTCCCGCGGGCGCGAGACCCTCGGGGCAGCGTGCCGGACCTTGCCGATCGCCGAGCGCCACCGAAACCGTCAGAACGACGCTGGCGACGGCCGCGATCGCGCCGAACACCGCCTTCACCGTCTGAGCTCGGGTCACGAGCCTTCGAGCATCCTCTCAAGCTCGGCTTCGCTCAAGACCTTCGTGCCGAATTTCTTCGCGGCGTCGAGCTTCGCCTTGCCGACCTTCTCTCCGGTCACGAGGTACGTCGTGCCCTGCTTGATCTTGTCGTGCACCTCGCCGCCGCGCGCGCGGATGTCGGCGTGCACGTCCTCGCGCCGGCGCGAGAGCACGCCCGTCACGCAGAACGAGCTTCCGGTGAGCGGACCGATCGTCGCCTCGTGACGCGGTTGGGGGCGAGAAACGCCGAGCTTTTGCAGCCGTTCGAGCAATCCGCGCGCTTCCGGATCGGCGAGGTACGCGCGGACGCTCTCGACGAGCTTCGGTCCGAACCCCGCGATGGCGGAGACGTGCGCGAGCGTCTGCTCTTCGTTCCAGGCGAGCAATGCTTCGAGCGAGCCCGCGGCTTCGGCGAGCTGACGCGCCGCGACTTGCCCCACGTGCTCGAGGCCGAGACCGGTGAGCAAGCGATCGAGCGTTTGCGTTTTCGAGCGCTCGATCGACGCGAGCACGTTCTCCGCGCTCTTCTTGCCCATGCGCTCGAGCCCTTCGAGCGTCTCGGCGTCGAGCACGTAGAGATCGGCCACGTCCTTGACCACCTCGCGCGCGACGAGCTGCTCGATGAGAGCCTCGCCAAGCCGGTCGATGTCCATGGCGAACCGCCGCGAAAAGTGAAAAATCGCGCCTTTGACCTGCTCCGGGCAGCGCCGGTTCGGGCAGCGCACCGCGACCTCGCCCGCGACGCGCTCGACCGGAGTGCCGCACACCGGACACTTCTCGGGCATCACGAAGGAGCGCTCTTCGCCGTCGCGCGCCCCGTGCAGGACGCTCACCACCTGCGGAATGATTTCTCCCGCCTTCTCGATCGTCACCTGATCGCCGATGCGCACGTCGAGCTGCCCGATGATCTGCTCGTTGTGGAGCGACGCGCGCGACACGGTCGTGCCCGCGAGCTGCACCGGCTCGAGGACGGCGACCGGCGTGAGCACGCCCGTGCGTCCGACGCCGACGATGATGTCGCGCACGCGCGTGGTCGCCTGCTCGGCCCCGAACTTGTACGCGATGGCCCAGCGCGGAAACTTCGCCGTCGCGCCCAGAATCGCCTGTTGCGTGAAGGCGTCGACTTTCACGACGGCGCCGTCCGTCTCGTACGGATACTCGCGGCGTTCGGCGTCGAGCGCCTGCACGGCCGCCAAGAGCTCCGGCAGGCTCGTGCACAGGCGCTCCTTGCGGTGCGTCGGGAGGCCGAGCTCGGCGAGCCGCGCGAGCGCGCCCGAATGCGTCGGCGCGAGCTTCTCGCCTTCGACCACTTGCCACACGATCGCGCGCAAGCCGCGGCTCGCGACCACGCGCGGGTCCAGCATGCGCAAGCTGCCGGACGCCGCGTTCCGCGGGTTCGCGAAGAGCGGCTCGCCTTGCGCCGCGCGGTCGCGGTTGATCCGCTCGAGATCGCGCCGAAAAATCACCACCTCGGCCCTGAGCGTGAGCGGCTCCCGGTAATCGATGACGAGCGGCAGCGAACGCATCGTCCGGAGATTCAACGTCACGTCCTCGCCGGCGAGCCCGTCCCCGCGCGTCGAGCCTCCCTCGAGCTTGCCGTTGCGATAAAGAATCTCGATGCTCGCGCCGTCGAGCTTCGGCTCCACGCAAAACGCGACCTCCGCGCCGCTCGGAAGCCCGTCGCCGACGCGGCGCACGAACTCGCCGAGCTCCTCGGCGTCGTACGTGTTGTCGAGCGACGTCATCGGCACGACGTGCGCCACCGTCCGAAGCTCGCTCCGCGGCGCCGCTCCCACGCGCTGCGTCGGCGAGTCGGGCGTCACGAGCTCGGGGTGCTCGGCCTCGAGCGCGCGGAGTTGGGCGTAAAGCGCATCGTACTCGCGATCGGAGATCGTCGGGTCGTCGAGCACGTGGTAGCGGTGGTCGTGCAGACGCACGGTGTTCACGAGCTCTCGATGTCTTTCTTCCGGGCTGACCTTCGCCACGACGGGCAAAAGCTTACGCGGTCCGCGCCCGCTTCGCAGACTTCCGCCAAAATTCACTCGCCCCCGCGCGACTCACCGGCTAGCGTCGCCGGTGCCTTCTTGAAGCAGCCGGCAGAAAGCGCGGACGTGGTGGCGTCCCCCGAGGCTCGACCGAGTACGCTGCGCCGAATCGCCGGCGTCGTGCGCACGGTTCGCCCGCATCAATGGGTGAAGAACGTCTTCGTCCTCGCGCCGATCGTCTTCGCGAAGGAGATGTTTTCGCCGTTCGTCCTCACGCGCGCGACCTCGGCTTTCTTGGTGTTTTGTCTGCTCGCCGGCGCCGTCTACGCGATGAACGACATCGCCGATCGCGACGCCGATCGCGTTCACCCCGTCAAGCGCCGGCGGCCCATCGCGTCCGGCCTCGTGCCGCTTTCGTGGGCGTATGCGCTCTCGGCGGGCCTCGTCGTCGTTTCGCTCGCGTGGTCCTTGAGCCTCGGGCTCGCGTTCGCGCTCGTCGCCCTCGTCTACTTCGGCCAAAACGTCTGGTACTCGTTCCAGCTCAAGCACGTCGCCTACCTCGACGTGGCGTGCATCGCGGCGGGCTTCGTGCTCCGCGTCATGGGCGGCGGCTACGCGACGGCCATTCAAATCTCGAATTATCTCCTCGCCTGCACGGCCCTCCTCGCCCTCTTCTTGGGCTTCGGCAAGCGGCGTCACGAGCTCGCCGCGGCCGAAGCGAACGCGGTCGCCCAGCGCGCCTCGCTCGAAGCGTACACGCGCCGCGGCCTCGACCTCGCGCTCACGCTCTCCGCGCTCGCGACGGTCGCCGCCTACCTCGCCTACACGCTCGACTCGCACACGCGCGAGTTCTTTCACAGCGATTACCTGTGGGTGAGCACGGTGTTCGTCGTGCTCGGCGTGCTCCGCTTCCTTCACATCGTGAAGAACCGTCCGCAGGCCGAGAGCCCGACGCAGGAGATGCTCCACGACGGACCCTTCGTCGGCATCGTGCTCGGCTGGGTCGTGCTGGTGCTCTGGCTCGTCTACAATCTTCGGCCGAGCTGACGTAGGCTCGCGTCCCAGCCGACGTGGCCGAAGCCGTAGCAGCCCCCGAACAGGCGTCGAAGAGCGACCCCTGGTCGGATCTGGCGCTCACGTTGCCGCTCTTCGTCGTCTACCACCTCGGCGTCGTCTTCTTGCCGGTGCGGAACGCCGCCGACATCGTCACGCTCGAGCTCGTGAAGCTCGCCGACAACGATCTCTTGAAGTACAGCGGCCTCACGCTCGCGATCGGCGTCGTCTTCGTCACCGTGCTCGCCGTGCTCGGGCGCCACCGCGAGCTCCGCTGGCAGCGCTTCGCGTGGGCCGCCGCCGAAGCCGTGCTCTACGCCGTCGCCATGCGCCTCGCCGCCGGCTACGTCGTCGGCAAGCTCCGGCTCGCCGCCGACACCGCGGCCGTCACGAGCAACGCGCCCGGCGTCTTCGCCGGCATCGTCCTCGCCGTCGGCGCCGGCTTTTACGAAGAAATCGCCTTCCGCGTCGTCCTCTTCGCGCTCGGCGCCAAAATCATCCGCCTCTTCGCCGAACCCATCCCGGTCGCGCGCGCTCGCCTCATCACCTTCTGCTGGGCGTTCGTCGCGGCCGGTATCTTCAGCGGCTGGCACTACGTCGGCGCGCTCGGCGATCCGTTCGAGCTCAAGTCGTTCGTCTTCCGCTGGGTGTGCGGCCTCGCGTTCACCGTCATCTACGCTTTCCGCGGCTTCGGCCCCGCCGTCTGGACCCACGCCATCTACGACAGTTGGGTCTTGGTCCTCTGACGCGCGCCGCGCGTCGCCTGCTGCCAGCGCCGTCCGGCCGCGCGCCGAACGGCCGCACCGCGCGCCACTGCGAGCTCGGTCGCGGCGCCCGTCGCCGTCACGCCGACATCGGCGGCTCGGTCATGTGCGGCAGGCGCGCCAGCACGAAGCGCTCGCGGTTCCCTTTGGGACCCGCGAGCACCGAATCGACCTCGCCGAGCAGGTCGAAGCCCGCGTCCGCGATCGCCGACGACACCCGCGCCACCGTGCGCTCGCGCACCGCTTCGTCGCGGATCACGCCCTTGCCGCGCGCGACTTCGAGCCGCCCGGCTTCGAACTGCGGCTTCACGAGCGCGAGCAACAAGCCGCCCGGCACGAGCATGTCGCCGAACGCGGGCAAGAGCGCCGCAAGCCCGATGAACGACACGTCCGCCACCACGACATCGACTTTGCCCCCGAGCGTCTCGCTCGTCAGGTGCCGCGCGTTCGTGCGCTCGAGCACCACGACGCGCGGATCGAGCCTGAGCTGTTGCGCGAGTTGGCCGTGACCCACGTCGATCGCGAAGACGCGCTTCGCGCCGCGCTGGAGCAAGCAATCCGTGAAGCCGCCGGTCGACGCGCCCACGTCCGCGCAGATCGCGCCCTTCACCTCGACCCCGAGCGCCGCGAGCGCGCCCTCGAGCTTCTCCCCGCCGCGCGAGACGAAGCGCTCCCGCTCCTTCAGCGACAACGGGGCGTCCGCCGGCAAGAGCTCGCCGCTCTTTTCGACGCGCCGCTCGCCCGAAAGCACCCGCCCCGCGAGCACGAGGCTCTGCGCGCGCGAGCGCGTCTCCGCGAGGCCGCGTTCGACGAGCAACACGTCCACGCGGAGCTTTGCGCGGCGGCCCCGCTCTTTCTCGCTTTCGGTCATGGTCGGCCCCGCCTGCTCATTGACGCGCTGCGTTGTGAGTGATTTGACCCGAGCCCCGCACTGGGAGGAGCATGCGACCGCATTGTAGGCCGGCGGTGCCCGCCGGCGGACGGATTCTGAATCCTCGACGAAACGGAGCAACCCGATGCGAACCCTGATTGCGCCCGCTCTTCTCTTGGCATCGTTCACGGCCGCTCCGGCGGCCCTGGCTCAGACCACCGCGCAGGCGAGCGGTTCCGCGTCGGGTCAAGCGAACGTCGGCGTGGCCCTGCCGGGCGCGACGGCCACCGCGGCCGCCACCGGCACGAGCGACCACGATCAAATGGTGGGGCGGCTCGCGGTCGGCTACTTCGGGATCTCCGACCTCGGTGCCGGCGTCGCCTTCGACGGCATGGGGAACCCGGTGCGCGACACCAACGCGTCGCCGTACGGCTTCACCGGCGCGGCGCCCGTCGTCGGCGTTCGCTACTGGCTCGACCAGATGCTCGGACTCGACGTGGGTCTCGGTATGTCGGTCGTCGGCGGCGCCGTGAAGAACGGCAACGCGTCCGCCGGCCGTCACCCGTTCACGGGCGTGCTCCTTCACGGCGGTGTCCCGCTCGCGCTCGCGTCCGCGGAGCATTTCACGTTCGAGATCATCCCCGAGCTCAACGTGGGCTTCGCGCATTCGCGCAATGGCAACGGTCAGGAATCCGACGGCGGCGTTCACTTCGATCTCGGCGCGCGCGCGGGCGCGGAAGTGAGCTTCGGCTTCATGCACCTGCCGCAGCTCTCGCTCGTCGGCAGTGTGGGGCTCCGCTTCGACACCGACAGCGCGAACACCTCGGTCACCGCCGGGGCCGTCACGAACAAGTGGAGCGCGAGCCGCTCCGAGTTTCACACGACCGTCGGCCCGAATCCCTGGTCGATCTTTTTGAACCAGGTCGCCGCGCTCTACTACTTCTGATAAATTGAGGGTCTCCGTGCGGCGCTGCGTCGGGCGCCGTGCGAGCCCCAGGAGGCCTCATGCGCTTCGGCTCCCTTTCGCTGCTCGTGGTGCTCGGCGTCGCCGGTCTCGGTTGCGGCGGCGGCAGCGGCGGCTTGCCCGACCCCACGGGCCAGCCCGGCAACGGGGATGCGGCGTACCAGACGCCGCCCTCGACTTACGAACTGCCGAGCGGCTTCAACCCGACGACCTACGAGCCGCCCCCCGGCACGTACGACACGCCCCCGAGCTCGTACCAGACTCCACCCGGGCAAAACAACGCGGGCGGCGTCGGAAGCGGCGCGCCGCTCGTGGACGTTTGCAGCCGCGCCTGCGGTGAAGTGCTCGCGCTCCATTGTCCGAACTCCGCGAACCCGGCGCCGACGCAGGCGCAGTGTGCGCAGGGCTGCGCCGAGCCGAACGGCGTCACGTGCCTCTCCGATTACGCCGCGGCGCTCGAGTGCGTGCTCGACAACGTCACGCCGTCCTGCGATCTCGCGGGTGGCACGCCGGATCAAAAGAGCGTCGACGCCGTGACGGCGACTTGCCAAGCGCCGCTCGTCGCCCTCGCCGACTGCGAACAAGCGGCACAGAGGCCGAACCCGACGCCGGCGCCCGGTCGCTGCACGCCGAGCTCCTGCGGGACCTGTCCGACGCAGTGCGACCGCTGCATTTGCGAGAACAACGACGCGGCGATGTGCACGATGATCTGCGCGAACACGTGAGTCTCGTCGCGCGCCGCGCCGCTGCGTGGCGCCCGTGGTGAGGTCGCCGGCGAACGGCGCCGGCACGCGCCGAATCCCGTGAAAAGACGCCGGCACGGCGGCTGCTTTGCCGTCCGGCGTGCGGCTCGATCCGGTACTCGTGGTGGCCGCTGCCGTGGTCGGCGGGCAAACCGCCGCCGTCGCTCCGGTGCCGGCGGCGTGCGGCGCGCTCGGCGTGGCGGTCGCCCTCGCGCCGGGCCTCACGCGCAAGGTGCTCGCGCTCGCGCTCGTGGCGTTCGTCTTGTCGGCCGGGCGCGCGGCACTCACCCTCCGGGGTTTCGAGGACGAGCGGGTGCGCGTGCGGGACGCCATCGGCGCGCCCGCGCGCTGCTCGGGAGCCGGCGCGGTGGTGAGCTCGCCGGTGCGCACGGGTGCTTCGCTCGCCTTCGTCGCCGAGCTCGGAACGCTCGATTGCGAAGGGCGCGAAGTCGGAGGTCCGCTCCTTGCGCGCCTCCACGGCGCTCCGGCGGATCTGGCCCGCGGCGATCGCTTCGAGCTCGTCGGGCAGCTCGCCCCGGTCCAACTCTTCCGCAACGCGCCCGCGCACGACGCGCTGCCCGGAGCCGCCCGGCGCGGCATCACGCTGAGCGGCGCCGCGCTCGACGTCCTCGTCACGCGCCGGGCGCGCGGCTTGCCCGCTGTGATCGACCGGGTGCGAGCCCACGCCCGCGCCCGCATCACGGCCACGTTTTCGGCCGGCGCCGAGAGCATGGCGCGTGCGCTCGTACTCGGAGAAAACGATCTCGATCCGGAAGACGACGCGGCGTTCCGAAAGAGCGGGCTTTCGCACATGCTCGCCGTGAGCGGGACGCACCTCGTGTTCGCGGTGGTCGGCGTGGTCGCGGCGTTCGGCGCGCTCCTCGTGCGCTGCGAGCCGCTCGCCGTGCGGTTCGAAGCGCGTCGCGTGGCGAGTCTCCTCGGCGTGCCGCTTGCCCTCGTTTATGCCGACTTCGCGGGCGGGAGCGGCTCGGCCTGGCGAGCGGCGTGGATGCTCGCGTTCGGGTTCGCGGCGCGCGTGTGCGGACGCGCGCCGGACGCCACGCGCTCGCTCGCCGCGTCGTTGCTCGTCGGCGCGGCGTACGACGCGCTCGCGGCCTTCGACGTCTCGTTCCTCTTGTCCGCCGCGGCGACGGTCGGCCTTTTGACGGTCGGTCCGAGCTTGACCGAGCCGCTCCGGCGCCTGCCGAAGGTCGCGCGCTTGCTCGGGCACAGTGTCGCGGCGACCGTCGCGGCGATGGCGCCGTGCGCGCCGCTCCTCGCGCTGCTCGCGCCGGATCTCACCGTGGCCGGCGTGCTCGCGAACGTGCTCGCGGCGCCCTTCGGCGAAACGATCGCACTGCCGCTCTGTTTGAGCCACGTGCTCCTCGCACCGTGGCCGCTGCTCGAGCGCGGCGTGGCGCTCGTCGCTTCAGGCGCGCTCCTCGTCGTGAAGCAGGTGGCGCGCGAGAGCGCGTCCGCGACGTTTCTCGCCGTGCGCGTGCCCGACCCGACGCCGTGGCACTTCGCCCTGCTCGCGTTCGGCGCGGTCGTGGTGGTCGCACCCTGGCAGTACGCGGGCGTCGGGGCGCGCCGCTTACCGCGGCCCCTCGAGCGCAGCTGGCGCGGCCTCTGCACCGTGGCGGTCGCGCTCGCACTCACGCTGCTCGAGCTCGGCGCGAAAGCGGCCGGGCAGAGTCGGGGCAAGCTGCGCGTCACCGCGCTCGACGTGGGGCAGGGGGACGCGAATCTCGTGGAGTTGCCGGACGGCGCAGCGTGGCTCGTCGACGGCGGCGGCATGGTGGGCAATCCGATCGACACCGGCGCGGCGGTGGTTCTCCCGGTGCTTCGCAGCAAACGGCGGGCGCGACTCGACGTGGTCGTGCTGACGCACCCGCACCCCGATCACTTCGGCGGCCTCGCGGCCGTCCTTCGCGGCGTCGAGGTGGGCGAGCTCTGGGACAGCGGCCAGGGCGAAGCGGAAGGAGCCGGACCCGAGTACGCGTCGCTCCTCGCCTTGGCGCGGCGGCGGCACATTCCCGTGCGACGGCCCGCCGAGCTCTGCGGGCATCCGCGCCGTGACGGCGGGGCCACGATCGAGGTCCTCGCGCCGTGCCCGGGTTTCGTGCCGGGCCGCGGGGCGAACGACAATTCGCTCGTCCTGCGTGTGACGTTCGGTGAGCGAGCGGTCCTGCTCACCGGCGACGCGGAGGCGCTCGAGGAAGCCGATCTGGTCGGGCGCTACGGGCGCACGCTCGCAGCGGACTATTTGAAGGCGGGACATCACGGCAGCCGGACGTCGACGGGCGAGGCGCTGCTCACCGCGGTGGAGCCGACTTGGGCGACGCTTTCGTCGGGCGTTCGCAATCGTTTCGGGCACCCGCACGCGCCGACGGTCGAGCGCCTGCTCGAGCACGGGGTCCGAACGTTTCGGCTCGATCGCTCCGGGAGTTTCGAGTGGACGACGGACGGTCACGGCGTGAGCGTGCGGCTCGGCATGCTTCCGCGTTGACGGGGCGGAGCGCGCTCGGTACTCGTGGGGCATGCGGGAGTACCCGCCGCCCGAAGTCGTCCGAACGCTCTACTCGCCGTCGGAGATCGCCGCGCGCATCGGCGAGCTCGCTCGTGCGATTACCCACGATTACGAGGGAAAGACGCCGGTCCTCGTGTCGGTGCTGAAGGGCAGCTTCATTTTCGCGGCCGATCTGGCGCGCGCGCTCGCCGCGCCGGTCCGCATCGAGTTTCTGGGCGTGCGGAGCTACGGCTCGGGCACGGTGTCGACCGGCGCCGTGCAGATCACGCAAGACCTGACGCACCCGATCGAGGGGCAGGAGATCCTGGTCGTCGAAGACATCGTCGATACGGGGCTCACGCTCGCGTACATTTTGAGTCTCATCAAGGCGCGCGGCGCGGCGAACGTGCGCGTGTGCTCGCTGCTCGACAAGCCTTCGCGCCGTCGCGTCGACGTCCCGGTGGACTACATCGGCTTCACGGTGGGAGACGCGTTCGTCGTCGGGTACGGGCTCGATTGCGCGGAGCAGTACCGCAATTTGCCGGGGCTTTGCGAGCTGCTCGAGGTTTCGCAAGGCGCGTGAAGCGCGGCGACGGCGCGCGGTGGAACGGCGACTGAAACGGCGGTCGCCTCAAAATCGAGCTGCAAACATCGACGGCCTCCGTGCACTCGCTACGCAGAGCTTTCGCCGCGAGGAGGCGCGGGAGCGTCGTCGGTGCCGGCGAGGCCGAGCTCGCGGTGGACGCGTTCGCGTTCGTGGTCGATGTGGTCGCGCGTCGCGCCCAGGCGATCGAGGGTGAACTCGGTCATGGCGAGCGCGATTTCGCCTTCACCGGAGAAAACGACGTCCGCGCCGGCGCGCTTGAGCGCGGGGACTTCGGCGAGGTAGGTCGCGCGCGCGACGACGAAGAGCCGCGGGTTGAGCTCGCGGGCGCGGCGGACGACCGCGTCGGCGCCGCCTTCGACCGGCGCGCTGAGGATGACGCCGACGGCGCGCTCGGCGCCGGCTTCCGTGAGCGTCTCGGGGCGCGATGCGTCGCCGTAGACGGCCGTTTTGCCGCTTTCGCGCAACGCGCGCACGGTGTCGAGGTTCAGCTCGACGACGCTCGGTTCGATGCCGCTCGCTTCGAGCAAGCGCGAGACGGTGCGGCCGACGGGACCGAAGCCGACGACGAGCACGCGGTGGCGATCGGGGGCGCGAGGCGCGCGAGCCTTCGCCTCGGCGGGCTCGCGCTCGGGAACGAGGTCTCGCGCGCGCGGCGCGAGGCGCAAGAGGACGGGGTTCAGCGTGATGGAGAGAATGGAGGCGGCGATGAGGGCGCTCGCGCCGCGCGGCGGGAGCACGCCGAGCTCGGCGCCGAGCGCCGCGAGGATGAACGAAAACTCGCCGATCTGGCCGCGCGTCGCGGCGATGGTGAGCGCGGTGCGTGCCGGGCGGCCGAGCGCGAGCAGGAGCAACGCGCACACGGCGGGCTTCACGACGACGACGAGCGCGAGCGTCGCGCCGACGAGCAGCGGCTCACGCAGTAGAAACGCAGGCTCGAAGAGCATGCCGACGGAAACGAAGAAGAGCACCGCGAAGGCGTCGCGCATCGGGAGCGCGTCGGAGGCGGCGCGCGAGGCGAACTCGGAGCGGCCGACGATGATGCCGGCGAGGAATGCGCCGAGCGCCATCGACGCACCGAAGAGCTCGGCCGCTCCGAGGCCGACGCCGAGCGCGACCGTGAGCACGGCGAGCGTGAAGAGCTCACGCGAGCGCGTCGCGACGACGCGGTTCAAGAGCCACGGAATGGCGCGGCCCCCGGCGACGAACGTGAACGCGACGAGCGCGCCGAGCTTGGCGACGGCGACGAGCGTCGTGAGGGCGAAGCCGCCGCTCGGCTTCACGAGGCCCGGCAGGAGCACGAGCACGAGCACGGTGAGCAAGTCCTCGACGACGAGCCAGCCGACGGCGAGATGGCCCGTCGGCGTATGGAGCTCACCGCGCTCGCCGAGTGAGCGCATCGCGACGACCGTGCTCGTGACCGAGAGCGCGACGCCGAACACGCCGCCCGCCGCCCACGAAAAGCCGAGCGCCCTCGCGACGAGCGCCCCCGCGGCGGTCACGGCGACGAGCTGGCCGATCGCGGCCGGCGCGGCGACGCGTCGCACGGCCAGCAGTTGCTCGACGTGAAACTCGATGCCGACGCCGAAGAGCAGCAGCACGACGCCGACCTCGGCGAGCTCGGACGCGAGCGTGCCGTTCGCCACGAAGCCCGGGGTGTGGGGCCCGACGAGCACACCCGCGAGGAGATAGCCGACGATCGGCGGCAATTTGAGCCGAAGGGCGACGAGCCCGAAGAGCAGCGCCGCACCGAGCGCACCGCCGAGCAGCAGGATCAGATCCGGTGTGTGCACGTCGGCTTGCCCGCGGTTCAGCGCCTGGAGGGGCTCGCGCGCCGGGCGAGCGCTTCACCCTCTTCACGCGTGAAGAGCTTGTAACAACGTCGACAGCGGTACTTCACCGTTCCGCCGCCGGGCTTGCGTGCGCGCGCCTGGACTTCGCCGCAGCTCGGGCACCGCAGCCGGACCAGAGCACCCTGAGCGCCGCCCGTGAACAGTGCCATTCCGAAACTCTAACGCGACGAGCCTCCCAGGGCTCACCCGTTCGCTCCCTGCAATTTCGGCACTGCGCCCCGAAGTCGCGCCCCGGCGCGTGCAATTTCGGGATTGGAACCCGAAGTTGCCACCCACGCGTCGCGATTTCGGCACTGCGCCCCGAAGTCGCGCCCCAGCGCGTGCAATTTCGGGATTGGAACCCGAAGTTGCCACCCACGCGTCGTGATTTCGGCACTGCGCCCCGAAGTCGCGCCCCGGCGCGTGCAATTTCGGGATTGGAACCCGAACTTGCGCGCCGGATGCGGCAAATTCGGGGTGCAACACCGAAATCGCAAGCGTCATCGAGTCAGGGCGGCGGAGGGTGTCCTCGCGACCGTCGTCGAGTCAGGGCGGTGGAAGGGCGTACTTGCAACCGTCATGGAGTCACGCCGGGGAGGTGTGCTTGCGACCGTCGTGGAGTCATGCCCGGGAGGTGTGTTTGCGAGCGTCATCGAGTCGCGGCGGCGGAGGGGTGTGGTTCCGTCACCGTGCAGCCCGCGGTCGCGGGTGTCTCGTTCGCAGCGTGGCAGGCCGCGTCGGTGAAAAACCACCGACCGGTTTCGAGCGTCACGCCGTCACCGTCGATGCCGATGAGCTTGAAGTTTTGGCGGCACGGCCATTCGCGCTCGTCCGTCGGCTTGCTCGGCGGATCGCTCGCGACTGGCCCGAACACCGAGATTTCCTCGGCGGCTTGCCAGTAGTGAAACGCCGCCGCGGGGTTTTGAGCGGTCGCTGCGCGCCGCCACGTTCCCATCGGTGCTCCGGGCGCCATCGGCGCGAACGTCCACGCCTCACACTCGGCGCTCCCGGCGACACGCCAGTAGAGCGTGGCCTTCTTGCGTTCGAGGGAGGCGAGCGTCTCGCCCGGAAGCGCGTCGCAGAACTCGACGAGCAAGTGATCGCTCGTGATGATTTGCTCGAAGCGCACGTCGCTGTCGGTGATTTTGCCCGCGTACTCGGCGTCGAATTGCTCCATCTGCTCGAGCAAACGCTTCACGGATCGCAGGCCCATGCTCGCGTCGCAGCGCTCGTCACGCACGAAGTCGAGCGGCAACGCGGCGAGCGCCGCCGTGCCTGCGCGCTGTTCGGCCGAAACGAGCGCGCGGAGCGCCGGCGCATCCATCGAGCTGCAGGCGCACGCGGGCAGCGCCTCGCTCAGGCCGGCTCGGAGCTTCGGCCAGCGCGCGTTCGACGGCACGGTCCCCGCCGCCGCGACGGCCGAGGCGAGCGCCGGGCAGTTCGAGAATTCCGCATAACCTTGCTCGGCGAGCGCTTTTCGCTGCGCTGGATCGGCAGCGGCAAGGACGCGAGCGGCGAGCTCGTCACCCCGGCTCGTCTTGTTCGCATCCGGCAGGGGCGCGCCGGGCGTGCGGACGAGGAGCTTCAGGGTCGTGTTCGAGGGAACGGGGGCAACGGCGGTCCGCACGGCGTGAATCGTCGTGTCGTACGCCGCGGCGACGTACAGCACGCCGTGCTCCGGCAACGTCTTGGCCCTCGCGGCCCACGCCGCCGGATCGAGCCGTTCACCGTCGAGCGCGAGCGACGACTCGGTCACTTCGAGCACGGGACCGGCACCGGGCGCCGTGCCGAGCGACGTTTGCGGCAGATCCGTATGCAAATCGGTCGCTAAAGCGCGCTCGGGCATCGCGGCGACGAGGTTGACCAAGCTCTGCTTGCGCGCCTCGCACGCTTCCGGCGTGTCGTGGGCCTCGGGCGCGAAGGCGACGTGGCTCTGACACCCACACAAGATCGAGAACAGGAGCGCATTCGGTCGCACGCGGTGACGTTACTCCTCGAACAAGAGCTCGTGTCGCGGTGGGATCCACGGCGGCACGAAGCGCGGACAGCCCGTGGGCGGAATTGTTCCCACGAATTCCGCGAAATCGAGTCCCGCGTGGCGGTCGTAGCGCAAATCCCCCCAAAAAAGCTCGTGTTGGGTCGGCCGAAGCCAAAACGGCAGGCGCGCCCAGCGCAGGTAAGCGCGGGCCTCGCAGTTCGTCGACCAGAGTTCGCGCAGCTCGGACAACGGGTGCGACCATTCGCCGTCCCAACGGACGCTCGGCGTCGCATTCACGCTCGGGAGCGCAAGTGCGAGGCTGTGGCCCGTCGGTTCGAGCTCACAGTCCTCCGTGCGCACGAGCCGCGGCGCGACGGAGACCGTCGCCACGAGGAGCTCGTAGCGATCCCCCCGCGTGCCCACCGCCATCGCGCTCCAACAAAACGGGTTCGACGGGGCGGGCGTGAGACTCGCGTCGACCACGCGAATCGGGTGAGCGCGGTTCGGCGCCGCGGCGCTTTCGACGACGCGGGCGCGCGCGACGCGCGAGGCGCCGAAGAAGACGAGGGTCACGCACCCCGACAACGCGACGGCAAGCCAGGTGCGCCAGCGCGGACGCGTGAAATAGGTGAGCGCAGCGCACGCAAGCGCGCCGAACGTCAACGCGCTCGCCACGCCGACGCCCGCGAAGCGCGTGACCCACGCGAGCCCGACGCCGAAGAGCACGATGGCACCGAGCAGCAGCTTCCCGGCGCGCGACTCGCTCGCGAGGGCGAGCGCGGGAACCGTCGCGAGGAAGTAGAGCGGCTCGGTGATGAAGATGGAATCGCCGTAAAACCAGCCGCTGTAGAACGGCCAGAAGGGGTGCACGCCGTAGCTGTTCGAAAAATCCATCGCTACGTGGATCCACGGCCCGACGAGCGACAGTGCGAGCAACGTGGTGAGCTCGCGGCGCGCGAGCGCGCGACGACGCCAGATCCACCGGAGCACGAGGAAGCTCGCGAGCCCCATCGCCATGCCGACGCCGAAAGTGTGCGTGTACCCGCGGTGATGCAGCAAATAGCCGAGACGGCCCGGCGTGATGCCGCTGTAGAAATAGTCGAGGTCCGGCAGATTGTTCGCGATGGCGCTCGCCCACCGCGCGCGACCCCGAAACGCCGGATCCGGGACCGAGCCGCGCGGCGTGAGTATCTCGACCGTCGCGTCGGCGACGAGCATGCCCGCGAGCGCGTGCGTGACGTTATCCATCGCGCCGGCGTAAGCGTTCGAGGCGCTCTTTGATCTGCTTTTCGAGGCCTTGCTCCGTCGGCTGATAGAAGCGAGTGCCGGCGAGCTCGTCCGGCAGGTACGTCTCGCCGGCAACGTAGCTGCCCTCGTGATCGGGTGGGTATTGGTAGCCTTCGCCGTAGCCTTCCTCGCGCATCAGGCGGGTGACGGCGTTCCGGAGCTTCTTCGGGACCGGTAGCGCGCCGCGGTCGGCGATGCTCGCGCGCACGGCGCTCATCGCCACCTTCACGGCCGCGGACTTCGGACACGACGCGAGATAGAGGCAAGCGTGCGCGAGCGGGTACGCGCCTTCCGGCATGCCCACGCGCCGAAACGCGGCGTCCGCGTCGACCGCCACCGAAAGCGCGCGCGGGTCGGCGTTGCCGACGTCTTCGCTCGCGAAGATGATCAGCCGCCGCAGCAAAAAGAGCGGATCGTCGCCGGCCTCGAGCATGCGGAAGAGCCAATAGAGGGCGGCGTCCGGGTCGCTGCCGCGCAGTGATTTGATGAGCGCGCTCGAGACGTTGTAGTGCTCTTCGCCGCTCTTGTCGTAGAGCAACGTGCGATTTTCCCCCGCGCGCTCGACGAGCGCGCGATCGATGCGCGTTTCGCCTTCGGGCACGAGCGCGGCGGCGACGTCGAGCAAACCGAGCGCGCGCCGTGCGTCGCCGCGCGCCGCGCGAGCGAGCAGCGCGAGGGCGTCGGGTTCCGCGGCGAGCCCGCGGGCGCCGAGACCGCGCTCCACGTCGGAAAGCGCTTGCTCGAGCACGCTGACCACGTTGGCTTCGCTCAGCATTTCGAGCCGGAAGACGCGGCAGCGCGAGAGCAACGCGGCGTTCACGGCAAACGAGGGATTTTCCGTGGTCGCGCCGATGAGCGCGATCGTGCCGCTCTCGAGGTGCGGCAAGAAGGCGTCTTGTTGGCTCTTGTTGAAACGATGGATCTCGTCGACGAAGAGCGTGGTGCCGCGACCTTGATACGAGCGGCGTTCGCGCGCTTGCTCGATGATCTCGCGGAGCTCCTGCACGCCGCCGAGCACCGCCGAGAACGCGACGAACTCGGTGCGGGTGCGCCGTGCAATCACGCTCGCGAGCGTCGTCTTGCCCGAGCCGGGCGGTCCCCACAAGACGAGCGACGGCAGCCGATCGCTCTCGATCACTTCGCGGAGCGGCTTGCCGCGCGCGAGGAGGTGCTCTTGTCCGACGATCTCGTCGATGCTGCGGGGGCGCATGCGCTCGGCGAGCGGCGCCGGTGGTCCTCCGAACGAGCCGCGGGCGGCCGCGTGGGCGAGCAAGGTCGGGGCTTCGGGCGGCGTCTTTCCGCGTCCGCGCGCCATCAACCCGCCTGCGGCGGGCGTGGCTTGCGCGCCCCAAAAATCGCGGTTCCGACGCGCACGAGGGTCGAGCCGGCGGCGATGGCGTGCTCGAAGTCGGCGGTCATGCCCATGCTGAGCTCCGGCAGGCGCTCGCGGCCGCCGTGTTCGTCGCGCAGTCGGGCGAGCGCGTCGAAGTACGGTCGCGACCCGCTCGGCTCGTCCGTGAGAGGCGGTACGCACATGAGCCCGATCGGACGCAAGCTCGAGGCGCGCTCCGCCGCGGCCAGCAAGGCGCCGAGCTCGGCCGGCGGGCAGCCGCTCTTCTGCGTTTCGCCCGCGATGCTCACCTCGACCAGGATCGGCAGGCGCGGATCGTCGCCGAACGCGCGCTTGCCGGGTGCCACCTCGCGGCCCTGCATGCGGCGCTCGAGCTCGTCGACGAGCGTGAGCGAATCCACCGAGTGCACCGCCGCGGCGTGGAGCACCACGTGCTTCACCTTGTTGCGCTGCAGGTGGCCGATGAAGTGCAGGCGAAGCTCCGGCAAATCGCGCAGCGTCTCGGCTTTCTGCGCGAGCTCTTGCACGTAGTTTTCCCCGAAGTCGCGCTGACCGAGCGCGTAAGCCGCGCGGATCAGACTCGCCGGCTGACCTTTCGAAACGGCGAGCAGGCGCGCGTGCGGCAGGCCGACGCGCTCCTCGCACGCCCGCGCGATGCGTTCCTTCACCGCGCGCAGTCGCTCGGCGAGCGCGTCGAGCTCGGAGCCGACGATGGCGTCAGCCTCGGACACGATGCGCTCAGCCCTCCGCTTCGTCGCCGAAGAGCTCGCGCACCCGCACGCCGACCTCCCCGTCGACGTCGACGAGCTCGCCCCGCGCGACCACGCGCCCGGCGATACGGAGCAAGACCGGTTCGGCCACGCGCCGTCCGGTCTCGAGCACGTCGCCGGGACGGAGCCGCGCCCAATCGGCCGCGCGCATGCTGACCACGCCGAGCTCGACGCGCACCACGACCGGCGCGTCGAGCGCCGCGTCCACGAGCGTCTGATTCACGTCGTCCGGTTCGGACATGCTGGCCCCACTTTCCGCTCCGTCGTGCGAAAGCTCGGCGATGTCTTCCCGTAGCACGAGACGACCGTCGGGCGTCAGCTCGACCCAAGCACCGCGCTCGCCGCGCGCGGCGACGAGCACGCCGCGCCCGACGCCGGCCGCGTCCACCCAGCATGCCGCACCGGGGACGAACGCGGTTCCCGGCGCGAGGCGCCGGAGCTCTTCGCGCGTCGCGAGCGCGGCCGCGACCACCACCGGCACCGCGAGCGGCAAGTCGCCGAGCGTTGCCAGGTCCGCTGCGACAAGCTCGCGCGTCGGGCGCGCGCCAATTTCGACGAGCGCGTAGGCGGCGTAGGTGCGCTCGTCGAGATGGACGTGAAGCGGCACGCGGAGCGTCTCGGCGTTCGCCTCGAGCGGCCCCGCGAGCGTCACGGGCTCGCTCGTCACGCGCCGCGCGACCTCGACGCACAGCGCGGCGAACGCGCCGGCGATGCTCGGATCGAGCTCGGCGTTCGGGCGCGGCAGGGCGAGCGGCCGCGCGAGGACGCGCTCGAGCAAAGCCGTCACGAGCGCCGGTTCGGCGCCGATTGTCACGCGAGTCTCGCCCCACGCGAGCCCGAGCTCGCTCAGATGCCGTTCGGGCGCGCCGAGCGCAAGGCCGGCCGCGGCGAGGGCGACGGGCGCGCCGACGATGGTCGTGAGCACGCCGTCGATCCCTTCGGGCACGAACCCCGCCGCGTGCTCACGCAGCTCTCTCACTCGCCGCAGCGCTTGCCGCGGGACGCGCTCGAGGCTCTTCCACGGGTAGGCTCCGACCGTCACCGTCCCATCCTAAGGCCCCAATTCGTCCACAACCTGTGGATTGTCTGGGCGCCGCGGGCTCACCAGCTCGAATCGGCGAAAAACATGCTGTTTTGGACGCTCCGGGGCGCGTGTTAGCCTGGTGGCATGAAGCGTTTGACCCCGGTTCGACTCATTCTGGTCACGGTGACTCTGTGCGCTTCTGCTCACGCTCAGGGGCCGCAAGCGGACGGCTCCGGGGACGCACCGGCCGCCGCCGCGAAAGCGACGTCCCCCGCGCCGAGCTCACCGCCGGCCGCCGTGCCGCGTCCAGGTCCGAGTCCGTACTCACCCACCGTGCAGAAGGGTGACAGCGCGTACATCGCGCGCGACTTCGACGGCGCCATCGCCGCTTACCGGCAAGAGATCGAGAAGAATCCGAACGGCCCGCTCGGGCACTACCGGATGGGCGAGGCCGAGCTCGCGAAGGGCAACTTCGCGGAAGCGGAGGAGTCGTGGCAAACCGCGCTCCGCTTCGCCGAAAAGGATCCGCACCTGAAGGGCAAGATCCTCTTTTTGCTCGCCGATCTCAAAGAGCGGCAGAAGGCGTACGACGACTCCGTCGAGCGCTGGAAGACGTATCAGCAGTTCCTCGAGTCGTCGCCGGAGGCCAAAGGTTACCCGGCGACCGCCGCCGACCGCATCAAGCGCGCCGAGGAGTGGAAGAAGCTCTCGGCCGACTCCGCGGAAGTGAAGGCGCGCATCGAGAAGCGCATCAAAGAAGCCGACGAATCGATGCGCAAGAGCTCGAAGTAGCGGCTATTTGCCGGTTCGCACGCGCACGCTCGCCGCCATGGCTTCGTCCGCTTGGCGCGTGAACTCGAGGAACGCGCCGTATTCGTTCGGCTGAATGCGGCCCGCGGGCAAGCTCAAGTGCCGCTCGAACACGAGCGTCTGCCCGTGCACCGCGTCGTCGACCTCCACGTGCCGCTCGCCGTTCGCGAGCTTGGTCGGATGGACGGCGGTTTGCACCGTGCTGCCGGGCGGCAACTCGATCGCGATTTTCACGTCCTGCGCGACGGACTCCACCATGAGGAGCGGCGTCTGCCGCACCGGGAGCGTCGCGAACTGGGCGAGGCGCGGCGTGAAGCCGGGCGCCGAGAGCATCAGGGTCGCTCCGACCGACTGCGCGAAGGATCGCACGCGCGATTGCGTCACGATGCGGAGCGGCGCATCGGGGTCGTTCACGCCCTCGATGTGGTACTCGACGAGCTCGACGCCGCGAAGCGCCGAGCCGAGTAGGCGCCCCTCGATCGCGTCGCGGATTTGCCGCTCCGGCATCTGCGCGAGGACGGTGCGGAGCCCGGTCGCGTATTTGCCCTGGAACGTCTGCGTCAAGCTCAGCGTCGCGGAGCCGTCCGGGGCGAGCTTCGCCGTGCCCTCCGTGGACGCGCGGTCGAGCGTGCCCGCGGCCGGCGAACGCGTCGTCTCCCACGTGTCGCCTGCGAAGACGACGGCGGGCATGCCCCGCACTTCCGCCGGGACGTAGCCGAACGGCGCGTGCTTCGAGCCGAGCGTGAGCCAGAGGTCGCCCTTCTCGGAACGCACGCGGAGGAGCGGCTGCGTGTACTGCATCGAGTTCGAGAAGGGGCCGGTCGGCGGGAGCGTGAGCCGGTTCTGCACGACCGCGTAGTCGGCCTGAATCCCGAGCGAGCGGCAGAGCGCGAGGTAACCGCGCCAGAGGTTGCCGTTCTTGCTCACGACGACACGACGGCCGTCCGACTCCTGGCCCTCTTCGACGTTGGCGGTGACCCAGTGATAGAGTTTTTGGGCGCGTTCCGCGCGCGCGCCGGGCGGCAGCGGGGCCACGACGTGCTCGGCGATGTCCCTCACGCGCGGATCGATCGGCGTGAGATCGTCGGCGGAGTCGGCGAGCGCGCGCAGCGTGGAGTCGAGCGACACGCCCCAGCCGATCTGAACGCTGGGCAAAAACTCGGTGATCGGCGCCCCGAACGGTTCGACGGGCGCCGCCGGGCTCGAATCCACACGCCAGCGCCGCACGACCAGGCCGCCGCCTTCGGTCACGGCGGGCGGCGGCACGTCGTTGCGCGTCTCGATCTGGAGCGTGCGTTCACTCGGAGAAATCACGACGAACTCGCTGCGCGCGTACGCGATGTTCTCCTCGCGAAAAAACCAGCGCGGCCCGACGTAGTGCACGCCGTGGCGTCCGTCGCCCTCGTTGCTCTCGATGCGCTCGGTCTCGATGTAGTCGCCGACCTCGAGGTGCGGCATCGTGACCGTCGGTTTGCCCTGCACGACCTCCGGCTCGAGGATGCTCCCGTCCTGCTTGATCACGCGGAGCTTCAAGAACCTGCCGGCGCGGAGCGGCTGCTCCGCCATGTCGCCGATGGCCTCGGCCGTTTGCACGCGCACGATCTCGTGCTCGAGCAGGCGGCTCGACCCGTCGTTGTGGATCCAGAGCGCCGAGTAATCGAGGACGCGCGCGGCGGTGCCGGCCAGGTCCTGCTTTTTATGCTCGAATTCGCGGATGACGGCGTTCGTGTCGATGCGATACGGCGCGAGCTCGGTCGCTCCTTCCACGAGATCGATCGCCGCCTCGAGGCGCGCGGTCGGCGCGCCGTGCTGCACCGATTCGACCACGGCCTTGATCAACGCCTGGCGGTCGCCCTCGGCGTAACGCGCGTCGGCGAGCGCGAGGCGCGGCTCGTCCTCGCGCGGATCCTTGGCGATGGCCGCTTCGAGCTTTTTCCACGTCTCGGCTTCGTTGCCGGCGCGCACCATCACGTCGTGAATCCGCTCGGCGATGTCCTTGCGATCGGGCCGCCGCTTGGCCAGACGCTCGAGCTCGGCGAGCGCGGCTTTGTAGTCGGCGCGTTCGAGCGCGCGCCCGAGCGCGATCTCGTTGTCCGGGTCGAGCTTCAGGATCCGCGCGACGAGCGCGTCGGCTTGCGCGGGTTCGCCTTCTTGGTCGTGCACCGTCACGGCCTGCTCGAGCGCGTCCGGATCGTCGGGGAAGCGGTGTTCGAGCTGGCGCGCGGCCGCGGCGAATTCCGCCGTCCAACCGAGCTGGTGATAGAGATCCGCGAGCTCGCTCAGCACCGCGGGCACTTCGGGGAATTGATCGACCAGGGCCGCCACGTCGCGCGCGGCTTCCGTCGGTCCGGTGCGCTCGCTCTCGCTCGCCGCGAGCGCCAGGCGCGGCTGCCAGAGCGCCGGATCTTTCTTCACCGCGTTCTCGCCGAGCTCGCGTGAAAGATCGCGCCGCTCCGTGTCGGCGAAGATCGGATCGCCCTGCACGTACGCGGCCGCCGCCGAGAGCGCCGAGCCCGTCGCGTGCGCCGGCGCGGCGACGAGCGGCTGGAGCAAGACGCTCGCCACGTCCGATTGGTCGTCGATCTCGGCGACCTCGGCGCCGAAGTAGCGCACGAGGTCGTCGCCCGGATCCTTCACGCCGTCGCCGCTCACCCAGGCGTCGAGCACGTTGTCGGGTGTCACGCCGCGCGGCGCGTGCATGACGTACGGCCGCGTGGGCTCGGCGCTGCCCGATTTTCCGTACGGCCTGCCGTCGGGATAGAGCAGCCGGAGCGACGTGCTCGCGGAGCCGAGTTTCGCCACGATGCGGTGCCGCCCGGCGTCGAGATCGAGCCGCACGCCGAAACGGAGCCACGCGCCCCACTCGCGCAGATCGCGCCGCAGGACGAGCGTGTCGTCCACCCACAGCGCGAACGCGCCCTGCGCGGCGAGCACCAGATTCGTCGGCTGATCGACGTCGACGAACGTCTCCGCGTAGGTGATGCCGTCCGGCACGGGCTCGTCGGCGGCGACGCTGCAGCCGTGCACGGTCGTCTTGAGCAGCCGCGGCGGCTCGCCCGTCTCGGCGTCCGGCGCCCAGCTCGCCGCCCACGCGCCCGGGAGCTCGGGCGGGAACGTGCGCAGCGTGTCACGCGGGGTGTTGCGCCCGAACGGCCCCGCGAGGCGCACCTCCGTCAGGCACCCCTGCTGCTCGACCGTGCGCTTGTCGGCGTCGGCGACGGCGGCGGCGCGCGTCTCGTCGGCCCACCACTCGGCGAGCTCGAGCCGCGCGCGCCAGCCGATGCCGCCCGGTTCGCGCATGAGACCCTCGACGCGCGCCTGATTTTGCCGCCAAAAGTCCGGCGAAGCGTGGCGGTAGCCGGCCGCCTCGTGCGCGGCGTACCAGGCGAAGAGCGGCGCCCGCGGATCCTTCGACGTGCGGGCCGCTTCGACCACCGACAGGAGCGACGCCGAGACCTTCGAGAGGCGGCCGTGCTCGGAGTCGTCGAAGCCGCGCGCGAGATTCGCGAGTAACCCCTTCGCGCCGAGCTCGTCGAGGCGCTTGCGGGCCGAAGCCGCTCGCCGCGCGTCGCCGTCCGGCGACAGGAGCTCGCCGAGCAGCCAGCGTCCGACGAGTTCGCCGTCCGCCGACGCCGGCGCCGAGCGTCGTAGCTCCGCGACCTTCGGCTCCGGCACTCGCTGCTCGGTCGCGCACGCGCCGAGCACGAGACTACACGCGGCGAGGAGCGCCGCGGAGAAGCGCAAACGCGGCGCCCTCACGGTTCCACCACCAGACGCGCACTGAGCGCGCGATCCGCGTCCTCGCAGAAGCGCTTGAACGCCGGGTAGTCCGCCGGCGCCACCCGCTGCACGCGCATGCCGACGCGCGTCTTCACCGTCATCCGATCGCCTTGTTTTTCCACGTTGATCGTCACCCAACCGAACGGGCCGTCGAGCTTCGTCGTCTCCGGCTGGCTCACGATTTTCGCGCCGGGCGGCAGGTCCACCACGAACGTATCGCGGAGCTCCGCGGGCGAGAGCAGCCACACGTCCTCACGCCGCTGCGAGAGCGACGCGTACGCCGGCGTGAGCCGGAACGAATTCGTGACCGCCATCGAGAGCTGGCTGTTTTCGCGCCGCGCGTAGGACGGCGCCGTGCCCTCGAGGTGGATGTGCACCGGTTCGCTCGCGTCGTCGAGGTTGCTCGTCGTGAGGCCCTGCGCGCCGGGCGCGATCACGAAGCCGGGGAGCTCGCCGCCGATGTCGTGGTTGATGCGTTCCCGCCGCACCGATTCCGCGTGGTACTGGCGCCGGAGCTCGGCGGCCGTGTAACCCGCCGTGCGGTAGTCGAGCGTGAGCTTCGACTCGCCCGACTTCTGGATCTTCGCGTGGATCTCGCGCTCGATGAAGTTCTTGTCGGGCGGCGGCGTCGGAATCGTCACGAGCTTCCCTTTGCCGTCGTTCACCTGCAGGCCGAGCGCGCCGAGGTCCATGCGCGGCAGCTCGTCGATGCCCGTGTATTCGGCCGTGCCGTCGAGGTAGAGGTCCTCGGACGGCACGTACGCGATCGCGTGATCGAACGGCGCGAAGCTCGCGACTTTGGAGCGCAGTCCGCCCTTCAGCTGCGTGCGCAGCACGACCATCGTCGCCGGGACGCCGACTTCGCGGAGCAGGGTCACGAGCACCGTCGCCTTGTCCTTGCAGTCGCCCCAGCCGCGCGTGATCGTCTGGACGCAGCGGTGCGGCTTGTAGCCGTAGATGCCGAACTCGAGCGCGACGTAGCGCGTGTTCTTCGTCACCCAATCGTAGATGGCCGCGATCTTCTCGCGCTCCGTCTTCTTGCCCTCGACGATCTTGTGCGCGAGCTTGCGCGTGTCCTCGTCGAGATCGAACTGGTCTTTGACGAGCCCCCAGTACCAGCGATCGAGATCGTCCCAGTTCTTGTACGTGGAGACGTGGACGAAACCGAGGAGCTCGGGCAGAGGCGGCATGGCCGGCTCGGTGTCGAGCTCCGGCACCTTCTCGGCGAAAAACCGGTAAATTCGTTGGTTGTTGCTCTCCGTCACGCTCTGCGTGAGGCCGGGCACGTCGCTGTCGTAATAGAGCGTGCGCGCCTTCGGCGTCACGACGACGTACTCGGCGTTCGCCGTCGGATCGGTGCTCTGCAGTTCGACGATCTCGCCGAAGTAGTCGTTGAACTCGTTGCGCGGCGTCACGTCGTCCACGCGATAGCGGAGCTCGACCACGTCGCCCGCTTCGAGTCGCGGAAACTGGACGTAGAACGCGCGTCCGGACGTGTACATCGAGATCGACGGATCGTCCGCGGGCCCTTCACCCCACTCGATCGCTTCGTCCACGCGACCGTCGCCGCGATACACTTTGGCGCCGCGAAGCTCGACGGCCTGCGTCGACGTTTCGTAAACGAAGCCGTACTGGCGCGCGCTCGCGGCGGCCGCGTCCGTGAGCGGCTGGAACACGATCTGGCGGTACTGGCTCGAGAGCCCGTTCTCGAACATGGTCGAAACGGTCAGATCGCGCAGCGTCCGCCGGTTTTGACCCTGCGCGGGCGCGTGGCGGAGCGGCAAGAAGCGCTCCGGCGCCCAGGCATAGGCTTCGTCCGGTCGCGGCTTCTTCGGCTCGACGTGCTCGACGTAGTCACGCACGGTCTTGTCCTGCGGCTTGATGCGCAGGATCTCGTGGAGGAGCACGAGCTGCGCGTCCGTGCGACCGAGCTCGCCGTCGAGATCGGCGAGCGTTCGCAGCGTGCCCACGTCTTCCGGCGCGAGCGCGAGGGCGCGCTGATACGTCGCGATGGCGCGATCGGCTTCGCCGAGCACCCGGTACGCGTGCGCCGACGTGTCGAGCGCCCAGAGATCGCCCGGGTGCGACGCGACGAGCCGCTCGGCCCAATGCTCGGCCGCGGGCCGATCGTTCCGCGCGACGGCGAGGCCCATCATCTGGCTCAAATAGCTGCTGTCGTCGAAACGGAGCCCGCTGTAGCGCGCCTCGACTTCGGTCGCTTCGGTGGTGCGCCCGAGCGAACGCAAAGTCGACGCGTAGAGGTTCAGGAGGTTTACGGCGTGCGGATTCCGCTCGAGCGCGTGCTCGAGCGTCGCGAGCGCCGTGCGCGGCATCCCCGCGAGCGCATAGAGCTCGACGCGGCCTTGAATGGCCGAAACGTCGTCGGGGTCGCGCCGCACCAGGCGCTCGAAAATCGGGAACGCCTCGTCGAAGCTCGGACTCGCGCGCCGCTGAATGGCGCGCGCGAGCAGCACGTCGCGGCTCGGTTCGCGCTTGCCCTCGAGCGCTTCGGCCTTCGTGATCCAATCGCCGCGCTGGTTGTTGTCTTCCGCGAGCGCCGCGGCGAGGAGGAGGCGCTTGACGGTCGGTTCCTTGTCGCTCGCCCGCTCGGCGAGGTCGCGGGCGAGGTGCTCGGCCGGGTCGTCTCCGTCGGTTTCGTAGAGATAGCGCGCGTACGCTTCGAGGTTCGCGGCGCCGGCGTTGCCCTTCGTCAGCGCATCGAACGCCTGCACCGGGCCTTCGACGCCGCCCTGCGGGTGCTTCGCGACGTCGACGGCGTCGTCGTCCTCGTCGCTCTTGTGCCCCTTGCTCTTGCCGGCCTTGGTGAGCTTGCTCTTGTCGGCCTTGGTGAGCTTCGTGACGAGCTCGGCGGCCTGCGCGCTCGCGGCGACGTCGTTCGTGAAGGTGATGCCGGGGTCGGGAGCGCCGTGTGCGTCCGCGAGGCGTACCGAAAGTACCGGGGGGCTCTCGTCGCCGCAGATCTTCACGGTGAGCGCGTTCGTGCCCGGCTCGAGCGTGACCGGCACGGCGTAGCGGTCGAAATCGTGACCCGAGTAGACGCTCGATTTGAGCACCTCGGTTCCGTTCCAAAACACTTTGAACGCGCCGCCGCTGCCGATCCACGCGCTGACCGGGCGCGGCGTCTTCGTGTTCTTCGCCGCCTGAACGAAGGTGGTGGCGTAGGCGCAGACCTTTTGATCGGGGCGGAGCAGCGAGCCGAAACTCACGAAACCCTGCGAAAACTCCTGCGGCACCGCGCGCCAGCGCACCGGTCGTTCCTTGCCCGATTCGGCGCGTCCCGGGACGATCGGCGAGCCGAGCGCGAGCTCCGGACCGAACGGCGTGTCGAGCCCGGCTTTGCCCTCGTTGTCGAACGGCCCGATCACGAGGAAGCGGTCGATGTACCCGAGCGCCGCGATTTCGTCGTGCGCCGCCTTCACGTCGCCGCGGCGAAACCGAGCGAGCGCCGCGAGCACACCTGCGTACACGCGCACCGGTGCGGAGAGCGTCTTCTCCTCGGTCGCGCCGAGCAGCGTTTCTTCGACTTGCGCGGGGCTCGCGCGATCCCAGCTGGACCAGATGCGACGCAGGGCCGCGTACGCTTCCGGACCGCGCGCCGACGCAAGCTCCTTTTGGCGCGTCGCGAGATCGGCCTGAAACGATGGGCTCTGCGCGAGAGCGGGAAGCGCCGCCGAGAGGACGAGTGCGGCGACGAGCGAGTGCGAGCTGTACTTCACGGCCGATTTCCTGATTGAACGTAGCCTCGTAGCGCTTAGAGGGTCGCGAGCAAAGCCCGGGCGCCCATCAGGCCGCCGGGCGGCCGGCCCTGCACGCGCACGGGGTGAGCGAGACGGAAAGGCGACGCCCACATCGTAGCCGTCGGAAACGCGGTGCTCGGCTTGCCTTTTCACGCCTGAAAGATGCTCTCGCCCTTGTCCGCTCGAGGGGGGTCAGTTACAAGTGTTCGCTCTAGATCATGAGCGAGATGGCTGAAGTTGTGAGGTCGGCCGGGCTGCTGGAGGCGTGATGGTCAATCCCCAGATGGTGATGTACGAAGAGGAGTTCAACCAGATCCAGGCGGTCGTGGACCGTCTGGTTCGGGAAGCGAACGCCAAAGTCGTCTTCATCGTCGACAAGAACGGTCAGCTCATCGCCGCGAGCGGCGAGGTCGACAACATCGACACCACTTCGCTCGCGTCGCTGACCGCCGGCAACATCGCCGCCACGGGCGGGATCGCCAAGCTTTTGCGCGAGAACGAGTTCGCGACGCAGTTTCACGAAGGCGAAAAGGCGAACATCCACATCCAGCTCGTCGGCAACCGGGTCATCCTGGTCGTCATCTTCGACTCGAAGTCGAGCCTCGGCTTGGTTCGTCTGCGCGTGCGCAAAGCGAGCGACGAGCTCAACCGGATTTTCGAGGCCCTCCTGAGCAAGGTTCAGGAGCCGGGCGGGGACTCACCGTTCGCCGAGATCACCGACGAGGACATCGACAACCTGTTCAACGACTGAGCATGCAACGTCGCCAGAAGATGAACGCTGAGGGTGCCCGGCCATGAGCTTCATCAATTACATGGCCCGGGAGATCAACTGTAAGATCGTCTACTACGGTCCCGGTCTCTGCGGCAAAACGACGAATCTTCAGTACATCTACGAACGCACGAATCCTGAAGCGAAGGGCAAGATGATAAGCCTCGCTACGGAGACCGAGCGCACGTTGTTCTTCGACTTCCTGCCGCTCTCGCTCGGTGAGATCCGCGGCTTCAAGACGCGGTTCCACCTCTATACGGTGCCGGGCCAGGTCTTCTACGACGCGAGCCGCAAGCTCATCCTGAAGGGTGTGGACGGCGTCATCTTCGTCGCCGACTCGCAAATGGAGCGCCTCGAAGCGAACCAAGAGAGCGTCGAGAACCTCCGGACGAACCTCGCCGAGCAGGGCTACTCGCTCGAGAAGATTCCGTACGTCATCCAGTACAACAAGCGCGATTTGCCGAACGTCGTGCCCGTCGAGGAGCTCCGTGCGCTCATCAATCCGATGAACGTGCCGGATTTCGAGGCGAACGCGCGCTCGGGAGTCGGGGTGTTCGATACGTTGAAGGCGGTGAGCAGGCTCGTGCTCAACGAGCTTCGGCGCGGCGGGTGACGCCGAAGGCGCGCTCTCAGAAGCCGCTCGAGCCCGCCGATCTCGAAGCCGCCGCGCTGCGTTACCTGAACCGTTTCGACTGCTCGGTACAAAAGCTCCGAGCGCACCTGCGCCAGACCATTCGCCGACGCGGCGGCGATCAGGCCGAGCTTGAGCGCCAGCTCGAAGTGCTGCTCGAGCGCTACCAGGCGTCCGGCTTGCTGAACGACGAGCGCTTCGCGGAAAATCTCGCCGAGCGGCTGAAGGCGCGCGGCGGTTCACGGCGTGCGATCGTGCAGAAGCTCCGGCAACGCGGCATCACGGGCGGGGTCGCGGAGGCGAGCGTGGCTTCGTCGCCCGGCGCGGAGCTCGAAGCGGCGCGCGCGTTCGTGCGCCGGCGCCGGCTCGGACCGTTTCGTCCGGAGGCGGAGCGCCTCGAAAATCGGCGCCGCGATCTCGCCGCGCTCGCGCGCACCGGGTTCGACCACGAGACCGCCGTCCGCGCCCGCGGCTACGGCAACGACGACGAGTTCTGAGGCGAGCGTCTGCAGGCCGTCCCGCCGGCCGATACTCGCGCTGCGAGCCCTTGGCTCTTGGAAGCGCGCTCCGGAGCGTTACTTCTGCAGGCCTTTGCGGCGGCCGCGGTTCTTCGCGGAGAGCTTCGCCTTGTAACGGACGGAGCGCTTGCGGTTCGTCTTGCGCGGCTTGTTGCGGGTGGCGAGGTACATGGCTTGACTCGGCGCGTGGCCTAACACGGGGCGTTCGTGGTGGCCAGATTGCCTGGAACTTGGCCCGTCGGCCGCGGGTGGGGAAGGTACGGTCATGCGCCAGTGTTGTGAACTCTGCGAGGCCCTCGGGGCCGATTCCGCCCGCGGACACAAACTCATCGGCGTGGCCGTCGGACCGCGCGACGCGCTGCTCTGCGCCGATCACGCCCTCTTCGCGCTCGATTCCGACGTCGCGTCGGTCTCGGAGCTGCGCGAGCTCTTCGAGTTCGTCGCCAGCGTCGAACCCTCTCCCGACGAAGTCGCCGTGAGTCGCTCGTCCCGCGCCGGAGCTCGCGCGTCCCGCAGCGTGCTCTGAGCGCGAGCGGTGCGTTAAGTCGAAGGATTCGGAAGCGCGGCCGCTCCGAACGCGGGCGGTGCGGCACGTCGAAGGATTCGTGGGGGCGACGGTCGCCGAGGAAGCACACTTGCAATTTCGGGATCGGATCCCGAGATTGCACAGGGCGAGGAGGGAGCGACTCGCGCCGCATCGCGGTATGGTTGCGCCGAAAGGAACGCGCGCCCCGCACGAACATTCGCGAAGCGATCGATTCGGAGGAGTGGCCGAGCGGTTTAAGGCACCGGTTTTGAAAACCGGCGTAGTCGAAAGGCTACCGTGGGTTCGAATCCCTCCTCCTCCGCCGCATGACGGAGCGCAGAGTCGCCACCCCGTTGAACGGGTTCGCGCAGCTGCGCAGCGCGGCCTAACGTTCGCGCGCGGCGCGTGAGTGCATGCGGCGGTTCGTGAGCCCGCGACCCCGTGCGACGGCTCGTGAGCATGCGACCACCGTTGCGTGCGCTTGCTCGTTGCATGCGTGGACGAGCGTGCGGCCTCGAATGATGCGTCGACCGTCGACGATGAGCGCGACGGTCTGCGAGTGCGAGATGCGTCGACGTTGATGCGTTGAAACTCGAAGGGAACGCGCGGCGCTCCAGGGAGAGCGTGTCGCGGAAACGGCGTGTTCACGTTCGCGGACGAGTAACCGCCGTTGCGTCGTGCAGGCGTGCCGAGCTCAAAGGGCGAGAGCGTGCGCCCAAAAGAGTCCAAGGTGTCGCTTTACGCGCACCGAGGGACGAGGTAACAAACACGGTTCTTTCGTACCGCGCGCGTGCCGCGCGCTGAATCGATGGCCTTGGTTCCGCTCACGCTGTCCGAGCTCGCGCTGCACCGCTGCCCGCCGTTCGTCGGCGCTCGTGCCATCACGTGGGCGCTCCGGCTTGCGGGGGCCCGCGTCGCGAAGTCCACGATATTTTGGGGCATGCCGACCTTGGCGGGCCCCGGCGACGTCGCCTCGCGACTCGAGATCGGCGAGCTCTGCGGCCTCAACTACGGCTGCTTTTTCGAGCTCGACGGCCCCATCACGATCTCCGAGCACGTCGCCGTCGGCCACGAGGTCATGTTCCTCACCCGAACGCACGATCCAGCGCACCCGGAACGGCGTGGCAGTCGCGTCGAGCCGAAACCGATTTACATCGGTCCCGGTTGCTGGCTCGGCTCCCGGTCCGTCTTCCTTCCCGGCGTGACGGTCGGGGCAGGATCCGTGATCGGGGCGTCCGTCGTCGTGCGACAAGATGTGCCGCCCAACACGCTCTTGGCCGGAGCGCGTAAGATACCGCTCGGCAAGTGGCGGTAGTGGAGAAAGGTTCAAGTTCGCAGATGATTGAGCGTAGCCAGGCTTACGAGATCGTGGTCGCGAGCCTTCGTGAGGTGTTCGAACAGACCGGCACCGAAGCCCCCGCCAAGGTCGGCGACGAGACGGTACTCGTCGGGACCGACGCGGTGCTGGATTCGCTCGGCATCGTTCAGCTCATCGTCGAGATCGAGCAGCGGGTGGAAGGCGCCCACGGCGTTTCCATCACGCTCGCGAGCGACAAGGCGATGTCACAGCGCAACAGCCCCTTCCGTACGGTCGGCGTGCTCACCGATCACGTGATCGCGACCGCGCAGGAGGCGGCGCCGTGAGCGTGAGCGATCGCCCCGTTCTGCTCGTCACCGGTTCGCGCAAGGGCATCGGTCGCTACCTCGCCGAGTACTATCTGAAGAAGGGCTATCAGGTCGAAGGCTGCAGCCGCGGCGAAGTCGACATCAAGGACGCTCACTACACCCACCACCAAGTGGACGTGGCCGACGAAAAGGGCGTCCGCGGCATGATCGCCGACATCACCAAGCGGCACGGGCGTATCGACGTGGTGCTCAACAACGCCGCGATCGCGAGCATGAACCACGTGCTCCTCACTCCGGCGAAGTCCGCGAACCGCATGCTCGAAGTGAACGTGACCGGCACGATGCTGGTGTGTCGCGACGCGGCGAAGGTGATGATGCGGCGCCGTTACGGGCGCATCGTCAACTTCACGACCATCGTCGCGCCCATCGCGCTCGCCGGCGAGGCCGTCTATGCGGCGTCGAAGAGCGCGGTCGTCACCTTCACGCGCATTCTCGCCTTCGAGCTCGGGCAGTGGGGCATCACCTGCAATTCGTTCGGTGCGACGCCGATCATGACCGACATGATCAAGGGCGTGCCGCAGGACAAGATCGACGCGGTGGTGAACGGGCTCGCGGTGAAGCGCCTCGGCACGCCCGAGGATTGCGCCAACGTCTGCGACTTTTTCATCAACCCCGCGAGCGACAACATCACCGGGCAGGTCATCTACCTGGGCGGCATCACCTGACGCGCCCGGTCCGATGTCGGTGAGCTGGTTTCTCGAGCGTTTGACGGAATGGGGCGAGGGGATCGCTCTCGTCTCGAACGATCGAAAAGCGAGCTACGCCGAGCTCGTCCGGCTGGCGAAGGAATGGGAGGAGCGGCTCGCCGCGGCCGGCGTCGGCTCGGGCTCGGTCGTCGCCATCGACGGCTCGTTCTCTCCGAACGCTTGTTCCGCATTTCTCGCCGCGATGAAGCTCGGCGCGGTGATCGCGCCGCTCACGCCGCTCATGCGCGCCCAGCGCGCGCATTTTCTCGAGATTGCGGAGGCGTCCCTGCTCGTCGAGCTCGACGAGGCGGACGGCTTCAGGCTCGAGCCGCTGCCGCACACGGTGAAGAACCCGCTCACGCGCAAGCTCGTGGAGCGGGGACATCCCGGCCTCGTCATCTTTTCGTCGGGGTCGACCGGCTCGCCGAAGGCGATCCTGCACGATCTTGCCGCGATTCTCGGCAAGTTCCGCCAGGTGCGGCAGAAGAAGACGACGCTCACCTTCCTGCTCTTCGATCACATCGGCGGCATCGACACGATGCTGAACACGTTCGCGAGCGGCGGCACCGTCGTCACGGTTCCGCAACGCACTCCCGAGCTCGTGGCCAAGGCGATCGAAGCTCACCGCGTGCACACGCTGCCGACGTCGCCCACCTTCCTGAATCTGTTCCTCATCTCGGGCGTCTGGCAGGAGCGGGATCTCTCCTCGCTCAAGGTGATCGCCTACGGCACGGAGCCGATGCCCGAGAGCACGCTCAAGCGCCTGCACGAGATTTTCCCCGACGTGAGTCTGGTCCAGACCTACGGCATGTCGGAGCTCGGCGTGCTGCGCTCGCGCTCGAAGAGCAACGACTCGCTCTTCATCAAGTTCACCGGAGACGAATTCAAGACCAAGGTCGTCGACGGCATCCTGTGGGTGAAGGCCGACACGGCGATGCTCGGCTACTTGAACGCGCCCGGGCTCTTCGACGCCGACGGCTGGCTCAACACGCAAGACGCCGTGGAGGTCGACGGCGAATACATGCGCATTCTCGGCCGTGCGTCGGATCTCATCAACGTGGGCGGACAGAAGGTCTACCCGGCGGAAGTCGAGAACGCGCTGCTGCAGCTCGAGAACGTCGAGGAGGTGGCCGTCTTCGGCAAAGCGCACCCCATGATGGGCCAAATCGTCGCGGCGCGCTTCAACCTGAAGCAGCCGGAACCGCTCGATCTGTTCAAGCGGCGCATGAACGCGTTTTGCCGCGAGCGGCTCGCGAAGTATCAGATCCCGGTCGTCGTCGAGCTCGCCGACGCGAGCCAATTCGGCGTCCGTTTCAAGAAGCTACGCCATGACTGAGCCTCGGTTCGAACCGAAAGACATGCCGCTCTGGCGTCGCGCGCTGCACGCGATGCAAACCGAGGTCTACGGCATTCATCCGCGACTCCACGCTTACAACTTCGCGTCGGGGCTCTTGCCGCCACGGGCGTCGAGCGAGCTTCGCGGCCGCTTGCTAAGGCTCGCGGGTTTTCGCGTGGGGGAACACACCGCGATTCATGGGCACCTGAAGATCACCGGGTCGCCCGGGCTCGTGCCGCGGCTCGTCATCGGTGACGACTGCTCGATCGGCGACGGCCTCATCCTCGACCTGTCCGACAGCATCCGTATCGGCAATCGCGTCACCATCGAGCCGGGCGTGATGTTGCTCACGAGCACGCACGAGCTCGACTTCCCGAAGCACCGCGCCGGCAAGCTGATCCTGAATCCGGTGACGATCGGCGACGGCGCTTGGCTGCGCGCGCGTTCGATCGTGCTGCCAGGCGTGACCGTCGGCGCCGGCGCGGTCATCGACGCCGGCGCGGTCGTGAACAAGGACGTCGAGGCGAACACTCGCGTCGGCGGCACTCCGGCGACGAAACTCGAAACGCTGGGAGGCCCGTGAAGCGACGGGCGGTGTTGAGCGTGCTCGGCGTGGCGGTCGTGGTCGTGGGTCTTCTGCCTTTCTACGAGCGGTTTTTCGGGCGCCGCCGGCTGCGCTTCCCATATCTCGGCCGGCCCCTCGCGGGCGCGGCGTACGCGAGCCTCGCCGCGAAGCCCGGCTGGGCGAAGGCGCGCGTCGAGGTGTCGCCCGGCATCAAGCTGAACGGTCTGGTTCGCCGTCCCACCTCGCCGAACGCGCCGTGGATCCTGTTTTACCCCGGTAACGACGAGTCGCAGCTCACGCGCGGACAGGAGTTTCTGATCAGGCTCGCGGGGGATACGGATTGGGGGCTCGCCGTGTTCGCGTACCGCGGCTACGACGGTTCGGACGGCAGGAGCGAGCTCGCGAGCTTGCGTGCCGACGCTCCCGAAATACTCGCGCAACTCTGCGCCGCCGAGAAGATTTCGCCGAGCAAGGTGCACATCATCGGCTTTTCGATCGGCGGTCATTTCGCCGTGCACGCGGCCGGCGGGGCCGCCAAGCGAGGGCAGCGCGCCGCCACGCTCACGCTCCTCGCCGGCGTCAACGACATCGTGATGTTCACGCGGTCGCCTTGGGAGAAGCTGAGCCCGGGCGAGGACTATCAAACCCGGCCCTATTTGGCCGACGTGCCCGCGCCGGTGCTCGTGCTGCAAGGCGACGCCGACTCGGCGTTTCACGGGCCTCAGCAAGGCCGCGACATCGCCGCGGCTCTCGGTTCACGCGCGACCTACGAAGAGTTGCCCGGCGTCGATCACGTCCCGATCTTGTCGGACGCGCGCGCCCTCGAACTCGTGCGAAACTTCGTGCGGGCGCATTCCTCGTAGCGACCGATGCGTGACTTCACGCTCCACAATCCGACGCGCGTTCTGTTCGGCAAGGGCCAGATCGGAAACCTCGGCACGGAAGTGCCGGCGGACGCGCGCGTCGTCCTCGTCGCCGGACGCGGCTCCATTCGCGACAACGGCGTGCTCGAGCAGGTGAAGGCGGCGCTCGGCTCGCGTCTCGTCGGTGAAGTGTGGGACGTCGAGCCGAACCCGGACGTGGCGAGCGTGCTCCGCGGCCTCGAAGAGGTGCGCTCCCGAAACGCGAGCTTTCTCCTCGCGGCCGGCGGCGGCTCGGTCGTGGACGCGACGAAAGCGATCGCGGCTCTCGCGCGCAGCGACGGCGACCCGTGGCCGACTCTCACGCGCGGGCGCTTCAAGGACGCGCTCCCGCTCGGCGTCGTGATGACCTCGCCCGGGACCGGCTCGGAGGCGAACGCGTCGGCCGCAATCAGCAACCGCGCCACCAAGCAAAAGGTCGTCTTCACGAACGCCGTCTGCTTCCCGCGCTTCGCCGTGCTCGACCCCGAGACGACGTTTTCACTACCGCCACGCCAGGTGTCGAACTGGATCGTGGACGCGTTCGTTCACGTCCTCGAGCAATACCTCACGTATCCGGTGGGCGCGGCGCTCGGAGATCGCCTGGCGGAAGCCGTGCTCTCGACGTTGCTCGAGCAGGGTCCGCTCGGAATCGCCTCGCCGAACGACTACCTCGTGCGGGCGAATCTCAGCTGGGCGGCCTCGCTCGCGCTGAACGGCCTGCTCGGCGCCGGCGTGCCGCAGGATTGGACGACGCACCACATCGGCCACGAGCTCACGGCGCTCTACGGCATCGACCACGCGCGCACGCTCGCGGTGGTGTTGCCCGCCGTGCTCGAGCATCGGCGGGTTCAGAAGACCGAGAAGCTCCTGCAATACGGCGCGCGCGTGTTCGGCATCGTCGACGGTTCGAATGAGGAGCGCGTGGAGCGGGCGATCGCGCGCACGGTCGAGTTCTTCGAGGCGCTCGGCGTGCCGACCCGGCTCGGCGCGTACGCCCTCGGGTCGGAGGAAGTGCCGCAAATCGTGGCCAATCTCAAGGCGAGCCGGCGCTTGCGCATGGGCGAGCGTCTCGACATCACGCTCGACGACGCGGCGAAGATCCTCACGCGCGCGCTCTGACCGTCACCGGTTCAGGAGAAACGGGCGTTCCGCGCCGAGAAAGAAGACGTACGCGAACGCGAGCGAGGCGGCGCCGCCCAGCGCGAGCAGGACGAAGGCCGCGAGCAGCGGCGGCAACGCGAGCGGAGCGAGCGCGAGCTCGGTGAGCGCGAGAATGGGCAGGTGCGTGAGGTAAAGGCTGTAGGAAAAGTGGCCGACGCCGACGAGCGCGCGCGATTCGAATGCACCCAAGAGCACGCCGCGCGGGGCGCCTTCGTGCGTCGCGCGAGCGGTGAGGTGAAGCAGGAGCGTCGCCGAAGCGAGGCCCACGAGCGGGTCCGTGAGCGGCTTCCACGCGAACCAAACCTTCGCTGCGCCCATGCTGAACCCCGCGCAAACGAGCCAAAGAACCGCGGAAAGCGCGCCCCACGGCAGCGCGGTCCGCAGTCGCGTCGCGACCTCGTCGGGGGAAAAGCCGATGGACGCTGCGGCCATCCCGAACGCGAACAGAAGGAGATACCAAGTGACGGCGGCGTCCGCCGCGACGGGCGCTACCGCGAGCGGCAAGTACCCGCAGGCAGCCGCTGCGAGGAGCCCGCCCGGGATACCCAAACGACGCCACACGGGCGCGAGCAGGAGCGGAAAGAAGAAGTAAATCTGCCACTCCGTCGCGACGCTCCAAAGCGGTCCGTTGATCTGCACCTTGTAGGCGGGAAACCAATTGTGCACGAGGAGCACATGCGAGGCGATCGCGCCCCGATCGAGGCCGGGCAACGAATCCGCCCAGATCGTACGGTGATCGACGACGCGGAGCGGCGCCACCGTGGCGATGAGGGCCAGCGACACGGCGAGCGCGATGAAATAAGGCGGGAGAATGCGCTGGGCACGGCGCCGCATGAAGCGACCGAACTCGACCTGCAACCGGTCCGGCGACTTCAGGACGACCGGGAGCATCAAGCAATAACCCGAGAGCACGATGAAGACGGCCACCGCCTCGTGCCCGTAAGCGAAGACGCGTCTGAGAAAACGCGCCCGACCGACCAAGCTGTCGGACGAGAAACCCATCATCACGTGAAACGCGACGACGTAGAGCGCGGCTAGAGCGCGCAAGCCGTCGAGGTAGGGAAGGCGCAGCCGCAAAGGGGCGCGATAGTAGCGCACCGCGCCGCCCCGGTGTGGCGCGCACGCCCGGCGAGCGACTTGGCGCGCGTCTTCCAGCGACCCGCGGCGCTGGCATCGCTCTTGCGAGGGCGGAGGGTGAGAACTCCGCACCATCCCCCCGCGGAGAACGACAGAGGACTTCGACATGAAAGCGCAAAATACCTGGATTTTGGCTGCTGCCGTGGGTCTCGGCCTGGCCGTCGCGACGCCTGCCCATGCGCAAGCGCGCGTCGATACCGTGGAGTACACCGGTCCCGATCGCGGGCTCCTTCACTCCGGCATTTGGACTTTGGGGCTTTCGTACGTGCCGGCGCTCGTCGTCGGCATCGAGAGCAGCCTGCCGGACGATCGTTTCCTGTTCGCTCCGGTGGCGGGCCCCTGGATCGACTTTGCCAAGCGCGACTGCCCGACGTGCAATCACGAGCAGCTGAACAAGGTTTTGCTCGTGACCGACGGCATCGTGCAGGGAGTCGGCGCGCTCGAGATCGTCGGCTCGTTCTTCTTCATCGAGCACACGACCGTCTCGCGAACCGCGGACGACGACGGGGACAAGCCGAAGAGTGCGTTCGAGCTCCACGTCGTTCCGACGCGCGTCGCCGGTGCGTACGGGCTCGCCGCCATCGGTAAGTTCTGAGGGTAGACGACGTTTTCAAGGAGAAATCAGCCATGTTGACGCTGCTTCTGATCCTGCTCGTGATCGCCGCGCTGTTCTCGGTTCCGGCGTGGCCCTACAGCCGCGGCTGGGGCTATTACCCGAGCGGGGGGCTCGGCCTCGTCGCGGTCGTGATTTTGATTCTGCTCTTCGTGCGTAGTTGACGCGAAGTCACCCGCCGAGCGCGCGCGCGATCGCGCGGCTCAGATCCGCGACGCGGTACGGCTTGGCGATGAAGCCGGCCGCGCCGCGGTCGAGCATGCTCTGCACGTCTTGTTCTGCGCCGTAGCCGGACCAGATGAGCACTTTGATGCGAGGGTCGAGTTTGCGGAGCGCGTCGAACGTCGCTTCACCGCTCATGCCGGGCATCCGCAAGTCGAGAAGCACCAGGGCGAACGGCGCGGCGGCGCCGGTCACGGCGTCGAGCGCGGCCTTGCCGTCGGCGACGTGCGTCACGTCGTAGCCGAACGATTGGAGCGTCGAGATGGCCGTGAGCGCGACCATGCGGTCGTCCTCGACGAGGAGGACGCGCCCGGTGCCGCGAACGACTTCGCTCCCCTCCTTGGGTTTTTCCCAGGAGCCGCTCTGCGAGCACGGCAGGTAGACCGAGAAGGTCGTGCCGCGGCCGAGCTCGCTGGCGACGTCGATGCGCCCCCCGTGCGCGCGCACGGTGCCGGACACCGAGGCGAGGCCGAGCCCCGTGCCGCGTCCGACCGGCTTGGTGGTGAAGAACGGATCGAAGATGTGCGGCAGGAGCTCCGGCTCGATGCCGCGACCGGTGTCGGTCACCTTGATGAGCACGCACGCGCCGGTGGGTGGCGGTCCCTCGGGCAGGTTCACGATGCTCGTTTCGATGGTCAGGGTGCCGTTGCCGGGCATGGCGTCCCGCGCATTCACGAACAGATTGAGGAGAGCGCTCTCCACGAGGGCGGCGTCCGCGGCAATCACGGCTTTCGGCGCGTCGAGGCGCGTCACGATCTCGAGACTCGGATCGCTCGACCGACGGACCAACGAGACCGCGTCGTTGATCAGCCGATGCAAATCCGTCGGCTTGAGCAACATCTGTGCTTTGCGTGAATAAGCGAGAAGCTGGCGCGTGAGCTCCGCCACGCGCTGCGACGCCTGCAGGATGCCGCCGGCGAGCTCGTGCGCGCCGCTGCCCGCGGCGAGCTCGTCGCGGAGGAGCTCGGCCGAACCCATGATCGCCGTCAAATTGTTGTTGAAGTCGTGCGCGATGCCCGCCGCGAGGCGCCCGATCATCTCGAGCTGCTTCGATTCGAGCGCCACGATCTCGGCCTCGGCGCGGGCGCGTTCGGCCCTTTCGCGGCGTCGCGTCTCCGAGCGTGCGAGCCGCAGCGCGCCTTCGATGCGCGTCACCACGGCGAGCATGAACGCGCCGAACAAGAGGATGGCGAGAAACGTGATGCACAGCGTGCGGGCCCACGCGACGCCGTTCGTCATGGACACGTCGTGGGCGTTCGGCGCGGGAATGCGGCCGCTCACCACGGCCCAGCCGATGAGCGACACGGTCAACGCCGCGAACAGCGTGAGCCCCGCCATCGCGCGCCGGCCGAGGAGAAGCCCGGCCAGCATCAACGCGAGCGTCATGCACACGCCCGGGCCCGACAGCATCCCGACGAACGCAAAGCCCGCGACAGAAATCAGGATCGACGGGAGGACGATCAGCCAGCCGCGCAGCGTTCCGCTCGGCCGCCCGGTGAAGCTCGGAATCGCGATGACTCCGGCGCCGATCAGGGCGACGAGCGCGAGCGCGTGACGTGCCGAGGAGTGCGTGGCCCCCGCGGCGATCCCTCCGCCGGCCAAGAAGATGAAGAAGAGGGCGCGCAGCATGCGTTGCGCCACCTGATTTCGCCAGGCGAGTGCCTCGTCCTCGGCGCCCTCGTCGCTCTCCTCGGTCGTCACGCGCAAGCCGAGATTACCGCACTCGCTTGCAAACAGAGGAGCTTTGCCTCGAACTCTATGTCTGGACGAAGAACGGTTGTGAAATTTTCTCGAAGACTGCGCGACTCCGGCAGCGCTCTGCAGCGGCGATGAGCGCAGGAAATGCGCTCAAGCCGAGCTGATCGGGCCGTGAATCGAGCAGAAACCCGAGCCCGCACGCGACGGCGCTGTCCGCGAGAGTGAGCACCTCGCCGAGCCAAGAGGCACTGAGGCGTTCCGTCCGAGCGGCCTCATGACGGAATCACGCCGTCATCGCGCGGACGAGCGCATCGAGCCAGCGATCCGTGCGCTCCTCGAAACGCGGCATGAAGCGCCCGGTGTCGCGCCGGATGCGCTCGATGCCGTCCACGCCGAGCGCGCCGCGCACGTAGTCGGCGTCCGCCGCGAGCCAGGCCTCGACGTCCGAAGCGTGGAGCTCGATGTGGAACTGGAGGCCGAATTGGCGGCGGCCTAGCCGATACATCTGGTTTTCGCAGGCGAGCGTCGAAGCGAGCAACGTCGCGCCCCGCGGGAGGTCATAGGTGTCGCCGTGCCAGTGCAGCACGATTTCGGCCATGTCGAGGCCGGCGAGCGCCGGTTCCTCGGCGGGCGGGCGCACGAAATGCACGGCGCCCCAACCGACTTCACGGATGGGACGCGGCGGTTCCCCGGTCGTGTTCGGATACACGCGCGCGCCCGCGGCCGCCGCGAGCAGCTGCGCGCCGAGACACACGCCGAGCGTCGGGAAATCACGCGCGACCGCGGCGCCGAGGAGCTCGATTTCGCGCGCGAGAAACGGGTAGCGTCCGTCGCCCACGTCTCCGACGCCCATCGGGCCGCCCATCACCACGAGTAGATCGGCGTCCGAGAGCGCGGGTACCCTGGCGCCGGCGAAGAGCTCGCGGCGTTCGACCTCGAACCCCGCGCGCGAAAGGGCCGGCAGAATGCGAGCCGGACCCTCGTGCGGAACGTGCTGCAGCACGATGGCGCGCATGCGAGCAAGCTTGCCCCGGCGCTCGTGCCGCTTCAACGGCGACGATGTTTCAGGTCTTGTACGTCGCGATGCCGACGTAGCGCAGCACGCGCGTGCACGCGGCGGTGCGCGTCGTCCCGTTACAGGCGTGCTCGCCTTGGAAGCGCGCCGATTTGCTGCGCAGCGCCGCGAGCACCTGCGGCGTCACGTCGTGTCCGCCTCCGGTGCACGTCGTGTCGAGACAGGGCAGGTCGAAGAGCGCGGGCGCGTGCGGCACGGCGACGTGTTTCACGTGCACGGTTTCCGGCACGGACGCCCCTTGGCGCGTCTCTTCCAGTTCGAGCTTCAAGGTCGCGAGCGCGGGCACCTCCGCCAGCAGGCGCGGCGCGCGGTCCTCGCGCTGCCGGCGTTCGGCGGCGGCTTGCGATGCTTCGGTCGAGCGTGAGCGAAAAGATGCCATGCGTCGCCGTCCTACCCTTGCACGACCAGGAGTTTTTCCATCAGCCGTTTCGAGTAGCCGCGAAGCTCCTTGAACGCAACCCCCATGCCGGCCGGGTTCGCCTCGACGCGCACGACGACTCCCACGCCCTCGATCGTTTCCACGCCGTCGAGCACCACCGAGAACTTGAGGTTCACCTCGGTGCCGATGGGCAGCGGCGCGTCGGTGCGGACGAATGCCCCGGACCCCGAAACGTTCGTCACGTACTCGCGCACGAAGTCGTCGAAGGAGGAGAATTGCTTGTTGATGGTGACGCGCGGCGCGTGGCGGCGTTCCCCGGGCTCGGTGTCCGCGGTGGGTCGCTTGGCGTCGTGTTCGTCCGTCACTCGCGTCACTTCCCGTGCAGGTCGAATTGTTCGATGTGGTACTCCGTGCGCGGGTTGAACTCGATGCGGCGCATGTAGCGGCGCTCGGCCTCCTGCACGGCGGCGCGCTCCTCACCCTGCATCACGTCGACGACGGCGGGGTGAGCGTTCACGAGCACCGAGTAGCCCGGCAAGCTGTGCCGCTCGCGCCGGATCTGCCGCAGGATCTCGTAGACGATGGTGGTCTTCGACTGCACCTGGCCGGTGCCGTCGCAGTAAAAGCACGTTTCGTGCATCGTGCGGCCGAGGCTCTCGCGCGTGCGTTTGCGCGTCATCTCGATGAGGCCGAGCTCGCTGATGCGATTGATGGTGGTCTTGGCCTTGTCCTTCGCGAGCCGCTGTTCGAGGGCGCGCCACACCTTCTCGCGGTTTTGGGCCACATCCATGTCGATGAGATCCAAAATCACGAGGCCGCCGATGTTGCGGAAGCGGAGCTGGTAGGCAATCTCGTCCACCGCCTCGAGGTTCGTCTTGAGCGCGGTCTCTTCGAGGTCGCGGCTGCCCTTACCGACGTAACGGCCCGTGTTCACGTCGATGGCCGTGAGTGCCTCGGCTTGGTCGATGATGAGGTAGCCGCCGCTCGGAAGCTGCACCTTGCGGCTGAGCGCGCGCGAGATCTCGTCCTCGATGCCGTACGCGTCGAAGATCGGCTCGTCCCCGGTGTAGAGCTGCACGTCCTTCACGCGCGCCGGCATGAACATCTCGACGAAGCGCACGAGCCGCGCGTATTGCTCCTTGTCGTCGATGACGATCGTCTCGATCTCGTCGGTGAAGAGGTCGCGGGCCGTCTTCAGCACGAGGTCGAGCTCGGTGTAGAGCACCGCCGGCGCCTTCGCCCCTTCGCGCTTGCGCGAGACGTCCTCCCACAGGTTCACGAGGTAGCCGATGTCGGCTTTGAGGCTCTTTTTCGTCAGCCCCTCTGCCACCGTGCGCACGATGAGCCCGCCCGTCGGCGGCTTGAGCGCCTCGACGACTTCACGCAGCCGCGCCCGCTCGCGCGCCGAGCCGATGCGCTTCGACGTGCCGACGTGATCGACCGTGGGTAGGTACACCACGTAACGGCCCGGCAGCGAGACGTGGCTCGTGACGCGCGCGCCCTTCGTGCCGATCGGCTCCTTCGAAATCTGGACGATGACCTCGTCGCCCTCCTTCACGACCTCCGTGATCGGCACCGAGCGAGCGACGCGCGAGGTCGGGCGTCCGTTGCGGCGGTTGCGGTCGCGATCGTTGCCACGGCCGCCACGGTTGCGATCGCGATCGCGGTTACCGCCCGAGCGCTGCTCTCCACGCGGCTGAGCCGCGGCTTGCTCGCGACCCCGCTCGCCCGCGTTCTCGCCGCCCGACGTGCGCTCGCGTCCGCGCCGCCGCCTGCGGCGCCGGGAGCCGCCCGAGGCCGCGCCGTTCTGCGCCGTCGCGTTCGCGTCGTCGGCGGCCGGCGGCGGCTCGTGATCGGGCTCCTCTTCTTCCTCTTCTTCCTCGAGCGCGTCGTCGTCCTCGTCCGTGCGTTCGTCCCGCTCGCCGTGTCCGGCGTCCGGGTTGCTTTCGTAGCGATTGCTCCCGGGATTCGGGGCCTCCGGGCCGGAGCCACGCGGCTCCTCGTGGTCGGCGTCGCTGCCGGACTCGTCGTCGTCGTCCTCGTCGCCCTCCGTGTCGTCGTCGTCGTCGTCCTCTGCGTCGTCGTCGTCGTCGTCGTCCTCCGCGTCGCCGTGGGCCCCGTGAGCATGGCCGTGCGACTCCGCGGACGCGCCGGTCACGACCTCGTCGTCGTCCTCGTCGTCGTCATCGTCATCGTCGTCCTCGTCGGCATTTTGAGCCGCGGGTCCGTGACGGCGGCCGCCCTCACCCTTCTTCCAATCCTGCTCGGACTCGTGTTTGCGGGCGCCGGAGAGGTACGCCTCGAAGTCGTCGGGGCGAATCAAATCCTCGACGTGGAGAAAGGCGGCGCGGTCGAGGCCGACGTCGATGAACGCCGCCTGCATTCCCGGCAGCACGCGCGACACTCGGCCGAGCACGATGTTGCCGACCGTCTGCATTTGCGACGCGCGTTCGATTTGGAGTTCGGCGATGATGCCGTTTTCGATGAGAGCGACCCGCGTCTCGCGGATGTCGCAGTTGATGACCAAAGTATTTCGAGCCATGGCGGGTAAAAATCTGGCGACGGTGGACGCGACCTCGGCTCCCCACCCGTGGGGTGCCGGCTGCACGCCTCGTCTGCGATTGGACATATCACGCGGCCCGGCCGCGGCGCCCGTCCTCAGTCAAAATAGTCAATAATCCCCTGATTTTATGCCGCCAGTGCGGGTCAGCGTGCGCTCCCCAAAGGCGCCCCGCCCCGGCGCGGAGCTGCTAAGCGTCGGGACCCTCTCCGAGGCGCTCGAGGATCCCCACCGTGACCCAATCGTACCTGGTCTTGGACATCGAGACCGTGCTCGACGCCGAGCTTCCGATCGTGCCGGTGGCGGACAACGAGCGCTTGCCGGCGCCGCCGCACCACCGCGTGGTCGTGATCGGCGCCCTCCTGCTCGATCCGAACTACGACATCAAGCGCCTCGGTGTCGTCGGTGAGGGCAAAGACGAGGCGGGGATGCTGCGTGACTTCGCCAAAGTGCTCGAGGACCGGCGCCCCTGCCTCGTCACGTTCAACGGCCGTTCCTTCGACATGCCGGTCATCGCGACGCGTTGCCTCCGCCACGGCATCACGCTCCGCCACTACTACCGTTCGCGCGACGTGCGTTACCGCTTCACCGCGGACGGCCACCTCGATCTGATGGACTACGTCGCCGATTTCGGCGCGGCGAAGGCGTCGCGGCTCGACGTGATCGCCAAGCTCTGCGGCATGCCCGGCAAGGTCGGCATCGACGGCAAGGACGTGGGGCCGATGGTGCACGCCGGGCGGCTGCAAGAAGTGCGCGCGTATTGTCTCTGCGACGTGGTGCAGACGGCAGGTGTGTTTCTTCGCGTGCAGCTCGTGCGCGGCGAGCTCGAGCGCGAGGCGTATTTGCACGCGATGCGCGGCTTGATCGCCATGATCCGCGGCGAGGAGCGGCTTGCCCCGGTCGCGGCCGCGCTGAACGAGCCGCGCCTGTTGCTCGAGCCCGACGCTGCGGCGGCGACGTTCGGCTGATTCGGCCCGGGGCGCCCGTGCCCGCCGCGCGCGGTGTACTATCCACGGCATGCGAGAGCTGCTCGAGAAACGAAGTCGCGAGCTGCCGGCGGGGACGCCGGCGTTGCTCGTCACCGAGATCACGCGTTACCTCGCCGAGCTGCCCGGGTGGGCGCTCGAAGGCGAGGGACGTCGCATCGCGAAGATCTACGAGTTCAAGAACTTCCACGAGACGATGGAGTTTTTGAACGGCCTCGCCTGGATCGTGCACCGCGAAGATCACCATCCCGATCTCGAGGTCTCCTACAAGCGCTGCAAGGTCGTGTTCTCGACGCACAGCGTCGGCGGCGTGAGCGAGAACGACCTGATTTGCGCGGCGAAGATCGACGCGCTCCTGCGCTGACGCGAGCGCGAGTTACGCGCCCGGTCGCGCCGACGTCGAGCCTTCGATGCGCGCCTCGACCACGGCGCCGTCCACGAGCTCGGCGAGCGGCAAGAGGTTGCCGGCGACGACCTTGCCGTTCACCGTCAGGCTGCGCACGCCCTTCGACTTCTTGCTCGGGTTCGTGACCTTGATCGTGATGCGCTTGCCGCGGAACACACGCTCGAGCTCGAAGCCCGGCCAGCTCGAAGGAATGCAGGGATCGATGCGCAGGCCGTCGAGCTCCGGGCGCACGCCGAGAATGCTCTGGAGCGCCACGAAGTAGCTCCACGACACGGTGCCCGTGAGCCACGGCACGCGCGATTTACCCGCGTTCACGTTGATGCTCGCGTACGTCGTCTGACTGTGCACGTACGGCTCGATCTGCCGGATTTCGGCGCGTTCGTTGTACGCGGACGGCATGTACGCCCGGTAGTACTCGTACGCCTGGTCGCCGTTGCCGAGCAGGCACTCGGCCATCACCGCCCAGCCCTGCGGGTGATTGAAGATGCCGGCGTTTTCCTTGATGCCTTTGTTGTAGACGACGCCGACCATCACCTCGCGCGAGGTCTTCTCGAAAGGCGGCGCGCTCAGCATCAAGCCGTACGGCGTCGCCAGCCAGTCCTTCATCGACTTCATGCACGTGCGCGCCTGCTCGGGCGTCGCGGCGCCGCTGATGACGGCCCACACCTGCGTGTTGATGTAGACCTTGCCCTCCTCCATCTTCTTCGTGCCGAAGACGGTGCCGTCCTTGCCGGTGGCCCAGATGAACCACTCGCCGTCCCAGCACGTCTTCTGGATGGCGGCGTCGAGCGTGGCCTGGCGCTCGAGCGCCCAGCGCGCCTCGGCCGGCAAATCCAGCCGCTCGGCGATTTCGGCGTAGACGCCGAGGCCGTAGCGCACCTGGAACGCGACCATCACGCTCTCGCCCGTGTAGCCGAGCTGGCAGCAGTCGTTCCAATCCGCGGCGAGCCCGCAGGGCAACCCGTTTCGCCCGCTCCGCTCGAGGTTGAACTCGAGCGCGCGCCGCAGATGACCGAGCACCGTGGCCTCGCCGTGATCGGCGTAGGGCAGCACCTTTTTGTAGAAGTCGACCTCGCCGGTTTCGGCGACGTACGCGGGGACGGCGTTGAACAGCCAGAGCGCGTCGTCGCTCCGGAAGTGCTCCTTCGGCACCGGCGGTTCGTGCCCCGGTTTGTGGGAGAACGGCTTCACGAGCGGCATCGCGCCGCCGCATTCGACCTGGCCCGTGAGCATGAGCTCGAGGCGCGCGCGCATCTTGTCCTTCAAGAGCGGGGTGACGCCCAGGAAATCCTGCACCGTGTCGCGGTAGCCGAGGCCGTCGCGTTCGCCGTTGTAGATGAGCGACGCCGCGCGCGACCACGCGTACGTGATGAGCGAGTTGTAGGCGTTCCAGACGTTGACCATCGAGTCGAACTCGTGGTCCGGCGTCTTCACTTTCACGCCGCCGAGCAGCGAGTGCCAGCTCTGCTTGAGCGCCTGGAGCTCCTTCTCGCAACGCTCGGGCGTGCCGAACTCGGCGACCGTTTGCTTGCCGTGCGTCGCCGGGGTGCCGAGGCCGAGCAGCACCATGAGCTCGCGCGTCTCGCCCGGCGCGAGCTCGAGATCGACCTGCTGCACGCCGACGATGTTCTCGCCCTCGGACTTGAAGCCCGTGAGCTTGCCGGTCTTGAGCGCTTCGGGCTCTTTGTAGCTGCCGTAGAAGCCGAGGAAGTTGTCGCGCAGCGTCTCGAACGCGGCCACGGGGGCGCCCGTCACCTTCATCCAATACCGGCCCGGATCGCCCATTTTCGTCGGGTCGAACGGCTCGTAAGGGTGCGAGGCGACGGTGAGCATGTCGTCCTCCCAATCACCCTTGCAGGCGAAGAGCGAATACTGGAGGTTCACGAGGTCGTTGTAGAGGTGGCCGACGCTCGTGAACTCGCAATACGTGTAGACCGAGATATTGCGCTTCTTGCCCGACTTGTTGCTGACGCGCAGGCGCCAATACTCGAACGTCTGGCCGAGCGGGACGAAGTACGTCGCTTCCGTCTCGATGCCGTCGTACTTCGAGGTGATGATGGTGTAGGCCGTGCCGTGCCGGCAGACCGACTCGTACTTGTCGAGCGGTTTGCCGACGGGCTGCCAGCTGCCGCTCCAAAAATCGCCGTTCGCGCGGTCCCGCAGGTAGAAGTACCGGCCCGGCTGGTCGAGCGGCACCGAGTTCCCGCGCATGCGGAGAAAGCGCTGGTTCGCCGCGCTGCGAAAGAAGCTGTAGCCGCCGGCGTGATTGGTGATGATGGCGCCGTACTCGGTGGTGCCGAGGTAGTTCGACCACGGGCGCGGGGTGTCCGGTCGGGTCACCACGTACTCGCGCGCTTCATCGTCGAAATGCCCGTACTTCATCGGCTCAAACTCCTGGGCGGTCGCCCGGGGATAAAGGGGGCGTATTTATCCCCGGCCCACAACAATTTGCAAATCGTTCCCGGAACGCGGGCGGCTTCGGACGCGCGCGGCGGGCGGGTGGGTCCTTTGTCCGCACGCGCGCTCGAACTCGCGCGCGCTCGGCGACGCGGTGCGGCGCGGAGCGATTTTGCCCAGAGCGTACGACGGGCGACGTTACGGCTCGCGGTAGAAGCGCGGCACGCGCCGCGAGATGTTCGTCATCACTTCCCAAGGGATGGTGCCGAGATCCGCGGCCACCTCGGAAGCGAGGATCGTGTCCTCGCCGAGCGGGCCCTTTTGCGTGCCGAGGACGACGCACTCGTCGCCGAGGCGCACGCCCTCGACGTCCGTCACGTCGAGCATCGTCATGTCCATGCTGACGGCGCCGGCGATCGGCGCGCGGCGGCCGCGCACGAGGAGCGAACCCTGGTTCGACAACGCGCGCACGAGCCCGTCGGCGTAGCCGATGGGGACGGTCGCGATGCGGCTCGGGCGCTCGGCGACCCAGGTGCCGCCGTAACCCGCCGTGGCGCCGACCGGCAGCTCGCGGAGCGCGATGATCTCGGTGCGCACGCGCATGACGGGTCGGAGCTCGCGGCAAAGGCCCGCCTTCGGTTCGACCCCGAAGAGCGCGATCCCCGGCCGCACGAGATCGAGCCACGAGCGTTCGGAGCGCATGAGCGCGGCGCTGTTTGCCGCGTGGCGTAGCCGCGGTTCGACGCCGAGGCGGGCGAGCGCGGCCGTCGCCTCGTCGAAGCGGTCGAGCTGGGCGTCGATCGACGGGGTTTCACCCGCGTCCGCGCAGGCAAAGTGCGTCATGAGCCCGTCGAGACGGACCTCGGGGTGGCGCGCGAGCGCCTCGGCGAGCCGCGGTAAGTCGGCGTTCGACATGCCGAGGCGGCTCATCCCGGTGTCGACCTTGACGTGCACGCGAATCGGCTCCGAGCTCGAATAGCGCACCTCGTCGGCGAGCGCTTCGACCTGGCCGAGATCGTGGAGGACGGGCGTGAGGTCGTGACGCAGGAGCTCGCCCCAGGCGCGTCCGTAATAGCCGCCGGTCACGAGAATCGGGATCTTGATGCCGGCGTCGCGGAGCTCCACGCCCTCTTCGAGCAGGGCGACGCACATGCCGGCCGCGCCGGCGCGCTCGAGCGTCCGCGCGACCGCTTTCGAGCCGTGTCCGTAGCCGTCGGCCTTGAGCACGGCCCAGACGGGGCGTCCGCCGGCGAGGCGCTGGACGACGCGCAAGTTGTGCCGGAGATGCGCGAGGTTCACCTCCGCGCGCGTCGGCCGCACCGCGTCGGCGGGGACGGCGCGCTGGGGACGGAGCACGCGGGGCAGCGGGGTCGCGACGGCGGGGGCGAGAGCGCTCAGAGCCGGGTTTCGCGAGGTCATGCTGGACTTCCTTCGGTACGCCCGCTCGGTGCGGGGCGTCAACAAATTGGGGTTCAGCAAGCTTCGTGCGAGCGCGCTCTCGCCCAAGACGGCATGATTTCGCGGAGATCGGAGCGCCCGCTCGGCGTCGCGGGGGCGGGGCGTGTCAGGAAGCGCAAACCCCTGCGGGTGAATGACCACGCCGGGGCGCTACTGAAAGCAGGAGCGCATGCACTTCGTGTAGGCGGGCCGGCACTTCGGGCACTCGGCCATGCCGGCCGCGGTGCACGCGTCGTTGCAGCTTGCCCAGGCGCTCTCGCAGCGATTCGAGCAACCCGCCGCCGGTGGCTCCTTCTCATCACCGGTTTTCGCCCGCGCGTCCGGGGCCGCGCCGCCGTCCGCGGCGTCGGCCGCGTGCGCCGGGACCACCGTCGCGAGAGGCGGCGGCGGCGCGTGCACGCTCGTGGGCGCCGGCACGACGAGATAAAACTGCCGTTGCTCGGGCGGCGTGTCGGCGCCGATGGAGAGCTCGCGGCAGCTCGTGTCGCCGCTGTCGAGCGCTCGCACGCGGCTCTCGGCGTACTCGATGCGATCGCGCGGTTGGCCGAGCGTGTACGAGGTGACCCAGTTGTACCAACACGAGCGACGCTGATTGGCCGGGACCTCGGGCTGCAAGTCCACGCGATAGCAATGCTCGAAGCGTACCGTCCCCTCGTGCACCGTGGTGAGGCTCGGTCCACAGGCGTTCGCCAGAAGCACGATCCAGCCGATCGAGCGAGGCGTCACGGTGCTCATCGCGACGCGATCGTGAGTCTGCGCAAGCCCAGTTGCAAGCCGGTCGTGCGGGCGATGTGCTATTCAGAGGCCGATGTTCACCGGACTCGTGGCCGCCGTCGGACGCGTCGAGCGTCACGACGTTCGCGAGGACGGCTCGCGGGTGCACATTGCCGCACCCCTCGGCGCGCTCGCGCTCGGTGAGTCCATTTCGGTCAGCGGCGCTTGTCTCACCGTGGCGGCGAGCACCGCGTCGTCCTTCGAGGCCGATCTGTCGCGCGAGACGCTCGCCCGCACGACGCTCGGCCGTATCGGGCCGGGCGCCTCCGTGAACCTCGAACGCGCGGCCCAGCTCGGCGACCGTCTCGGCGGCCACCTCGTGACCGGACACGTCGACGGCCTCGCGCGCGTGCTGCGCGTGGAAGCGGCCGGGGAAGCACGGCACGTCGAGCTCGAGGTCCCGGCCGAGCTCGCGCGCTTCATCGCCGAGAAGGGTTCGGTCGCGCTCGACGGCGTGTCTCTCACCGTGAACCGCGTGAAAAAGAATCGCTTCGAGATCATGCTGATTCCGCACACGCTCGCCGTGACGACGCTCGGGTCGCTCGCGCCGGGCCGGGAGTTGAACCTCGAGGTCGACCTCGTCGCGCGTTACGTCGCGCGTCTGCTCGACGCCGGAGCCGAGCGCAGCGAGGCCGTGCCGAGCGCAGCGGCGCTGCGTGGAGCGGTGTGATGGCGGGCGCGTTCGCCGGCAACGGCATGCCGCCGAGTGAGCGCCTCGCCATGGAGCGCGCGTTCGACGCGAGCGAGCGCGTCGAGCAGGCGCTCGCGGATTTTCGGCGCGGCAAATTCGTGATTTTGGTCGACGACGAAGATCGCGAGAACGAGGGCGATCTCTGCCTCGCCGCCGAGCTCGTGACGCCCGAAGCCATCAATTTCATGGTGCTCCAGGGGCGCGGGCTCATCTGCCTCGCGCTGACGGAAGAGCAGGTGCATCGGCTCGATCTGCCGATGATGGGCGCGCCGGGTCGCAGCGGCCCGAAGCTCGGCACGGCCTTCACGGTGAGCATCGAGGCGCGCGACGGCGTGACCACCGGTATCAGCGCCGCCGATCGCGCGCACACCATTCGCGTCGCGAGCCGGCCCGAAGCGCGGCCCGACGACGTGGTGGTGCCGGGTCACATCTTCCCGCTGCAGGCGCGCCACGGCGGCGTGCTCGTGCGCGCCGGGCAAACCGAAGGCTCGGTGGATCTGGCGCGCCTCGCCGGGCTCTCGCCGTCCGCGGTCATCTGCGAGATCATCCGCGACGACGGGACGATGGCGCGCCTGCCCGATCTCGAGGCGTTCGCCGAGCGTCACTCGCTCCGCATCCTCACCATCGCCGACCTCATCGCGCACCGCCTCCGCACCGAGCGTCTGGTGCGCGTCGTGACCGATCGCGTCATCACGCTCGACCGCACGCAGTCGCCCTGGCGCGCCGTCGCGTTCGAATCGGTCGCCGAGCGCCGTCAGATCGTCGCGCTCGTGAAGGGCGCGCTCGATCCGACCGTGCCGACGCTCTGCCGCATGCACCGCGGCGGCCTCTTCGGCGACGTCTTCAGCTCTTCGGAAGCGCACGGCGGCCGCACGCTCGGTGAGGCCATCGACGCCATCGAGCGCGCGGGCTCGGGCGTCATCGTCTACCTCTTGCCCGAGCCGGGGCGCGAGCTCGCGCCGGACGGCGCCGAGCTTCCCGCGCCGAGCAGCGACGCCAAACGCACGCGGCCCCACGCCGGGACGCTGCGTGAATACGGGCTCGGCGCCCAGGTGCTCGCCGCGCTCGGCGTGCACCAAATCCGGCTCCTCACGAACAATCCGCGGCGCATCGCCGCCCTGCACGGCTACGGGCTCGACCTCGTCGAGTGCGTCGCGCTCGGCTGAGCGCGCGCCGTTACTTCAATGCGACCGGGTTCGCGAAATACGCGTTCACGGCGTCGTGGAATTGGCCGCCGTCGGTGTCGATGTACGTCTGGTTCGCGGCGCCGCCGCCGAAAACCACGCCCGCCCCGCCCGCTTCGATGAACTCGTCGATGTGGTTGAAGATGTAGTGCACGCGGTTGTCGCGGTAGTGACCCGCGGTGCCGCCGGGCGTGTCGCTCGGCACGCCGAACGGCACTTGCCACCAGATCATCGGTTTGCCGAGGCCGTCCACGATCTGCTTCGACCAGCCGAGCTCGTCGTGGAAGTTCGGGCTCGTCATGTTCGTCTCGTCCCAGTACCAGGGCCCGTCGTTGCGCTGGCAATTCGGGTCCGTGTGCGCTTCGAAGCAACCCGCGTCGCGGTCGAGCATGTCCGTCACGACGAAGTCGGCCTCGGCCGCGCCGACGGCGGTGAGGAAGGTGACGATCGACGGCACGTCCCCGGCCCAAGCGGACGCATGGAAGCCGATCAGCGTCTTCGGCGCGTACATGCGTCCGAGCGTCAAGATGCAGTGGCCGAGGCCGGAGAGGTCTTCCGGTTGGTCCGCGCATTCGTCGGCGAGGCCGTGGATCAGGACCTTGATGCCCGTCGGGTCGCCCTTCGAGTTCTGTTGGACGTACGCCCAGAAGTCCGGCTCGAGGTGCACGAGCGCCGGCTTGTCGAACACGCCGAGGCGCTGAAAGAGGAGCTTTACCCCCTGCCAGTACGCGCCCATGTAACTCGAGTCGCTGAGCGCGGCCATGTTGTTTTCACCGTCGGCGGCCATCGCGTAGAGGGTGTACATCGGCGTCGTGCCGGCCATGTCGGCCGAGTCCGCGAGGATGTCGACGAAGGTGCCGCCCGTGTTCCAGTCGGGCCAACCGCCCTGCCCCGGCAGGCCGACGAGGTACGCGTAGTGAAGATCCATCGTCACCCCGAGGGTGTACGCGCCGTCCTTGCTGTGATCGTTGTTGAGGTCGTTGCCCATGCCGACCAGGAAGTTCGGCGCGCGGCCGATGGCGTTCGCGAGGTCGGTCGCGCTGCCGATGCTACCCGCCGCCGTCCCCGTGGAGCCGCCCGTGCCCGCGCTGCCGCTCGAGCCGCTCGAGCCGCCGGAACCGCTCGTCCCGCCTTTGCCGCTCGACCCGCTCTTGCCGCTCGACCCGCTGGATCCGCCCTTGCCGCCGCTTCCCCCCTTGCCGCCCGAGCCGCCGGACGCGCTCGAGCCGCCGCTGCCGCCGCCCGTCCCGGCGTCGCCCGAGGACGAGCCGCCCATCGTCGAATCGCTCGAGCCGCCGTTCGCCGTGTCGGAGGAGCCGCCCGTGCCGCTCGTCGTCTGCGAGCTGCCGCTCGCGCCCGACGAGCCGCTCTTCGCCGGTGAGCCCGAGTCGTCGTCTCCACCCGAGCAAGCGCTCGTCGCGGAGAAGGCGCACAAACAAAGCCCCGCGCCCCAGCGACCGAGTCGCGCTGCCCGCTTCGATTTCTCGTTGTTCACGCTCCGTCTCCTTTCGCGCCGACCATCGAGCTAGCTCGGTCGCGCCATCGTCTCTTCGTTCGCGACGCGCACTTGGTTGCGCCCCGCGCGCTTGGCCTCGAGGAGCGCGGCGTCCGCGCGCGCCAAGAGATCCGGAAACTCCTGCGATTCCTCGGCGGCCCAGCTCGCGCCGCCCACCGAAACCGACAGGCTCATCTGTGTCCCCTCGGACTCGAAGAGCGTGCGCTCGATCGAAACGCGCAGCCGCTCCCCCGCCCGCGCGACACCCGGCCGATTCGTTTCCGGCAAGATCGCGCAAAATTCCTCGCCGCCGTAGCGGCACAAGAAGTCCATGGAGCGGAGCTCGTTTTGCAGCGTGGTCGCGACCCAGCGCAGCGCCTGATCACCGACGAGGTGCCCGTGTTCGTCGTTCACGCGCTTGAAATGGTCGATGTCGACCATGAGGACGCCGAGGCTCCGCCCGTAACGGCGGCAGCGGCTGAGCTCCGCCTCCAGGTGATGGAACATCGAGCGGCGGTTGTAGACGCCGGTCAGATCGTCGAAGGCGGCGAGCTTCGACAAAAGCTCGGTTTGCACTTCGAGCCTTCGCACGAGCTCGTTCGAACGCAAGAGCGCTTCCATGCGCGCGGTGAGGATCGGCATGACGATCGGCTTCGTGACGTAGTCGTTCGCGCCGACCTCGAGTCCTTCCACGATGTGCTGAGTGTCCGACAGCGCGGAGATCAGGATGATGGGGATGCGCGCCGTTTTCGGATCGGCGCGGAGCTCCCGCACGTAATCGAAGCCGCTCACTTTCGGCATGAACACGTCGAGCAGGATGAGATCCGGCAAGCCGGCCTCGAGCTCGACGCGAGCTTCCTCGGCCGAGATCGCCGTCGCCACCTGGTAGCCGCGGCGTTCGAGGCGCTGCGCGTAGACCTCGAGGCTCACGCGGCTGTCCTCCACCATCAAGATCCGGTAGCGCTTCTTGGTGCTGCCCATCGCCTCTTACCCGAGCCTTAGAAGGAGAGTTTCCTTTTCGCGTCGAGTCAAGGGGCACGGCGGTGTGTCGAGCTCATGCTATGGCAGCGCGCATGAAATTCGAGAACGTGACGGCCCTCGCGAAAGCGAACGTCTATTTCGACGGTAAGGTCGTGTCCCACACGGTGCTCTTCGCGGACGGCTCGAAGAAAACGCTCGGCCTCATCTATGCCGGAGATTTTCATTTCGGCACGGATGCGGCGGAGCGCATGGACATCACGGCGGGGAGCTGCCGGGTCCGTCTCGACGGTACGAGCGAGTGGCGCGCCTACGAAGCGGGGACGTTCTTCCGCGTGCCGGCCAAGTCCGGTTTCGACATCGCGGTCGACGCCGGCATCGCCGAGTACGTCTGCTCGTTCGAGTGAGGCGCGGGCCCGCGTGCGCGAGCCGGAAACGTTCGACGTCGCCGTGATCGGCGGCGGAGTCGTCGGGCTCGCCGTCGCGCGCTCCCTCGCGCTGTCCGGACGCGAAGTCGTCGTGCTCGAAGCCGAGACCGAGCTCGGCACGCACGCGAGCTCGCGCAACTCGGAGGTCATCCACGCCGGCATCTACTACGCGGCCGGGAGCGAGAAGGCCGCGCTCTGCGTCGCGGGTAAGAAGCTCCTCTACGAATACTGCGAACGCGAAGGGGTCGCGCACGCGCGTCTCCGCAAGCTCGTCGTCGCGACGCGGGACGACGAAGTCCCCGAGCTCGAGCGCCTGCTCGGCCAAGCGCGCGCGAACGGCGTGAGCGACCTCGAGCTGCTCGACGCGGCCGAAGCGCGCGAGCTCGAGCCCAACGTCGCCGCCGTACGCGCGCTCCACTCACCCTCGACCGGCATCGTCGACGGCCACGCGCTCTTGGCCTCGTTCAAGCGCGACGCCGTGCGCGCAGGCACACACGTGCTCACTTCCACGCCCGTCCTCGCGGGCCGCGTCGCCGGCTCGGTGTTCGAGCTCGACCTCGGCGGCGCCGGGGCGGCGTCAGTGCGCTGTCGCTCCGTCGTCAACGCGGCGGGCCTCCATGCTCCGAGCGTTTCGCGCTCGATCTCGGGTCTTACGGCCGAAGCGATCCCGCGGGAGCACTTCGCCAAGGGCCATTACTTCGTGCTCGCCGGGAAGGCGCCGTTTCGGCGGCTCGTCTATCCGATCCCCGCCGCGGGCGGCCTCGGCGTGCACGTGACGCTCGACCTCGCCGGACAGGCGCGTTTCGGCCCCGACGTGAGCTACGTCGACCGCGTCGATTACGCGTTCGACGAGCGGCGCGTCGCCGACTTTTACGCGGCGATCCGGCGTTACTACCCGGCGCTCGCCGGCGGCAGCCTGGCCGCCGGTTACACCGGCATTCGACCCAAGCTCGGCCCCGCCGGTACCACCCACGACTTCGTCATTCAGGGCCCCGCCACTGCCGGCGCGGCGGGCTTCGTCGCGCTCTACGGCATCGAATCGCCGGGGCTCACGGCGTCGCTGGCAATTGCCGAGCGTGCGCGGGCGCTCCTCGCCCCGGCTACTTAGTCCGCCCCCGAGTCGAGCTCAGAGCTCGATCCGGCCGACCCAGCTGGTTTTCGCGCCTTGAATCGCGGTGCGCGCGATTTCGCGCAGCAGCCGGTCTTCGACTTTGGAAGAGAGAATCTCGACGCGCGGGGCGCTCGTGAACGCGCCGACCATCAGGTCATCCGAAATCCGCACCACTTCGTAGTGAGAGCGTGCCGTCCGTACGATTCGATAAGTCGCCCCGTCCACCAGCACCATCCCTTTGACCGCTTGCATTATTTTCCTTCCGCTCGAGTTTTCCGTCGTCCTTGGCGGTCCGCGTTTAAGCAACTGCCATGCCCACCCCGTTTGTCGAGCCCGCACCAAGCTAGTCCGCCTAGGTGCTCGGATAAATTGGTCATTTTATCTGTACAAGAATGCCTCGCACCGGCCCGTGGGTCGCTTTGCACAATGACCATTGATCCCTTGCACAATCTGCGCGACCGACTTGCACAGATTGATCAACTCGCCCGCGGCGCCTGGAAGTTCAGCTCCACCGTCATCGGCGGCGAGCGGTCTGCGGCTTTTGGTGCTCGGCCAGGCGCAGATGACGACGTTCCCGCTCCCGCTCGTGGGAGAGGTGACGCTCGGTAGCGCCGAGGGTTCGGACGTCCGGCTCGCCGACGTGAGCGTTGCGCCCACCCACGCCGTGCTCACCACCGGAACGCGCATCGAGCTCCGCGACGCCGGCAGCGGCGCCCCGACGGTGGTCGGCACGAAGCGTCTCGGTCCCGGCGAGAGTCATCCGGTCTCGCCGGGCGTCATCATCCTGCTCGGCGGCGTGACGCTCGTCGTGCAGGCGACCGGCGCGAGCACGCGCCTCCGCCACGTGCGGAGCCACGATTACTTCGAGGGGCGTCTCGAGGACGAGTGCGCTCGCGCGGAGACGAACCAGATCGGCTTCGCGGTCGTGCGCTTGCGCTTCTCGCGGCATCAAGCGCAAGCGCTCGAGGAAGCGTTCACGCGCCAGCTGCGCCCGGTCGATCTGGTCGCGATGTACGCCGCGGACGAGTACGAGCTGCTTCTCGCCGATGCGCCGCCGGACCGCGCGCGACTCATCGCCGACTCGCTCAAGGATTACGTGCGCGGCAAGGGTCTCGGCGAGCTCACGCTCGGGCTCGCGAGCTGGCCGAGCGACGGTCGCTCGCCCGAGGCGCTGCTCGCGGCGGCGGGCGTCGGCGTGCACGGGCGTTCGGAGCTGCCGCCGGCGCGGGTGTCGTCGATCGAAGCGCTCCGTCCGATCGTCGAGCGCGTCGCGCTCGCGAACATCAACGTCCTGATTCTCGGCGAAACGGGCGTCGGCAAGGAGGTGCTCGCGCGCCGGATTCACGAGCTCTCGCCGCGCGCGAACAAGCCGCTCCTGTGCGTGAATTGCGCCGCGCTCAGCGAGACGCTGCTCGAGAGCGAGCTCTTCGGGCACGAGCGCGGCGCCTTCACGGGCGCGATTCAAGCGAAGCCGGGCCTGCTCGAGGTCGCGGAGGGCGGCACCGTGCTCCTCGACGAGCTCGGCGAGATGCCGCTCTCGATTCAAGCGAAGCTCTTGCGCGTCGTCGAGCAACGCAGCGTGACGCGCGTCGGCGGCCTGAAGGCGCGCGTGATCGACGTGCGCTTCATGGCCGCCACGCACCGGGACCTCGAAGCCGAGATCCAGCGCGGCCGCTTTCGCGAGGATCTGTACTACCGCCTGAACGGCGTTTCGCTGGTGGTGCCGCCGTTGCGCGAGCGCGCCGAGGAGATTCGACCGCTCGCGCAGGCGTTCGTCGCCGAGTGCGCGAAGCAGGCGGGTCGCGCCGTGCCGCGCCTTTCGAGCGGCGCGTTCGCGGTGCTCGAGCGCTACGCGTGGCCCGGGAACGTGCGCGAGCTCCGGAACGTGATGGAACGCGCGGTGATGCTCACGCAGTCCGACGTGATCGACCTCGTGCATCTGCCGCTCGAGCGGCTCGGTCGCACGCTGCCGCCGGGGCGTTCGTCCGAGCAGACGCTCTACCCGAAGGCGGCGACGCCTTCGCAAGGCGTGCCGTTTTCGGGGCCCGACACCGTTCCGGACGTCGCGGCGGTGCGGCCGGGCGCCTATTCGTTCGCACCCGGGGTCGAGCGCAGCACGAGCGCTCGGCCGGACGCGGAGGACGGCGAGCGAGAGCGCATCTTGCGGGCGCTCGAGCAGTGCGCGGGCAATCAGACCCACGCCGCGCGCATGCTCGGCGTGTCGCGCCGGACGCTCATCAGCCGCATCGAGCGCTACAACCTGCCGCGGCCCCGCAAGCGCGACGGCCAATGACGAGCCACGCGAGGCAGCGTCACGTCTTCGGGACGATCACCGAGACGGAGTAGCCGGGCATTACGTACGTGAAGCCGTTCGCGCTCGTCGGGGTGAGCGACGCGGCCGGGCTCGGCGTCGGGGAAGCCGCGGTGAGCGCGAACACGTCGGCCGACGTGAACGTCTGCGCGTCCGCGACGTCGAGCGTCGCCGTGACGTCGTTCTCGTTGCGGTTGATCGCCACGATGACGACGCGGTTCGGATTGCCGGAGTCCACGCTCGCGTACACGGACGCAGCGTCGATGGCGCTGCTCGTCGCGGACACCGAGGTGTCGCCGAACGCGGCGCCGGCGCCGTCGTAGTTCCGGAACATCTGAAACGCGGCGAGGATGAAGGCGTCCTGATCGGGCGCCGTCGCCGACGTGGCCCACGCCGCGAGGCCCACTTGGTCGCGGCCGAAGATGCCGAGCGCGTCGGCGGCCGCGACGGCTCCGCTGATGTCCGTGCCGCCGCCGTAGCCCCACTCCGAGACGGCGAGCTTCGTCCCGGGATAGTTCGCGTCGATGTGCTCCTCGAGCGAGCGCACGATGCGCAACGGTGCGCCGCCGTTGTAGCCGGTGAGCCAGCTGTTCTCGACGTACGACGAATCCCAGAGCGAGCGCGGTGCTTGCACGCGGGCACGCTGGTCGTCGGGCGTCACCGAGTCGTAGATGATCCGATTGTCGCCGACGTAGACCTCCGAGTACCAGTGCACGTCGAGGTAGTCGATGAGCCGCCGCCCGTCGTCCGCTGAAGCCTGCGCCAACTGCGTGAGGTAGTAGTCGACGAAGAGCCCGTTCCCGTCCGCGTCGGTGGCGTACTGCAGGTTGACGAAGTCGAGGTAGCCGTAGCCGACGTAGCCGGAAATCTCGGCTTCGGGCCATTGGTCGCGCGTGCTCTTCGCGAACGTGACGTTACGCTGCACGACCTCGGCGTAAGTCGCCGGCGTCGGATGAATTTCCGCGTCCGTGCTGCCCCAGAGCGCCGGCTGGTTGTCGAGCCCGAAGAGAAGGTGCGAGGTCCCGACGTTGTCGTGCAGGAACGAAACGAATTCGTCCGAGTAGACGAAGCCGTCGGTCGTGTCGGGCGGCGAAACGAACGGCGCGCCCTTCACGGCGACGTTCTGGACGAAGCGCGTGCTGAGGTAATCGTCGCCGGAGTTTCGGACGTCGCCCGTGCAATCCGGGAGGCCCGAGCCGGGCGTCGACTTGTCCGCGGCCACGTAGTCGAGGATCGGCAGCGTGACGAGCGTGGTCGCGCCGATTCCGTCCGCTTCGCTCACCGTCTGCGTGACCGCGCCGGCGGCGCTGTCACCGCCGCCGAGCCCGGCGTCGTTCTGGAAGCAGAGCAGGTTGCCTCCGTTCGACGCGTTGTTTTCCCAGTTGTAAGTGGACCAGCGGTTCCCGCCGAGCCGGCAGAGCCCGAAGTGAGCGGTGCTGTCGGAGCAGGCCGCGTAGATCGGGTTCACGCCGTAGATGAGCGGAGAGATGGCGTGCACGTCCGCGCTCGTGTCGACGGTGAACGTGACCGCGGTCGGCAAGGGTCCCGTGCCGCTCGCTCCGGCCGGGCCCACACCGGCCTCGTCGCCTGCGCCGGCGTTGCTCATGCTGCCGCTCACGCCGCCCGAGCTCATCCCGCCGCCGCTCGTGCCCGCGCTGCCGCCGACACCCGCGCTGCTGCCACCGGTCTCGGGCGGGCTCCCGCTGTCGCCGCCTTCGGCGCTGCCGTTCCCTGTGCCGCCCGAGCTCGTGCTCCCGCCCTTCCCGCCGCCGCCGCCCTTGCCGCCGCTGCCGCCGCGCGCTTGGCCGGCCGAACCTCCGGTACTCTTGCTCCCGCCTTTGCCGGCGGTGGTTGACGTGCCGCCGCTCCCCGAAGCGCCGTTCGTCATGCCCGCCTTGCCGCCGCTCGACGTTCCCCCGGCGCCCGCCTTGGAGTTGTCCGAGTCGGTCGGATGGCTGTTCGACGATCCGCAAGCGCCCGCGACTCCGGCACCGAGACCCACCAAAAAGATTCCCCAGGCTTTCATCGGTCGCGGAGCCTACACCCGCGTGGGAGGTGGTGCGAACGCCGAATGTTACGTCCTTTTTTCGCGCTGAACCCGTACGATTTCGCGCTCCCAGCTAGCGAGAAAGATTCCGATTTTGGCGGAAGGAGCACGAGATCAGGCCGTCCGTCCGGACCCGTGGACGTTACGCCGTGTTAACAGCCCCGTCGCGCTGGAATTGTAGTTTGGTCATTGAATGAGCGGCTCGCGGTTTCACTTCACAATCTGCGTAGGCTCGGCTAACCCTAATGAGCTACTCGCGGGCGCTGCTTGACCGACGAGGTAATCGACGATGCGTGTCAAAGGCATGGTTCAGGTTTCGGGTTCGACCTATCGCGTCGTGCGTGTCCAGTTCGGCACCTATGACGTCATTCGCCTCCTCGACGACTCGAGGGTGGGGCGTTTTCACACGGTCCCGAGCGCGCGCATCGAGTCGACGACCATCGGCGAAGACCTGATGAACGAGATCGCCCGCGCCGCGATCCAAGGCGCAAAGACGAGTTGGGTGGGTCGGCTGAGCATTGCTTAGCTTGACGCTCTAGGGGGCACGGAGCCTAACAGTGCTCGTGCAACCTCCCGCCGCGGGCGCGCCCAAGGCCGAGTCGCGCGACGGAGCGACGCCGTTTCACAAGAAGCGCCGCCGCCGTCGTGACAACGAGCTCGGCCAGGTACTGCTGCGCAAAGGGCTCATCACGCCGGTTCAGCTCCGACAAGCGCTGGCGATCCAGGTTCAAGAGGGTGGACACCTAGGCAAAATCCTTCGTCGCATGGGGGCCTGCGACTCGCGGGCCATCGCCGAAGGCCTGGTCGAGCAAGTGCGGACGGCGCGCGCGCGCGGCCGGCAACGCGACCTCGTGCGCGCGGCCAAGGACAACCCTTCCATCGGCGGCCTGCACGTGCGCTGCCGGCCCGGGTTCGTCGTGCTGCTGCTCGTCGTCGGGGACTTTCTCGCGCTGAGCCTCGCGGCCGGCGTCATGTGGTGGTTCATCTCGGACGACCTCCTGAGCCTCACGCAGCGCGTGGTGCTGCTCTCGCTCGTCCCGCTTTGCATGCTCGTGCTCGCCGTCGCGCGGCTCTACGCGGTCACCCCGCCGAGCCCGCCCGACGAGGTCCGTGCGACGACGGGCGTCATCACGCTCGTCTACGTCGGCGCGTGGATGGTCTCGATGGCCGCGCGCGTGGTGTCCGCGAAGTCGCTCTCGCACGGCGCCTGGGCCTTCTCGCTGTTCATCTCCGTCCTCCTCGTGCCGCTCGTGCGCGGCATCTTGCGTTCGACGTTCGCGAAGCGTCCGTGGTGGGGCCAACCGGTCGTCGTGATCGGTGCCGGGCGCGTCGGACGCGCCGTGGTCGAAACGTTGCTCCGGCGGCCGCAGCTCGGCTTGAAGCCGGTCGCCATCCTCGACGACGATCCGGCGCGGCAAGGCTCGGTCCGCGTCGCGTGGGGCGAGGACGACATGATCGTCGAGCCCGTCTCCGAGGCGATGACGCAGGCCGATCTCGAGCCGCCTTCGTCGGATCGCGCCGCGATGGAGCAGTTCGCGGAGGTCGACGGCGTGCCGGTGGTCGGCGGCCTCGAGCTCGCGGCCGTTTTGGCGCAGCGCCTCGGCATCCGCACGGTCGTCATCGCGATGCCCGAGATGGACTCGGCCGCCGTGCTGAACCTGATCGAGCGCTTCGGCGACAGCTACACGAACGTCCTCGTCATCCCCGACTTGTTCAACCTCGCGCACTTCGGCGCGCCGACCCGCTACCTCGGCGGCGTGCTCGGCCTCGAGGTGCAGCGGCAGCTGATGCACCGAGGTCCGCGCTTCGCCAAGCGCCTGATGGACCTCGTGCTCACCGTCGTCGGCGGATTGTTCGTCCTGCCGATCCTGATCCTGCTCGCCCTGATGATCATGTTCGATTCGAAGGGCTCGCCGTTTTACATGCAGCGCCGTTTGGGACAGGACGGCGTGCGCTTTTGGGCCGTCAAGTTTCGCACGATGCACGTGGACGCCCACGCCCGGCTGCAGGAGCTCCTCGCGAACAACGCCGAGCTTCGCGCCGAGTTCGAGCAGTTCCACAAGCTCTCGCAGGATCCGCGCATCACGCGCGTCGGACGGCGGCTCCGCAAATACAGCCTCGACGAGCTTCCGCAGCTCTGGAACGTGCTCAAGGGCGAGATGAGCCTCGTCGGACCGCGCCCCTACCTCGAGACCGAGATTCCGGACATGCACCAGAAGGAAGCGATCGTACTGCGCGTCCGTCCGGGCCTCACCGGGATTTGGCAGGTGACGACGCGCAACGAGTCGACTTTCGACGAGCGCGTGAACCTCGACGTCGAGTACGTGCGCAACTGGTCGCCGTGGCTCGACCTCTACATCCTCGCGCGGACCTTCAACGTCGTGGTCGCGGGCACGGGTTCGTGACGGTCACCTGGCGCTCGGTCGCGCGCACCTCACGCCGGCCCGCTAGCGGTGGTTGATGGGGACCGGGAGCGTCCAATTGACGCCGCAGTAAACGGCGCCCGTGATGGGCAGGCTCACCCGTTGCTGGTACTTCTGCCAGACGCCGCGGACGCCGGCGTCGACGGAGAACTGCTTGCTGATTTGGTAAGCGACGCCGTAGGCGGCACCGACGTTGTCGAACGAGCCCTTGCTCTTCGGCGCGAGCGACAGCGTGGTGGACGCGTTCAAATTCGTGGAGAAGCGGTCGCGTCGCCAACTGACGGCGCCGGCGAAACCGAAGCGCGGATCGATGGCGCCGCTCAGGTAATCGAGCGCCGGAGCGGTGCTCACCGAGACGAACGTGGTGAACACGCCGTCCTCGAGCCGTCGTGTGTCCATGATCGAGGCGAGACCGGTCGGGTAGATCGTGTGGAGCACGGCGCCGTCCGGAAACGGAGTGCGGCTGTACGCGACGCCGGCGCCGAGAGTGCCCACCGTCTCCTTCGTGAAGGAGTGCGCGAACGTCCCCATGCCGTTCAAGAGCAACGGGTTCAAGCCAATCTCGAGGAACGCGAGCTGCCCCGCCAGTGTGACCGTGAAGCGATCGCGGGGGTCGATGGCCGAGGTCAGCGCCGCGAGCGCGTTCGGTGCCTTCACGTAAGGGTAAAAAACGCGCGAGGGGGCGTCGGCGCCGCCCGACGAGGTGTAGCCGAAAGTGACGCCGAGCGTCGTCAGGCGACCGAGGCTGTGCAGCAAGGTGCCTTGCGTGCTCGTGAGCTCGTACGTGAAAACCTGGTTCGCTGCGGTCCGGTCCGGACTCGTGCCGCTCGCGCTCGTGCCGGACGTGCCGTTTCCCATGCCGGTCCCGGTCGTCGTGCCCGTGCCGGTCGTCGTGCCCATGCCGGTCGTCGTGCCCGTGCCGGTCGTCGTGCCCGTGCCGGTGGCGGGAGTTCCCGTCGTGCCGCTCGTCGTCGTTCCTTGACCCGGCGTCGTGCCGGCTGCGGGCGCCGCGCCTTGCAGCACGAGGTCTTGGAAGGTGGTCCGTCCGTAGACCACCGACTCCGCCAGCGTGAAGCTCGTCCTGCGTGAAAAGGTGTAGCTCCCGAGGATCGTGCCGCGCTGCCACACCATCAAGGTGCGCGGCTGGTCCCGCTCCGCATCGAGCGGCAGCACCGTGAGCGTCGGCGTGTACAGAACGCGGAAGAGCAGATGCTTCCACTGCGCGTCGAGGCCGACCGAAGGCGTGGTGCTCGCTTCGGCGTGGGCCTTCGGCGCCAGGGGCTGCGCCGGTTGCTGAGCGGTTTGCGCTTGTTGGTTCTGAACCGCGACGTAGCGAGCTTCCGTACCGTCTCCGAGCCCGAGCGTGACGAGCTGCGCGAGAATTGGTGCTACGAACGCATGCATGTCCGCCCGAGCGATGGGAAGCGCTCGACCCATCGCATACGAACACGAACGCGCCGGCCCTAGCAACGCGTTCGGCCTTTACGCAGATCAGGGCGTGACCTAAGCTTCTGACCCCGCGGGCGCTCGCGGGTCTCAACCTACGAAGCGCGCGCCCCAATGGAGTCCGACTCGAAGAACGCCACCAGCCTCGCCATCCGAGATCCCCGCGTCGAGCTCTGGCGCGACCCGGATTGGCAGCGGCTCTGGCTCTCGATGCAGGCGCGGCAGTGGCGTTCGCTCGGCTTGGTCCCCGCGGCGAAGGGCGCGCCGGCGGACTTCACGCTCCGGATCGCGGTGACGCTCGCGCGCACCGGCATGGTTCATCTCGGCGGCCCGGTCCAGGTCGCGGATGCCACCAAGGTGCCGCTGACTTACCTCGCGTCCTTCATGGATGAGGTGCGGCACATCACGCGCGACGGGGAGCTCATCCTGGTCGCGCTCGCCCCAATCGCGGAAAATCCGATGACGGTGTCGATCGCGCAGGCGCTCGACGCGTCCCTCCTGTGCGTCCTGCTCGAGCACATGGCCACCGGCCAAGCGAAGCAGACCGTCAATCAGGTGGGGGCGAGCCGTTTCGTCGGACAAGCGATGTTTCATCGCTACGACGCCGTGCGCTGACGCGGGACGGCGTGTTTCCGGCGTCGATCAGGCGCCGTTGCGATTCACGCGCGCGGCGTGGCCGGCTTCGATCGTCTGCCGCAACCGGCGCACGAACAGATCGAGACCCGCGTTCTCTTCCACGTACTTGCGCGCGGCCTGCCCGATGCGCTCGATGTCGGCCGGTTGCGCCAGGAGCCGCTGGATGGCTCCGCGCAGCGCCGCCGGGTCCGACGGCGGCACGTAAACGCCCGTCACGCCGTCCACGATGGTGTCCGTCTGTCCGTGGGTGCGCGTCGCGATCACGCATTTTCCCATCGACATCATCTCGAGGATCGTCGCGATGCCCGTTTGGTAGTGATTCTGCAGGATCGGCACCACGGCCAGGCGCGCGTGGGCGTACATTTCCCGGAGCTCGAAGCGGTTGCGCCGGCGCCAGGTGATGTTCGGCGGCAGGGCGCGGCTCGGCGCGAGGCCCTGCGCGATCCACGGGCTGCCCGCCGCGATGTCGACGCGCACCGGCAGCGTGCGCACCGCCTCGATCAAGCAGTCGTAGTCGCGGAGCAGCTGTCCGGCCGCGCAAATCAGATCGGGCTCGGGTTCGGTGCCGTTCGGCCGGAAGAACTGATCGTCGGCGTGATACGCGATGCGCTCGACCTTTTCGGCGGAAACACCGAGCGTCCCGGTCGCGAGCTGCTGCTCCGACGTCGAGTAGACGAGGATGCGATCGATCTGACGGTCGACCTTGCCGAAGCGAAAGAACACCTGCTTCTTCGTGGGGAAGAGCGTGTGCGCGATCATCGTGTGCGAGGAGCGCCCGCGCGCCGCGCGGAGCAGGGCCGCGAGCGGGAGGCCGATGTCTTCACCCGTCGTGAAGTACGCGTCGTAGCGCTTGCGCTGCATGAAGCCGAGCACGGCGAGCGCCGCCGACGGGCCCGCGCTCCGCGCGGTCAACTGCACGCTCTGTCGCGTCGAGCTCTCCACGTCCTTGAAGTCGAGGAGGTCAGCGCCCATGGCGTTGGCGAGCTCGAAGACGTCGAGCCGCGGCTCGCGACCCGCTGAAATGCCCGCCTTCAAGTCGGCGTCGAAGCGGCCCGCGGCGAGGATCAGACAGCGCATCGTGAGGAGCTCGCTTTTACGCGGGCCACAGCGGACAGGCAATCTCCGGCTCTCGCGCGCGGCGGCCGGCGGGGCGCGGGCCCCCGGTGTATGCTACGCGCCGGTGTGTCCAGCATCACTGGAACCACGTAATGCTCATGGCTGACGACGAGGACGACGAAGGCGAAGGCGGTGGTGGCGCAGGCTTCGACGTCGAAGCACTGCGGAGTTACCTCGCCTACGTGAAGCGCGCGCTCCGCCAACACTGGTTGGTGGTCGCGGTGGTCGGCGTGATCGGTCTCGCGTTCACGGTCACGCTCGTGAAGTACTTCCCGCGCACGTACTCGTGCACGACCGTGCTCATGGCTCAGGCGAGCCGGACGCTCGAGGGCAATCCGCAATCGAACCTGCTCGACGGCGCCATGGGGTTGATCATGCGCCACGACAACCTCGAGGAGATCACCGAGAACCTCGATCTGATCGACAAGTTCCACCAGCAGCGTTCGCCCCTGCTCAGAGCGAAAGACCGCCTCTCGGAAAAGCTCGGAGGCGGCAAGCCCACGCACCAGCAAGAGGTGGCGGCGATCGTCGGCACGCTCGAGACGAAGATCACCATCACGATGGAGCAGAATTTCCTGACGATCGTGGTGGATTGGAACGACGGGGCGACCGCCGCGGCCATCGCGGCCGCCGCGCGCGAGAGCTTCGTGAAAGCGCGCCACGGCTCCGAAATCAGCGCCTTCGAGGACAAGCTCGCGATCCTCGACGAGCACGCCAAGAAGACGCGCGAGGAAGTCGACCAGCTGGCGAATCAGATCCGCGCCATCTACGGCGATCGCATCGCCGCGCGCGCCGCCGCTTCGGCGAGCGCCGCCGCGCGCGCGCCCGCCGTGCCGCGCATGATCGCGCTGGCGGGGCCGTCGTCGTCCGACACCGGCGCGAGCGCCGCGGAGCTCAAGCAGCAGCTCGACCAGAAGAAGGCTCACCTGGCCGATCTCGAAAACGACCACGCCCGCCGGCTACTCGACGAGGAATCGAAGCTCGCCGACCTGAAGCTGCGCCTCGGGCCGATGCACCCGGACGTCGTCGTCGAAGAGCAGAAGGTCGCGCTCGCCCGCCAGGACTCGGACGAAATCTTGCGGCTCCGCTCCGAAGTCCAGGCGCTCGACGCGGACGCTCGGCCCGGCGCCGACGGGGCTCCGCGCCGCCTGAGCACCGTACCGCGCACGATCACGGCCGCACGGGAGTCCGTGCCGGACACGCTGCCGCCCGACATCTGGCGCATCCTCGAGCAGGAAGACATCGACCCGAGCGTGGGCGCGCAGCTCCGCGGTGCGGTCCTCCAATACGCTCAGCTGCGCGACGCGATCCGCACGGGCCAGATCGAGCTCGACACCGCGCAGGCCGCCTTCAACTACCGTTATAGGGTCGTGATTCCGGCCGACCCGCCGTCGAAGCCGTCGAAGCCGAAGGTCATCGTCCTCCTCCTCGGGGGCGTCGTCGGCAGCCTGCTCTTCGCGATCCTCATTCCGGTGCTCTTGGAGTTGAAGAACGGCGTCGTCGTGGCGCGCTGGCAGGTGCAGATGATCGCGCTGCCGATTCTCGCCGAGCTGCGCCTGCCGCCCCTCTCGGAGCCGCCGAAGCAGGATCGCGACACGGGCCCCGCGCCCTAGGTACGGGCTCGTCAGCGGCCGGCGATTCGCCGGTACGCGTCGGCCGCATCGCGAGCCATGCGCTCGGCGCTGAAGCGAGTGAGCACGCGCGCACGCCCCTCGGCTCCCATGCGCGCGCGGAGCGCCGGATCCTTGAGCAGCGTGAGGATGTTCGCCGCGAGCGCGTGATGGTCGCCGGCCGGGGAGAGGAGCCCCGTCCTTCCGTGCTCGACGACTTCCGGCGTTCCGCCGTTGTCGAGCGCGACGACCGGCCGCCGCATGGCCATGGCCTCGGTGTAAACGAGGCCGAAAGGCTCCTCGAAACTCGGGAGCGTGAAGACGTCGGCGGCCGCCATCACGGCCGGGATGTCGCTGCGCGGTCCCGTGAAGATCACGTGCTCGGCGATGCCGAGCTCGAGCGCGAGCGCGCGGAGCTCCGCGGTGAAGGCGATCCACGACTCGTCCGCCCCGACCACGAGCAACTTCACGTTCGACACCTCGCGCACCACCAGGGCGAGAGCGCGCAGAAGCTCGCGCTGGCCCTTGCCGGGAAATAGCCGCGACACGGAAGCGAGCACGAGAGCGTCGGGCGCGATCGACCATTGTCGCCGGACCGCACTGCCGTCGAGATCCGGATCCCAGCGACTCACGTCGATTCCGTTCAGGATCGTGTACACGCGCGCGGCTGGCTTGCCGGTCGCCACGATGCTGTCCGTCACGAAGCGCGAGATGCTGAAGACGGCGTCCGCCCTCGCGACGGCCAGGCGCGAGGGCAGCCCGTAGTCGTTCGACCAGCGCACGTGGACGTGGACGACGGATTTGGCGCCGGCGAGCCGCGCGAGGCCGAGCGCGTAGAGTCCGCTCCGCGGTCGGTCGCTGCCATGGACGACGGCGAACCGCTCGCGGGCGAGGTCGTTGCGGAGCCGCGCGAAATCCACGGGAAAAGCGGCGCCTTCCGCCGCCGTGCGCAGAAGCTCGACCGTGCTCTTGCGCGAAACGCTCGGCGCGAAGGTGACGGGGTGCAGGCGCACGTCCGGGATCTTCTCGAGCTCGAGCAGCGCCTGCGACTTCTCCCCGCGCCGCGCGCGCGGACACGCGACGTGCACCTCGAACTCGTCGCGTGGAAGCTCGCGCATGAGGTGCGCGTGGATGGCTGCGTCGGCGCCGAAGCCCTCCTGTGCCTGGATGTACAGTATCTTCAGCTTGTCCAACGGTCCTCGCCGAATCCAAGAAGCGAACGCGGCGAGCATACACTCGTTTCCTGATCGGCCTTCCCCAAACGGCCGCGTCGAGCGATATTCGCGGACGTGGAAGTTCGCCAGTTCGGCAGCACGGACCTACGCGTATCGGAGTTCGGTCTCGGCTGCGCGCGCATCGGCGGCGTCTTCCAAGGCGACGCGAACGACTTCTTGACGGTGCTCCGTGCCGCGCACGACGCCGGCATCAACTTCTTCGACACCGCCGACATGTACACGCAGGGCGAGAGCGAGACGTTGATCGGTCGTGCGTTTCACGGGCGGCGGCACGACGTCGTCATCGCGAGCAAGGCGGGCTATCGCTTGCCGGCGCAGCGCCGCTGGGCCGGGCGCCTGAAACCGCTGCTCCGGCCGCTCGTGCGCAAGCTGCGCCTGCGTCGAGCCGCGTTGCCCGCCGCGGTGCGCGGGTCGCTCGCTCAGGAGTTTTCCCCCGAGTATCTGCGGCGCGCGGTCGAAGGCAGCTTGCGGCGCCTGCGCACGGACTACCTCGACATCCTTCAACTCCACAGTCCGCCGACCGAGATCGTGGAACAAGGCGCGTGGCAGCCGGCCCTCGAGGACCTGAAGCGCGCGGGCAAAATTCGTTACTACGGCGTCGCGGGCGAAGGGCTCGATCCCGGCCTCGCCGCGCTCCGCCGCGACGGCGTGTCGTCCTTGCAGTTCACGTTGAACCTGCTCGAGCGGCGCGCCCTCGACTCGCTCGTCCCGCGCGCGCGCGAACGGGGCATCGGGCTCATCGCCCGCGAGTGCCTCGCGAACGGCATCTTGATCAAGCGCCCCGATCAGATCGATCTGACGCAATACTCGGCCTCGCCGGCCGAGGCCGAAGCCCGCGCCGCCGAGCTCGCGCGCTACCGCCAGGAGCTCGGCTCGGACCCCGGCGAGCTCGCCAAGGCGGCGATCAAGTTCGTTCGCGACGCCGGCGTGTCCGTCACGCTGCTCGGCGTCCGGAGCAGCGCGCAGCTTCGCGACCTCCTGCTCAAGCTGCCGCCCTGACGGCGTGTCGTGTGGTAACCTCGCGCACCTACGATGAGCTGGAAGCGTCTTGCTCTTGTCTTGAGTCTCGGGGTTTTCGCGCCGGGCTGCACGTTCTACACGAACTGCCCCTGCGCGAACGCAGGCGGGACGGCGGGCGCGCCGGCCACGGGCACGGGCGGCTCCGGCACCGGCGGTAGTTCGGGCATGGGCGGCATGTCCACCGGCGGCACGAGCGGCACGGCGGGCATGCCCGTGAGCAACCTGAACGGTCCGTCGCCGGGCGACAACGACACCTGGGACGACGCGACGACGAACCTTGCCGGCATCGCTTCGGACTGCGGAAACCTCTACTACGTGTCGGCCAAGCCCGACGAAGACAGGCTCATCGCCGGTGTCGTGGCCGAGGGACTCTTCGAGAGCACCGACGGCGGTCAGAGTTGGTCGCCCATCGGCACGGGGAAGGGCTCCGACGCGATCGCCAATCGTCCGTCGCAGATCCTCTACGATCCCGACGACACGAACACGTTTTGGGAGACGGGCATCTACGGCCCGGGCGTCTTTGAAACCACCGACGACGGCGACACGTTCAAGGAGCTCGGGGACGTCAACGCGACGGAAGGTCTCGGCATCGACTTCACCGACCCGAAGCGCGAAACGCTCCTCGCCGGCGGCCACGAGAAATCGCAGACGCTCTTTCTGTCGACCGACGGCGGCACGAAGTGGAACTCGATCGGCAACGCGCTTCCCTCGGGCACCGGCGCGTCGAGCTGCCCGCTCGTCATCGACAGCCAGAATTTCCTGCTCGGCATTTCCAACTACGGTGGCACTCCGGGCATTTTTCGCAGCGACGACGCCGGTGAGACCTGGAACGCGGTTTCGGCCGTCGGGGGCTACCGTCCGCCGCTGCTCGCGACCGACGCGTCCTCGTCCATTTATTGGTCCGACGACAGCGGCGGCGCGATCGTTCGCAGCGTCGACCAAGGCATGACCTGGACGCCGACCGCGGGCACCGGCGCGGACAACGGCACGACTCCGGTCGAGCTCCCGGACAAGCGCATCGCGGTGCTCGGCAAGCGCTACGTCCTCGTTTCGGCGGATCAGGGCGCGTCGTGGCGTCCGGTGAGTCCGCCGCTGCCGTATGCGCCGTGGGGCCTCGCGTATTCGTCGTACGAGCGGGCGTTTTTCATCTGGCACTGGACTTGTGACGGCGTCCTTCCGCCGGTGCCGAGCGACGCCATCCTTCGCTACGACTTCGACTACGAAACGCAATAGCTCGCGCTCGCAGCGAGCCCGCGATCCGCTGCTGCCCGCGCTCGGCACACGCCGTCGGTGCGCTTGCTTCTCGCGCCGGAGCCCCCCTATGCTCGCCGCCATGTCCGCGGGTCGCACGCTCATTCTGCTGGCAAAGACGCTGTCCAAGGACGGCGCCAAGACGGACCCGAGCGAATTTCCCCGCACCGATCTGAGCGAGATCATTCGGCTCCTCAACGCCGAGCTCTTCAACTTCGACGACGTCGCGCGCTCCAACCACCCGCTCGTCAAGGCCGCGCGAAACCGTGGTCCGTACTGGGGCCTCGCGATGCTCGGCATCCTCCACCGGCACGATTTCGACAACATTT
>DATJXW010000089.1:0-10859 GCA_035499895.1 Polyangiaceae bacterium | reverse complement strand
AAGATGAAGGACGGCATCCACCCCGAGTACGAATTCGTGAACGTGACCTGCGCGTGCGGGAACGCGTTTCAGACGCGCTCGACCAAGAAGGAGTTCACGGTCGACGTGTGCGCCGCCTGTCACCCCTTCTACACGGGCAAGCAGCGGCTCATCGACACGCAAGGCCGCGTCGATCGCTTCCGCAAGAAGTACGGCACTCAAGGCGCGAAGGCGTAGCGGCGTTATACTGCCCTCTGATGTCGAATCAGCCGGCGGTCATCGGTCCCGACGGCATCGCGCGTCCCTACATCGGCGGCCAAGCGCTGATCGAGGGCGTGATGATGCGCTCGCCCCACGCGTTCGCGGCCGTCGTCCGGCGGCGTGACGGCAGCCTCCTCGTGCGCGAGGAGCCGATGCGCGATCTCAGGCGCGGGCCGCTCGCGTTTCCACTCGTGCGCGGCGTCGTCGCGCTGGTGGAAGCGCTGAAGCTCGGCTCGCGCGCGCTGCGGTTTTCCGCCGACGCGTTCGAGCGCGACATGGAAGAGGGCGACGCGCGGCCGTCGAAGCCGCACCTCCTGTCGCTCCTGTCGCTGCCCATCATCGCGCTCCTCACGAACGAGCCGGATTTGCCTTCGGCCGCACCCGCGGACGGGAAGAAGGGCGGCGCCATGACCTGGCTTTCGGTCGTGTTCGCGCTCGGGCTCTTCGTGGCGCTGCCGCAGGCTTTCGCCCAGGGCGTGAGCTCCGGCTTCGGGCTCAACCTCGACATCCGGAGCGCGCAGTTTCAGCTGCTCACGGGCGCCGCCAAGCTCGTGATCGTGATCGGCTACATGCTCGTGATTCGGCGGATCCCCGAAATCTACCGCGTGTTTCAGTACCACGGCGCCGAACACAAATCGATTTACGCCTACGAGTCGGGGAAGACGCTCGGCCTCGCCGGCGCGCGCCCGCAGACGACGCTCCACCCGCGCTGCGGCACGACGTTCATCGTGATGGTGGCGCTCGTCTCCATCGTCGCGTTCACGGTGCTCGGCCCGCTCTTGCCGAACCTCGGGCTCGGGCGCCTCGGCGACAACCTCTTGTTCTTCGCGCTCAAGCTGCCGTTCCTGCCGCTCATCGCGGCGGTCACGTTCGAGCTCCAGCGCCTGCTCGCGCGCTTCGCCACCAAGGGGCCGCTCCGCGTCCTGCTCTGGCCCGGGTTTTTGGTGCAGAAGATCACGACCATCGAGCCCGACGACGCGCAGCTCGAGGTGGCGCTCGCGGCCCTTTCCGTGACGGCCAAGCGCGAACGGGCGCCGAGCGAAGCGCCCGTGGGGGATCGCGCGTTCCCGGATTTCGGCGCCGTGGTCGCCGGCTGAGATGCTGCCGCGCCAAAAGCTCGAGGGGCTCGCGCGCCGTCACGCCGAGCTCGAGCAGCTGCTCTGCGATCCGGCGGTGCTCGCCGACGTGAAGAAGCTGAACGCGCTCAACCGCGAGCGCGGCCAGCTCACGTCCATCGTCGAATCCTTCGAGCGCTACCGCGCGCTCGAGCGCAACATCGCCGACGACCGCGAGGCGTTGAGCGACCCCGAGCTCGGAGAGCTCGCGCGTGAAGAGCTGCCGGGACTCGAGGCGGGCCTGAGCGAGCTCGAGGAGCGGCTGCGCGTGCTGCTCTTGCCGCAGGATCCGAACGACGAGAAGAATACGCTGCTCGAGATCCGCGCCGGCACGGGCGGTGAAGAGGCGGCGCTCTTCGCGGCCGATCTGTTTCGCATGTACGCGAAGTACGCGGAAAAGCGCGGCTGGCGCGTCGAGATCATGAGCCAGAGCGAGGCGGCCGCGGGCGGACTGAAGGAAATCATCGCGCTCGTGAGCGGACAGCGCGTCTACTCGAGCCTCAAGCACGAAGGCGGCGTGCATCGCGTTCAGCGCGTGCCCGCGACCGAAGCGCAGGGTCGCATCCACACCTCCACCGCCACCGTGGCCGTGCTGCCCGAAGCCGACGAGGTCGACTTCGAGCTCGACGAACGGGACTTGCGTTTCGACATCGCCGCTTCCGGCGGTCCCGGCGGGCAGGGCGTCAACACGACGAACAGCGCCGTGCAAATCACGCACCTGCCGACCGGCATGATCGTCAAATGTCAGGACGAGCGCAGCCAGCTCAAGAATCGGGCCAAGGCGCTCAAGATCCTGCGCAGCCGGCTGCTCGAAATCGAGCGCGAGAAGCAGGATCAAGCCGTCCGCGACGAACGGCGCGGGATGGTGAAATCGGGTGATCGTTCGGACAAGATCCGCACGTATAATTTCCCGCAGAATCGCATCACCGACCACCGCATCGGCCTCACTTTGCACGAGCTCGATCGCGTGATGGAAGGCAACATCGACCCGCTCGTGGACGCGCTCACCGCGCACCACCAGGCCGAGCTCCTCGCGCAGAGCCAAAACGAAACGGAACCTTCGTGACGACGGGAGAACATCGAGAGCACACGCCGGGCCGCACGCCCGACCACGACGCGCTGCTCTGCGCGCTCGTGCTCGCTCCCGACGCCTTTTCGCGCAACCGTTTCTTCGAGCTCTACGAGCAACCCGAGGTGCGGCGCTTGCGGCGCCGTGCCACGCGCGTGCGCGGGATTTTGCGGCAGCTCACCTCCGGCGCCGAAGTGACCGGCGAACTCGAACTCGCCGACGGCCGGCGCCTGCTCCGTTACCGCATCGCCGAGCTCGGGCTTTCGCGCACGGCGGCGCTCTCACCGCTCGAGGCGGCCGCCCTTCGGTTCTCGCTCGCGCGCGCCCGCCGCTCGCCGGTCGATCCGGGCGACCGCGCGATCGTGGAGACGGCGCTCGCACGGCTTTCGGAGCGCACGGGCGCGCCGCTGCCGCTCGCGATCGACGCGCCGCTCGCGACCGAAGAACCGCGCAGCACCGACGGCGCTTGACGCTCGCGCGTCAGCGCGAGCGCTGCGTCACGGAGCTCGCCAGCGCGTCCCACGCCGCGCTCTCCCCGGGCGAAACCGGCGGCGAACGATCGACCGTGTGGCCGAGCGCGCGGGCCGGCGCCGAACGCCGCGCGCGTGCGCCGAGCCACGCGCTCTCGAGCCTGCCGACTCGGCCCGCCGCGCCCACGAACAGCGCCGACAAGTCCGGGCCGCTCGCGCGGCGAGGCGCCGGCTCGAGCGCGACCCGAAGCTCCGCGGCCGACGCGCTGAAGCCGGCGACGCGCTGCGCGACCGGATCGTCGAGCGGGTCCGCCATGCCCGGCATGCCGGACGCGAGCCACGACGCGACGGTCGTTTCCGGGGCCGGCTCGACGAGCCCGAGCGTCCGGCCCTCGGCCGCGAGCGCACGCTCGACGTGCGCGACGAGCATGTCGCCCGGCGCGCGGGCGAGCCCGGACACGGGGTCCACGACCCAGCGACTCGCTTCGTTCGCGCCGCGCGCGCGTGTTCGCCGCCCGAGCGAGCCGTTCGGAGGAGGCGCCCCGAGCGGGGACCCCGGAGAAAGCACGCCGTCGGGGTCCCAAGCGCGCTTCACGCGCGCGAGGAGCTCGAGACCGTCCGCGCCGAGCTCCTCGCCGAGCGCGTCGGCGCGCACGCGGCCGATGCCGTGGTGATGACTGATCACGCCGCCTGCGTCGAGAGCCGCGCTCATGGCGTCGCGCCAGATCGTTCGGTGGACGCGCTCGGCGTCGGGGCCCGAGGGCGCGACGAAGGTGAAGTAGATGCTGCAGCCGTCGGGATAGGCATGACTCAGGTGAGCCATCACGAGCGCGCTCCGGCCGATCGCGCGCCGGACGTTTTCGTACAGCGCCTCGATGCAGGACCAGCGTGCCGCGACCTCGAGCGTGTCGCTGAAGGAGCCGTGGCGAAAGACGAGCGATTGGTCGTAGCTCACCGCGTAGCGGCGCGCGAACCAAGCGCGAGCCGGCGCTTCACCGAGCGCCACACCGCCCTCGTCCCGCGCGAGCGCGAGCGCTGTGGCGGCGTCCGCCCGCGCATCGCCGTCTTCGCCCTCGAACACGAGGATCAAGAGGGTTTTTCGCATGAACGTGCGCTCCGCGAGGCCGATGGCGCGCGCCGTGAGGCCGGGGAACGCGAGCCAGCGCGCGAGCGAACGATGCTTCTCGGCGTCCCAGGGCGCGACCGCGCTCGACGGCGGATGATCGTGCGCGTGTCGGCCGAAGAGCAGCGTGTCGAGTGGATCGTAAAGACGCGCGACCGCCGGGCGGAGTCCGGCCTGGTACAGGCGCCGGAGCAGCGTGATGCCGGCGCGCGTCGTCGGCAGCTCGAACGCGGTGAACGCGCGCTCGGCGGGGAGCGCGTGAAGCACGAGCTCGAGCTCCGTGAAGACGCCGAGCGTGCCCTCGCTGCCGACGAAGAGCGGCACGAGATCGAGCCCTGCTCGGCGCCTGCGAAACGTCGCCGCGCCGCCGCTGCCGAGCACGGCCGAGACGCCGAGGAGCATGTCTTCGATTTTGCCGTAACGGCCGGAACATTGGCCGGCACCGCGCCCGGCGACCCAGCCGCCCGTCGTGGAAATCAGGATGCTCGATGGGAAATGGCCGATGGTGTAGCCCTGCCGCTCGAGCGCTTCCTCGAGCGTGATGCCGAGCGCGCCGGGCCCGACCACGAGCGTCCCTTCGCCGGTGATGCGAAACGCGCGGAGGCGCTTAGTGTCGAGAACGAGCGTGCGCGGTCCGCATTCGACCGCGCCGCACACGCCGCTGCCGCCGCCGAACGGGACGAGAGCGAAGCCTTCGCGGCGCGCGAACGCGACGAGCTCCTCGACCTCGGCCGCGGACTCGGGGCTCACGACGGCGGCCGGCAAGCGTTCGCTCGCCACGGCGCTTCCGTGCTGCACCTCGATCAAGCGCCGCTGCCAGAGATCGCGGGCGCAGGCGACCCGTTCGGCGAGGCCCGTCTGCGCGCGGGAGCGCAGCGGGCGCGACAACGCCTCGACGGGCGAAGCGCTCACGGCTCCCTGGGCAGCGCGCTCTCGATCGCGCGGAGCAGCCGATCCATGTCGTACGGTTTCTCGAGCCAACCGGCGAGGCCGCGGCGCTCGATTTCGGCCGGATCGACGCGATGCCCGCTCGTGAGGAGCACGCGCGTCGTCGCGGCGCTCGCGCGGATCCGCTCGGCGGCTTCGAAGCCGCTCATGCCCGGCATGTCCACGTCCATCACCACGAGCGCGATTTGGGCGCGCTGTTGCTCGAAGAGCTCGACGCCCTCCGCGCCGTCGGCGGCCAAGAGCGTGCGGTAACCGGCGCCCGCGAGCGCGCGCCGAAGCACCGTGCGGACCGAAGGGTCGTCGTCGACGATGAGGATCGTTCCGCGCGTGCCGGTGCCGGGGCTCGGCACGCTCGGCGTCCGCTTCGGCTTCGCGGGGAAGAGCACGACGACGCGCGTGCCCGCACCTTCGCGGCTCTCGACGCGAATCGCGCCGTGGTGCCCGCGCACGATGCCGAGCACGGTCGCCATGCCGAGACCACGGCCCTTGAACTTGGTCGTGAAGAAGGGGTCGAACACCTTCGCGCGCGTGACCTCGTCCATCCCGACGCCGGTGTCCGACACCTCGAGCACGACGAACGTGCCCGCGGTCGCTTCGCCCAAAAACGGCTCGAGCTCGGCGTCGGAATAGCGCCGGCACGCCACGGACACGAGGAGCTTCCCCGGTGCGTCCGCCATGGCTTCGGCGGCGTTCGTCACGAGGTTCATCACGACCTGGCGGAGCTGCGGCGCGTCCGCGTGAATCACGGGCACGTCTTCCTGGAATTGATGATGCACTTCGACGTGCTTCGGCACGATCGGCTTCATCAGCTTCGTCATCTCGCGCACGAGCGAGGCGAGCTCCACTTCCTCGAGCTCGGAGGGTCCACGCCCGGCGTAATCGAGCATGCGGCGCGTGAGCTCGGCCGCGCGCTTCGAGGCGAGCTCGATCTCCTCGAACAGGGCGCGCAGCGCGGGCTCGCTCCCCGCGGCGCTCTTGCCGAAGGAGGCGTTGCCGAGGATCGCGACGAGGAGATTGTTGAAATCGTGCGCGATGCCGCCCGCGAGCACGCCGAGGCTCTCGAGCTTCTGCGTGTGCCGGAGCTTCTCTTCGAAACGCTTGCGCTCCGTGATGTCGAAAAAGGTGACGACCGCGCCGTTGATGCGCCCCGTGGGCGGATCGCGCGTGGGCACCGCGCGAAAGACGGCCCACGACAGCTCGCCGTCGGGCCGGCGGATGCCGAGCGTCATCGCCGGCTGGACTTGACCGGTGAGGATGGCGCGCGTCACCGGGTAGTCGCCGACCGGCGCGGGCGAGCCGTCCTCGTAGATGGTTTCGGTGTCGAAATCGCTCGTGTAGCGGCGGGAGAGCTCGTCGAGCCGAAGGCCCAAGATGCGGCACGCTTCCGCGTTGGCGCGCAGGATCGCTCCGTCGGCCGAGACGTGCACGACGCCGCCCGGCAACGCCTCGATCAAGCGCTCGTTGAGTTCTTGGGTCGCGAGCAGCGCCGCCTGCGCGCGCTCGCGTTCGTCGATGTCGCTCTTCAGCCGCTCGTTGACGCTCGCGAGCTCACGCGCGCGCCGCTCCGCGTCTTGCTCGAGCTCGAGGTTCTTGCGCAAGAGCTGGCGATCGGTGCGTTTGCTGAAGAAGCCGGGAACGCGATAATTGACGATGCGCGGCGCGAGGTCGGGATGGGCCGCCGCGTATTCGGCGATGCGCGCGCCGATGCGCTCGGGCGGCGCCATCACGAAGCGGCACGTGGCGTCGCCCTTGGCGCGGCACAGGATCTCGGCGGCGACGAGCGGTAGGCCGAACGCGTCCTCGCACCAGCCCGAGGAGTAGCCGGCGTTCATCATGCACACGGGCCAAGCGGACGGCTTCGCCGCGGCGAGCCACGAGTCCGATTCGAAGGAATACGGATGGTCGTAGACGAGATAGAACTCGGCGTCGGGCGAAGGGCTGCTCTCGGGCAGAATGTCCACGAACGCCCAGCCGGCATGCGCGAAGTGGACGGGACCCGCCGACAAGCGCGCGATCGGATCCTGCAAGTGCATGCGATCGGCGAAAGCACGCGCGTCGGCGAGACCCATCGCGTGAGCCACGTCGAAGAGCAGCGCGTGCGCGACGGCCGCCGCCTCCTCGTCCTCGGCGTAGAAGCTCTGCACCATGTCGTGGAACTCGACCGACATGGAGGCCGCGCGCACGAGCATGTAGCGCTGGCCGGAAATCTCGAGCGTGCCGCGCTCGGGCGCCGAACGTTGATCCGAGAAGTAGCGCTTCACGTAGCGCTGCGCCTCGCGGAAGAGCGGTTCGAGGCGCTCGGGCACGCGCACCGTCGCGAGCGGCGACCCCGGGGGCTCGGAAACGGTCACGCTCGGATCCGTGGTCGCCACGCCAGTCGACCTCGGAGAACAGTATCTCTCGCCCCGCTTGCGAGGGGAAGGCGAGGGCGACGAGAATTTGCATTCGAGGCGCGGGCGGCTAGCGTACGGCGCCGATGCTGCGTCACCGTTCACGCCCGTGGCCGTTCGCGCTCGCGGTTTGTTTGGTCGCCTGCGGCGGCAGCACCACGCCGTCCGAAAGTGCGACACCGGCGACCAAAGTCGCCGCCGAGCGCGACGCGACGCCGCCCGCGCCCGCGCGCGACGACGAGGACCGAACCACGCCGGCCGAGCCGAAGCATGCGACCTGCGACGACGGCACCTGCGCTCCGTGCGGTGACGCGTTCTGCCCGACCGGCTGGTATTGCGACGAGAGCGCTCGAGGCGGCCCGGCTTGCGGCTGGTTGCCCGAATGCGCGAAAACCTCGGGCTGCGCGTGCGTGAAGAAGGCATTCGCGGGCTGCACCTGCGAAGAGCAGGGCGGCGCGGCGCACCTGAGCTGCCGCTGAGCGGCGACGCCTGGTGCAGCGCAAGTGAGATGAGTTCGACGTTCGGCTTGGCGTTGCACTAGGGCGGACGCGAAGCGGACGCGGGGTCAGGGGCGAAAGCCCCGGCGAAAAGCCGGTGCACGCCCCGCGGAGCCGGGCCAACCAGCGCGCGCGATGGTTGCGCTCGTCTCATGAGCGGTGCGCTAGGGTTTTTGGGCGAGCACGATCAGACGCGGCGACTGCTCGCCGAAGAAGACGCCGGGCGTCGAGGTGTGACCGCTCGCTTCGGTGACGCGAAAGCCCACGTCGTGGAGCAGCTTGCCGAGCTCGTGCAACGAGTAGAGGCGGATCGAATAGACGCACTCGCGCGCCCGGCCGTCGTCGAAGATGACCGAGCGCTTCACGCGCAGCCGGCTCGTGATGAAGTCGACGCTCATGTCGTCCATGCAGACGCAAGAGTCGCCCTCGTACCAGAGCGAGCTCGGCGAATACATCGCCGCGAAATCGCGATTGGCCACGTCGAGCAGGAACATGCCGCCCGGCTTGAGCGCGCGGAAGATGCGCTCGGCGACGGCGGCGTTCTTGTCCTCCTCGAAGTAGCCGAACGTCGTGTTCCAGCAGTAGATGCCGTCGAACATCGCCTCGAACGCCATCTCGCGCATGTCGCCGTGCAAGAAGTTGATCTTCTGCGAGCGCTCCTGCGCGACGTCGGCGGCGAGTGCCAGCTGATAGACGGAAAGGTCGTAGCCGACGACGCCGTAGCCGCGTGAAGCGAGGTCGACCGCGTGATGACCGGCGCCGCAACCGAGATCGAGCACGACGCCGCCCTTGGCGACGCCGAGCGACTCTTCGATGAAGTCGACTTCACGCGCGACTTGCTTGTCGCTCAAGCGCGGCACGGCGCGCGTGAAATCCTCGCCGAACAGATCTTCCCACCACGGGCGCTTGAGGGCGCGGCGGGCGCGCGGGCGATTCGAATCGGAGCGGCGGGGCGGCGACGGACGGCGCGGCGGCGGCGGCGGCGCCTTCACGTCGGGCACGGGCGCTTCACCGTCGGCGAGCGGCGCTTTCGCGACGGCGGGCATCGGGGCCTCCGGCGGCACGGACAGCGCGTCGTCGCGACCGAGCTCCACGGCCTCGCCGCTCGCCGGCGCGGGCTCCTCGCCCGCCGTCGCGGGCGCGGGACCTTCGGGCGCCTTCGCTTCGCGCGGCTTCGTCTCTTGCGAGTCGGGAGCGAGCTCCGTTTCGTCGAGCTCGGCGGGTTCGGCGCTCACGTCGGGCGCGTCGGGTTCGACGCGAGCGAGCATGGGCGTCTCGTCGTCGCTGTCGAAGTCGACGTCGACGGAGACGTCGTCGTCGTTCACGGCGGCCGGCGGCGCGCCGGGCGCGCCGATCGCGATGATGCGCATCACGTTGATGGCCGGAGCGGGCGTCGGCTTGTGCTGCGTCGAGGCGGCGCTGTCACCCGTGACGATGACGTGCGCCGGCGGCGGCGGCTCGCTCGGTCGCGGTAGCGGCATCGGCTGCCGGTGCGGCGGCGTGACCCGCGCGGGCCCGCCCGGCTCGATCGTGAGCTCGGGCGGCAACCCCTTCGCGACCGGCGGCGATGGATTCGCGCTCGGCGGCTCCATCGACGTCGGACGGCGGGGCGGACGCGGCGGCATCGAACCGCTGCTCGGTGCCGGCGGCGGTCCCGACACGCTCGGTCCGGGTCGCGGCGGCACGGGCACGGCGACGTCCATCGCCGAGGCCGGTCGCACCGGAGGCACGGACGGCGTGAGCACGGGCGTCGCTTCACTCACCGGCGGCGCGGGCGCGCGCACCGGCGGAGGCGGCGGGCTCGACGGCGGCTTGGCCTCGGCCGGGGCGGGCGAGGCGGGTGGAGGCGCGGGCTCGACGGCGGGTGCGGCTGCCACTTCGGAGACGACAGCCGCGGCAACGGGCGGCACGGCTTCGGCGGCAGCGGCGGGCGGCGCGATCGGGGCCGTAACGACCGGCGCTGGCACGACGACCGGCGGCGTAACGACCGGCGGCGTGACGACCGGCGGCGTGACGACCGGCGGCGGCGCAGGCGCGACCTCGGCGGGCTCGACTGCCGGCGGCAGTGCGGATTGCTCGACGGCGGACGGAGGCGGGGAAGCGACGGGCGGAGCGGACGGCGTCCCGTCGCCGGGCACCGGCACGGACTTTCGCGGCTTCGGGGGCGGCGCGAGCCGGCGCGCCGTGGGCGGATTCGAATCCGAACGCACCGGCGGAGGATCGGACGTGGGGGGAGGCGGCGACGACGCACTCGAGCTCGGCAAGCCGGGCGAGCTCGGCGTGGTGATGCGCGGCGGAGGATCGGGCGGAAAGATCCCGGCCGCGAGCGCCGCGGTGGTGCCCGGCGGAGGACGACTCGGCGTGCCGACCGAGAGCACGGGAATGCTCGGGATCTTCGACGGAGTGGGATCGCTCGTAGGCACGTTCGCCGACGCGGGTGCTTCGGGCGGCTTCGAGCTCATCCCGCCCTCAAGAGCGACTCGCCCATGCGAATGGGGCCCGTCTTGCGCGCGACGGCGAGGCCCGGCTCGAGCAAGAGCACGACCGTCGAACCGAGGTGGAAGATGCCGAGCTCGTCGCCACGCTTCACGGGAGCGGGCGGCTCGAGCGGGCTCAAACCCTGCGGCACGTCGGGGCCGCCCAACACGCCCACGGTGATGCGCCCGACGATCACCGCGCCCACCATCACCACCGTCACCCGGCCGAGGCCCGGCGTGTCGATCAAGATGGCGGCGCGCTGGTTTCGTACGAAAAGCTGAGGGATGTGGCGTTCGCCGATCGCGTTCACGGGGAAGAGGTCGCCCGGCAGCCCACGCACGAGGGTGATGTTACCGTCGGCCGGCACGTGCACGCGGTGATAGTCGCGTGGCGCGAGATAGATGACCGCAAACTCGCCGCCGGCGTAGCGAGCGGCGTCGCGCGGATCGCCGACGAGCTCACCCACGTCGTACGGCTGCCCCTTCACGAAGATGCGGGCACCGGGATCGACGACGCCCTGGGACGACAG
>DATJXW010000088.1:0-4267 GCA_035499895.1 Polyangiaceae bacterium | reverse complement strand
CCGAGCGGGTGGCCGAGCGCGATGGCTCCCCCGTTGACGTTGACGCGCTCGGGGTCGATGCCGAGTCGCCGGATCGTATCGAGCGGGATCGCGGCGAACGCTTCGTTGATCTCCCAGAGGTCGACGTCCCGCGCGGTCATTTTGGCCTTTTTCAGGGCGCGCTCGGACGCGGGGGCCGGCGCCGTGAGCATGATGACGGGCTCGGTGCCGATCGTCGCGAGGGCGCGCACGCGGGCGCGCGGTCTTCGGCCGCTGCGCTTCACGTAGTCCTCCGACGCGAAGAGCACGGCCGCCGCGCCGTCGACGATGCCGCTCGAATTGCCGGCGTGGTGCACGTGGTCGATCGATTTCGCGGCGGGGTAGCGCGCGAGCGCGAGCTCGTCGAGCGTCTCGCCCGCGGGCCCGACGGCCGCCGCGCCGAGCTGCGCGAACGACGGCTCGAGCTTCGCCAGGCCCTCGAGCGTCGTCTCCGGACGCGGGTGCTCGTCGTGATCGAGCGCGACGTTGCCGTCGGCGCCGAGCACGGCGAACGTGCCCTTGGCGAAGCGTTTTTCGCGGATGGCGGCTGCGGCGCGCGTTTGGCTCAGGAGCGCGAAGCGATCGACGTCGTCCCGCGTGAGACCGTCGAGCGTCGCGATGAGATCCGCGCTGATGCCCTGCGGCACCTGGAAGACGCGCTTGCGGAGCTCGAGGTTCAGTCCGTCCATCATCGCTTCGTCCGAGCCCATCGGGACGCGCGACATGCTCTCCACGCCGCCGCCCACCACCAGATCCTGCTGGCCGCTCATGACGCCCATGGCCGCGAAGTTCGCCGCCTGCAGGCCGGACCCGCAAAAGCGATTCAACGTCACACCCGTGACCACATCCGGTAACCCGGCCGCGAGCACGGCGTTGCGCGCGAGGTTCGCGCCCTGTTCCTTCACCTCGGAGACGCAGCCGACGACCACGTCTTCGAGCTCCGCGGGATCCACGCCGGTTCGGCGCACGAGCTCCTTCAGCGTCTGCGCCAAGAGCTCCTGCGGATGGATGCCGGAGAGCGCACCTTTCCCTGCCTTCCCCCGACCGCGCGGCGTCCGCACCGCGTCGAGAATGAACGCGTTTGCCATCCGAAGAACGTAAGGCGCGGATCGCGAGTGTCCACGCCAGGGTTCCCAGCAGGCGGCCCGTCTCCTAAGCTCCCGGGCCCATGGTGCCCGGATTCGGCAAGCAAACCATCACCATCGGCAGCGCTCCGCAGGCCGACATCCGGCTCGGCGGGCCGGGCGTCGCGCCGGAGCACGCGCGCATCGTCAACCAGGGCGGCGGCGCGCTCGTCCTCGTCGACTTGAGCGCGGGCCCGACGTTCGTGGACGGCGCGCAGGTCGCGGCCGGCAGCCAAACGCCGTTCGATCTGCGAAAGCAATTCGTCGTCGGCCAGGCGTCGATTCCGAACGCGCATCCGGCCGTCGTCCTCATGCTGCTCGAGGTCGGCAAGGCGCCGCCCACGCCGGGCCAGCTCGTCTTCGGGCGCGAACCGGCGCAGTGCCACGTCGCCGTTCACCATCCGAACGTCTCCGCGCGCCACGCGACGATTCAGCTCTCGCCGCTCGCCGTCACCGATCACAACTCGACGTCCGGCACGTACGTCGACAGACAGCGGGTGCCGCCGGGACAACCGTATCCGCTCACGCCGCACGCCTTCGTGGCGCTCGGCCCGGTTTCGCTGCCCGTCTCGCTCGTGCAGCAGCTCGCGCAAGCACTCGGGGTCGCGGGCGCAAGCGCCGCTCCGGCGCCGGCGACGGGCGCCGCGCAGCAATTCGCGCCCGCACCCGCCGCGGGCGGCTTCGCTCCGGTCGCCGCCGCGCCGGCCGCTCACGCTCCGGCACCGAACTCGCCCGCGCCGCTCTCGCCGGCGGGAGGTCACGCCGAAGCCGGCGTCGCGCGACCGAAGCACAAGACCGTCATCGGCCAGTTGCAGCTCGGTGGGGGCGGCGCCGGCGCCGCGGGCGGCCGGAAAACCATCGGCCGCACCCCCGACAACGACATCAAGATCCCGAGCCCGCAGGTCTCGAGCCGCCACGCCATCCTGCACAGCACGGGCGGACAGCTCTTCATCGAAGATCGAGGCAGCGCGAACGGCACTTACGTCCGCGGCCAGCGCATCCCGCCGGGCCAGCGCGTGCCGGTGCAAAACGGCGAAAAGGTCTTCATCGGCCCGATGCCGCTCGTCCTCCAGGTGGCAGGCCAAGAGGTCGCCGTCGTCGTCGAGGATCAAGCGCACTGGGAAGGGCGGCCCCTCTACGAGATCGAAGCGTGGGATCTCGTCTCGCAGGTGCCGGACCGCGACAACCCGAGCGAGCTCAAGACGCTCCTCGACCACGTGAGCTTCAAGGCGCTCCCGGGCGACTTCATCGCGCTCATGGGCCCGAGCGGCGCCGGCAAGACGACGCTGCTCCTGACGCTCAACGGCTATTTGCCGCCGACGGCCGGCCAGGTCCGCATCAACGGCGAGGATCTCTACGCGATCTACGACGCGCTTCGCGGCTCGATCGGCTACGTGCCGCAGGACGACATCGTGCATCCCGAGCTCACGGTCTGGGAAGCCGTGCGCTACAGCGCGAAGTTCCGGCTCCCCCCCGACTATTCCGAGGAAGAAATCGCGCGGCGCGTGGACACGACGCTCGCGCAGCTCGGCCTCGAAAACGTCGCGCACCTGCAGATCGGCCGGCCCGAAAAGAAGATCCTGTCGGGCGGCCAGCGCAAGCGCGTGAACATCGCGATGGAGCTCGTGACGGACCCCGTCATCATGTTCCTCGACGAGCCGACGAGCGGGCTTGCCGCCGACGACACGGCGGCCCTCGTGAACCTCTTGCACGACCTCGCGAAGCAGACGGGCAAGACGATCATCACGACGATTCACCAGCCGGCGCGCGAAGAGTTCGAGAAGTTCAACCTCGCGCTCGTGCTCGGCGCCGGCGGCATCACGATGTTCTACGGCTCGCCGCACGACGGTTACCGCTTCTTCGGTTCCTGGCTCGAGCGCCAGGGCAAACCGAACAAGGTCGATAACCCGCGCGACATGTTCGACATGCTAAACCAGCGCGAGCGCCCGATTTTCGAGGCGATGCGCGCGCAAAACCCGTCCGTGACCCGCCAGACCGCTCGCGCCCAGGCCGCGCGCGAGTGGAGCGCGGAGTACCTGAACCCGCAAAATCCCATCTTCCAGAAGATGTTCGGCGGGAAGCGCTCGGTCGGCACGGGCACCTCGCAGCAGGGCGTGCCGGGGCGCGGTCCGGCGAGCGGGCAATTCGGGCTCCTCTTCAGCCGCTACTTCAAGATCAAGGTCCGCGACGTCGGCGGCACGGCGATCATGCTGCTCCAGGCGCCGATCATCGGCGTCTTGCTCGCGGGCGTGTTCGGCGGCCAAAAAGAAGCAATCCCGTACTGGTGCCTCGGCGCGATGCAGGAGCTCGCGCAAAAGTCGGGGACGGCCGCGAGCGGCACCAGCGACGTTTTGAAGAGCATGGCCGTCACGCCCGACAACGCGGCCTCGATGTTCTTCTTGATCGTGTCGGCGGTGTGGTTCGGCACGAGCAACGCCGCGCGCGAAATCGTGAGCGAGGTCGCCGTGTACAAGCGCGAGCGCATGGTGAACCTCGGGCTCTTCAACTACGTGCTCTCGAAGTTCGTGCTGCTCAGTATTTTTTGCGTGATCCAGTGCACGCTGCTGCTCGGCATCGTGTTCTTCGCGCTCGGCTACAACGGCGGCATCCAGGCGTTCGGCATCGAGCTTTTCACGATGATTTGCACCGCCATGAACGCGGTCGCGCTCGGCCTGCTCCTCAGCACCGTCGTCGCGAGCTCCGAAGCGGCGATGGCGCTCACGCCCATCGCGCTGATTCCGCAAGTCGTGCTCGGCGGGCTGATGGTGCCGATGACCACGAATCCCCTGCTCCAGATCCCGATGTACGTCATGCCCGCGCGCTGGGGCTTTCAGGGCGTCATCGCGCAGGAGCGCATGGCCATCGCGAACAACCCGGCGTGGGTATTCGACTTGAAGAAGCCGGACGTGACCGCGCCCGACAACTTCGTCTTCCAAGGCAAATTCCACTGCGCCGAAGCTCAGCTCTCGAGCCTCGATTTCAACGGCGCCTGGGGCTTCACGAACTACCAGCAGACGTGGCTGCCGCCGACCGTGCTCGCGGTCATGATGCTCGTCACGTTCGTCGCGATCCTGGTGCTGCTCAAGCGGCGCGATTCCGTGTAGCGGGTCAGGGTCCGTCGCCGT
>DATJXW010000087.1:0-2723 GCA_035499895.1 Polyangiaceae bacterium | reverse complement strand
GGAGCGCGAGGTGGCGGTGCCGCCGGGCGCGCTCGACGAAGCCGCGCTCGCGCGGGCGTTCGCCGCGGAGCGCGCGCGCAGCGAGCAAGCGCCGCCGCTCATCAGCGCGATCCAGGTCGGGGGTGAGCGGGCGCATCGCCTGGCGCGGCGCGGCGAAACGCCCGAGCTTGCACCGCGTCCCGTGCGCGTGACGCGGCTCGAGCTCACCGCCGTGCGCGCCGATCGCGTCGAGCTCGAGGTGACGGCGACCAAGGGCTATTACGTGCGCGCGCTCGCGCGCGACCTCGGGGAGCGGCTCGGGCTGCCGGCGTGCCTGTCGGCGCTCCGCCGGACCGAGAGCGGCGGCTTCACCTTGGCCGAAGCGCTCGCTTGGCCCGTCGCGCCGGGCACGCCGCCGCTCGCCCTCGTCGCCGCAGCCCGGCGCTGCCTGCCGAGCGCCGAGCTGTCGCTCGAGGGGCTGAAGCGCGCCCGGCTCGGACAGCCGCTCGCCCCCGAGCACTTCGTCGTCGCGCCCGCCACGGACGGACCGAGCGCCTGGACCCACGACGGCGCGCTCGTCGCCGTCGGTTCGCGTCGTGAAGAGAGCTTTCGTGTGCTCCGCGGCTTCGGCCCGCGCTGAGACGGCGCCCGGCCCGAGGCCGGGCCGACGGCGGTGCGCTAGCCGAGCTCGACGGCCGTCACCGTCAGGCCGCGCGCCGTGAGTCGCTCGACGAGCCGCTCGGGGAGGTTCCGCGCGTCGGTGCCGGGGCGGAGCTCGAGCCGGAGCGAAACCTCGCGCCCCTCACCCCGCACAGTGACGACCGTCCCTTCGTAGCTGCCGCCGAGCTCGAGCCGTGCGACGCCACGCCGGCGGTCCCCGCCCCAGGCGATGCGCCGCACCGCCTCTTCGAGCTCGCGCGCGTCCGCCACCTCACGATTGACGGACGTGGGCGCCGCCGCGGCCGGAGCCGCTGACGCCACCGGGCCGGGCACCGCCAAACTGCGAGCCAGCGGATCGAGCTCGGGCTCGTCCCGATTGGCGCGCGGTCCGGCCGACCGCGGTCCCTTCGCGGGAAGTGTGCCCTGACCTGCTTGATCCAGCCCCACCGCGCCGCGTTTGGAAAAGCCGGCCCATGGGCCCAACATGACCGCTTTGGGCATCGGAGCCTTCGCAAGAAGCGCCTGAAAGCCTAGCGCCAAATTCTTGAGATGATTGGGCTTCCCTGCGGCAGGCGCCGGGGCGGCACCTTGAGTCGCAGCGACGGACGGAGCTCGGCTGACCATGAATCGGGAGTCGGCCGGCGGATCCCCGGGTTGCGTCGGGGGGAGTGGGTTCGTTACGCTTCCGGACGAGGAGGTCGCGCTGATGAGTTCGGCGCGGCCGAGTCCCCATTGGATCCAGAACCAGCAACGCGCTCTTTTTCGGAAGTCATCGCTCTGAGCCTTGCGGTGCTTCCCGCCGCGCTTGCTGCGTTCTACGGAGCCGCCAATTGGTCGTTGGCGCAGCTGCCGGGGACCCGGCGTGCCGCGCTGCGTGATTCACTCGAAGGCGCGCCCCGTGCCGCCCTCGACCGCTACATCGAAAAGCGGGAGGTCATCGAGGCACGCTGGCTCGTGGTTCGGGCCATCGGCGTGGCGCTCACCGCGGTCCTCGTGGCCTACCAGCTGCCGCCCTGGTTCGGTCTCTGGGGACCGGTCGCGGCGGCGCTCGGGTCGGTCGCGATCTACGCGATACCGGCCGAGATGCTCAAGGCCGCGGCGACTCAGGCGCCCGAGCGGTGGGCCCCGTGGTTTTTGCGGCTGCTCCGGCCCGTCGAGTTCCTGGTAGCGCCCCTCGCTGCGACGCCGATCTGGTTGAGCTCGCTCGTGACGAAGACGCTCGAAGGAAGCCGTACGGAGCCGCCCCCGGCGGTGACGGGCAACGAAGTCGAGCTCATCGTGACGGAGGGCGAAATGGCGGGCGCGCTCGACCACGAGCAGTCCGAAATCATCCGCAACGTGCTCGAGTTCGGCGACGTGCGCGCTCGCGACGTGATGGTGCCCCGCACGCAGACCATCTCCTTCGAGATCTCGGTGCCGGTTGAAGAAATTCTTCGTCACGTCGCCGACGCCGCGCACTCCCGTTACCCGGTTCACCGCGAGACGGTCGACAACGTGGTCGGCGTGCTCCACGCGAAGGACCTGCTCCACGCCGTCGCGAGCGGGAGCGCCGCGACGTTGCACCTCGAGTCGATCCTGCGGCCGGTCGTGTTCGTCCCCGAAAGCCAGTCGGCAGCGAGCGTGCTCAAGGACATGCGCAAGGGCCGGCACCACCTCGCGATCGTCATCGACGAGTTCGGCGGTTTCAGCGGCATCGTGACGCTCGAGGACCTGCTCGAGCAGATCGTCGGCGACATCCGCGACGAGCACGACGTGGAAGAGGCCCCCATCGCCGACCTCGGCGACGGCCGTTTGATCGTGGACGGCAGCCTCGCGCTCGCCGACCTCGGGCGCTACCTCGGCACCGAGCTGCCGGCGGACGGCGACTACCACTCGCTCGGCGGCTTCCTCGCCGCCAATCACGGACGCGTTCCGGAAGTGGGCGCGACGCTCTCGAAGTTCGGCCTCGAGTTCATCGTGCGCGAGGCGGACGACCGTCGCGTTTCGAAGGTCGAGGTGCACCGCGAAGCGCCGCCCATGTCGATTGCGCCCCGTACCCCCGGGCGCGTTTCGGCCGCTTAAGCGCCGCGGCCGCCCACCGCAGG
>DATJXW010000086.1:0-17162 GCA_035499895.1 Polyangiaceae bacterium | reverse complement strand
CTCACGCGCGCCCACCATGCTCGGCGCGGCCGTGCCGCCCGAAGTGCGGAGCGCCGCGCCCACGCCGCCGACGGCGCCGCTCGGCTCGACGCCCTCGCGCGCGCCCGCGGCCCCGGCCGCCGTCGCCGCCGCGACGAACGGCGCCGATTTCGCGCAGAAGCTCGGCGGCCTCGGCCTCACCCCGCAACAGGTCGAAGGCGTCCTCAGCCTCTCGCGTGAAGTGCTCGAGCGGGTCGTGTGGGAAGTCGTTCCGACCTTGGCAGAAACGCTGATCCGCGAGGAGATTCAGCGTTTGACCAAGGAATAGCGCGGGCAGCGGCTCGAACGGCGGGCGCGGTCGAGTAAACTCCGCCGCCCCGATGGCCGAGTCCGAACTACCGAAAGCTTACGAGCCGCAAAGCGTCGAGCCACGCTGGTACGCGTTTTGGGAAGAGCACGGCGTCTTCGCGGCGTCGCTCGATCCGAAGGACACGCGCCCCGTCTACGTCATTCCGATGCCGCCCCCGAACGTCACGGGGTCGCTCCACATGGGGCACGCGCTCTACACGCTGCAAGACGTGATCATCCGGCACGCGCGCATGCGCGGCCTCAACGTGCTCTGGCAGCCGGGCATCGATCACGCGGGTATCTCGACGCAAGTCGTCGTCGAGCGGCAGCTCAAGCGCGAGGGCAAGACGCGCCACGATCTCGGGCGCGAGGCGTTCATCGAGCGCGTCTTCGCGTGGAAGGAGCAGAGCGGCGGGCGGATCCTCCAGCAGATGCGCGTGATGGGCTTTTCGGCCGATTGGGCGCGCCAGAAGTTCACGATGGATCCGGACATGTCGCGCGCCGTGCGCGAGGCGTTCGTCCGGCTCTACGAGGAGGGGCTCATCTACCGCGCGACGCGCCTCGTCAATTGGGACGTCGAGTCGCAAACCGTGCTCTCGGATCTCGAGGTCGAAACCGAAGAGAACGTCCAGGGCGAGCTCTACGAATTCGCGTACCCCGTTGCGGACGCCGACGCGTCGCTCGGCGCGACCGAGCTCGTCGTCGCGACCACGCGCCCCGAAACGATGCTGGGCGACAGCGCCGTCGCCGTGCACCCCGACGACCCGCGCTACCAGCACCTGCACGGCAAGAAGCTCAAGCATCCCTTCGTCGCGCGCGAAATCCCCGTCATCACCGATCCGGTGCTCGTCGACATGGCGTTCGGCACGGGCGCGGTGAAGGTGACGCCCGCGCACGATTTCAACGATTTTGCGACGGGCAAACGCCACGGGCTCGCCGAAATCGCCGTGATCGGCCCGAACGGCACGATGAACGAGCAAGCCGGCGAGTTCGCGGGGCTCGAGCGCTTCGCGGCGCGCAAGGCCGTGAAGAAGCGGCTGGCCGAGCTCGGCCTCGCGCGCGGTTCGAAGCCGCACACGATGACGCTGCCGCGCTCGCAGCGCACGAACAGCGTCGTCGAGCCGATGATTTCGACGCAATGGTTCGTGAAGATGGAGCCGCTCGCCGTGCCCGCGCTCGAAGCGGTGCGCGCGGGCAAGACGCGCATCGTCCCCGAAGAGTGGGTGAAGACGTGGGAGCACTGGCTCAAGAACATCCAAGACTGGTGCATCTCGCGCCAGCTCTGGTGGGGCCACCAAATCCCGGCCTTCTATTGCGCCGCGTGCGGCCACGTGAACGTCACGCGCGAGGACCCGACCGAGTGCGGCCAGTGCGCGAGCACCGAGCTCGTGCGCGACCCCGACGTGCTCGACACCTGGTTTTCGAGCGGACTCTGGCCGTTTTCGACGCTCGGCTGGCCCGATCGGACGCTCGCGCTCGAGCGCTTCTACCCCGCGAACGATCTCGAGACGGGCTACGACATCCTGTTCTTCTGGGTCGCGCGCATGATGATGATGGGCCTCCACTTCATGGGCGAGGTTCCGTTCAAGCGCGTGCTCTTGCACGGCATGGTCGTCGACGAAGTCGGCGACAAGATGAGCAAGGTGAAGGGCAACACGCTCGACCCGCTCGACTTGATTCACGGCGTCGAGTTCGAGAGCCTGGTCAAGAAATCACTGCCCGACGCGCCGCTCGACGAGGCGATGGCCAAGTTCAAAAAGGCGTATCCGTCCGCCGCGCAGATGGGCAAGGGCTTCGCCGCGTACGGCACGGACGCGCTCCGGCTCACGCTCGTGAGTTACTCGCCGCAGGCGAAGCGCATCGCGCTCTCCCCCGCGCGCATCGACGGCTACCGCCGCTTCTGCAACAAGCTCTACAACGCGACGCGTTTCGCGCTCGGCTACGTCGCCGGGGAACGGCCGAGCGGCGCCGTTCCCGCCGCCACGCTGCTCCAAAACCGCTGGATTTTGAGCCGTTTCGCGCGCGCCGCCGCCGCGAGCACGCTCGGCATCGACGAGTTCCGGCTCGATGACGGCTCGGGCGCGCTCTACCACTTCGTGTGGGACGAGCTCTGCGACTGGTTCCTCGAGATGTCGAAGCCCGTCTTCGCGCACGGAACGGACGCGGAGAAAGCCGAGACGCGCGCCGTGCTCGCGCACGTGCTCGAGGGCTCGCTCCGCGCGCTCCACCCCTACGCGCCGTTCATCACCGAAGAGTTGTGGCAGCGCTTGCCGCGCCCCACGTCGCGTCCCGTTTCGGTCGCGCTCGCGCCGTATCCGACCGCCGACGACGGCCGCACGGACGAAGCCGCCGAACGCGACATGGCGCTCGTGATGTCCGCCGTGGGCGCCGCGCGCGCGACCCGCAGCGAGAACGAGCTCCACCCGACGGCCAAGGTGCCGCTCGAGCTCCGCGCGGCCGATGCGCGCACCCGCGAGCTCTTGCAGGCGGAAGCTCGTTCGATTGATTTTTTGGTGGGCACGGCGGGTTCCGTCGTCGTGGCCGCACCGGGCGGCGCCCGACCCGCCGGCACCGTGCTCGACGTCGCCGGCGACGTCGAGGTGCTCGTCGGCCTGCGCGGCCTGGTCGACAAGACGCGGGCCGCGGAGCGCATCACGCGCGCACTCAAGGCCGTCGAGAAGGACCTCGTCGTCATGACGAAGCGCCTCGAAAACAAGAACTTCATCGCGAACGCGCCGCCCGAAGTCGTCACCGAGGCACGCGCGCAGCTCGCGCAGCTCGAGCGCCAGCGCGCGCGACTGCTCGAGGCCCACAAGCTGCTCGACGAGCTCTGAAGCGCGCCGTCAGCGCGCGACGAGCGTCTCGTACACCTTGCGCGTCTCGCGCCCGACGTTTTCCCAGGAATAGCGCGCGGCCTTGTCGAGGCCGGCCTGGACGAGCTCGGCGCGCAGCCCGGGCTCGGTGAAGATGCGGAGCATGCGCGCGGCGAGCGCGTCCGGATCGTCGGGCGGAACCAGAATGTCCATGCCCGCGGCGAAGTCCGGCGTGTCGAGCGCCGCCACCGCGACGACCGGCGTGCCGCACGCCATCGCTTCGAGCGTCGAGAGACCGAAGCCGTAGCGCGACGGGAACACCATCATGGTCGTGGTCGCGTAGTAGCTCGCGAGCTCGTCCTCGGGCACGAAGCCCTTGAACGTGATGTCGGACGCGCCGAGCGAACGCGCGAGCTCCTCGAGCATCGGTTGGTCCTTGCTGCTCTTGCCGCCGATCAGGAGCTCGGCGCCGGGGACGCGCTTTTTCACCTGCGCGAACGCGCGGATCAGCACGTCCACGCCTTTGCCGCAGCTCACCTCGCCGATGTAGAGGATGCGGTTGTCGACCCGCGCGAGCTCGGGGCGCGGGTGGTACGTGCCGTGATCGACCCCGTAGCTCACGACGTGAATGCGGCTCGGATCGGCGCCGTGCTTCGCTACGAGCTCGTCCTTCGTCACGCGGTAGGGCACGATCACGGCCGCGCACTTCTTCACGCACAGCCGCGTCGCCGCGCGCACGAGGCGCGCCTTCGCCGAGGAATCGAAGCCGCTCACCTGGAACGGGATGAGGTCGTGCACCGTCACGACGACGGGGCGCTTGCCGAGCAGCACGGCGATGGCGGCGCCGGTCGGCGAAATGCCGTGCCACACGTCGGCGTGCTGCGAGCGCAAATCGGCCGCGAGGCGCACGAGCTTCCCGCCCGCGGCGAGCGCTCCTTTCGAGAAGCCTTGTTCGATCGAACGAACGACCGCGCCCGTCCGGCGCAGATTCTCGATGAGCTCCCACACGTAACGGTCGTGGCCGCGCCCCGTGTCCTTGGACGGATAATACGGATACGAGAGAACGCCCACGCTGAGCGCGGGATGATCGGCGTCGGTCATCGGAGTCGCCGCGCGCTCACTCGGCGGCGCCGCCGAGAAACACGGCCGTCCAGGTGTCGAGACCGGGAGGCGCGTCGGACATGAAGGAGACGACGGCGCTCTGCGACAGCCCGGCGCTGCTCAAGAAGTGGGCGATTTCCGGCGCGAAGAGGTAGCGCATGGCGTGCTTTTCGCGGAGCTCGGAGACCTCGCTCGTCTTCTTGTCCTTGACGAACACGTGATAATTCACGTCCACGACGTTGTCGTTCGGGTGCACGACGGGTTCGGCGAGCCGCGTCACTTCCGTCGCCGCGTCCTCGAGCCGGAGCACGCGCACGGCCGGGCGCAGGTGCAAGACGGCGGGGCCGTACCAGCAGTCGAAAATGAAGAGGCCGCCCGGCGCGAGGTGCGCGCGCAGCGTGGCGAGGCCGGCGAGCAGATCGGCGTTCGTCGTCTGATAGCTCATCACGTGAAAGAGCGAGACGACCACGTCGAACTTGCGAGCGAGCCGCACGCTCCGTAAGTCACCTTCGACGAACTCGGTGCGCCCGCCCGTCACCTTGCGCGCGCGCGCTTCGTCGAGCATCGCGGGCGAGCGGTCGACGCCCACGACGTCGTAGCCGCGCTCGGCGAGCAAGCTCGCGTGCCGCCCGGTGCCGCAACCGAGGTCGAGCAGCGTCTTCGCGCCCGGGCGATGCCGCTCGATCAGCGCATGAACGTAGTCGGCCTCTCCGCGGTAGTCTTTGTCGCGGTAAAGAAGATCGTAGTAGCGGGAGTAATTGCCGAAGACGGACATCGCGGAGGTTTTCTCGCGTCCGCGTCGGGCTGGCAAGGTGCTCGGTCGGCCGCGGGACCGGCGGCGCTCGCGCGCCGGCCCTCACCTTGCCTGAGCGCACGTCCAAGGGTATTCACGCGGGATGCAAGGCGTCGAGTATTTCCGCGACGGAGACCAGCTGCTCGCCATCTTGGTGCGCGCCTCCGCGTCGAGCAGCGATAAGTACAACTTCCTCACGGACTCGAGCGCTCCGTTTCAGCTCGGCATGAATTTCTACAAAGCCGGCGACAAAATCCCCGGTCATTTTCATCTGACGCGCGAGATCTCCCTCAATCAGATTCAGGAAGTCATCGTGATCGGTCACGGCAAGACCAAGATCACGATCTACGGCCAGGCGCGCCAGAAGCTCGCCGAGGCGACGCTCGCGGCGGGCGACATCATTTTGCTCGCGAGCGGCGGCCACGGCTTCGAGATCCTCGAGGACACGAAGATCGTCGAAGTGAAGCAGGGCCCGTACGACGGCAAGGTGAAGGACAAGATTGCTCTTTGAATCGGAAGCACGCGTCGTGAACGAAGCCTTCATTCCCGTCTGCGAGCCGCTGCTCGCCGGCAACGAGCTCAAATACGTCACCGAGGCCGTCTCGAAGGGCTGGATCTCGTCGTCCGGCGGTTTCGTGAAGGAGCTCGAGCAGAAGTTCGCCGCGTACCTCGGCGCGCGCCACGCCGTGACGGTGACGAACGGCACCGCGGCGCTCCACCTCGCGCTCGTCGCGGCCGGCATCGGTCCGGGCGACGAAGTGATCGTGCCGACCTTCACGATGATCGCGTCGGCCGCGGCCGTCTGTTACACGGGCGCAAAGCCGGTGTTCGTCGACTGCGAGCGCGACACCTTCAACATCGACGTAGCGCGCATCCCCGAGAAGCTCACGGCGCGCACGCGCGCCATCATGCCCGTGCACATTTACGGCTTGCCCTGCGACATGGCGCCGCTCACGGCGCTCGCGAAAAAGCACGGCGTGCTCGTGCTCGAGGACGCCGCCGAAGCCATCGGGTCGCGTTACGACGGCAAGCCGTGCGGCGCGATCGGCGAGCTCGGCTGCTTCAGCTTCTTCGCCAACAAGGCGATCACGACGGGCGAAGGCGGCATGGTCGTCACGAGCGACGACAAGCTCGCCGAGGGCCTCCGCTACTACAAGAACCTGTGCTTCCCGCTCGACGGGCCGCGGCGCTACGTGCACGAGCACGTCGGCTTCAATTACCGCATGCCGAACACGGTCGCCGCCATCGGCCTCGCCCAGCTCGAGCGCGTGGACGATTACGTCGGGATGCGCCGCGAGAATGCGCGCCGCTACAACGAGCGACTGCGCGGCGAGCGCGGCGTCACGATCCCCGTCGATAAGCCTTATTCATACAATAGCTATTGGATGTATTCGATTTTGATCGAGGACGACTTCGGGCGGTCTCGTGACGAGGTCATGAAGGGGCTCGGCGAGCGCGGCATCGACACGCGGAGCTTCTTCGTTCCGATGCACCAGCAGGCGGCTCTCCTCGCTTACGGTGCGGAAACGTCCGGCAGCTACCCGAACTCGGAGCACGTGTCCCCGCGGGGGCTCTACCTGCCTTCGAGCTCCGGGCTCACCGAAGCGCAGATCGAGCGCGTGTGTCGAGAGCTCTTGTCCCTCCGGCGGTGAGCGAGGGGCCGCCCGGGCGTTGCAAATGTTTTTCGTCGAGCTTCGGACTGGCGCGGGCGAGACTGCCGCGCCTGGAATTTGCTAGAGTCGTTCGCGGATGGGTGATTCGGGCTTGTTGTCCAAAATTCGGGACCGACTGCTGGGGCAGCCACCGCTGCCCGCCGAGAACCCGCGCGTCCTCTTTCTGACGCGGAAGTATCCGCCCATGATCGGGGGACTCGAGACCCTGAGTTACAACCTCACGACCGGCTACTCCGGACCGAAGACGATCGTCGCGCTCGGGCGGCTGCAGCGGCATCTCGTCTGGTTCCTACCGTACGTGAGCTTGCGGGTGCTGCTCACCGGCCAAAAGTACGACGTGATTCACGTGGGCGATCCGATGCTGACCTTCGCGGGGCGCCTCGGACGCGCGGTTTGGGGGAAGAAGGTCGTGGTCTGCGTCCACGGGCTCGACCTCGTCTACGAGTCGAAGCTCTACCAGGCGTACCTCAAGGCGTTCCTGTATGCGGACACGTACGTCGCCATCAGCGCGGCGACGCGCGAGCTCGCCGAAGCGAAGGGCCTGTATCCCGTCACCATCATCACGATCGGCGTCTCGCGCGATTTCTTCGCGATCCAGCGGCGCGCCGACGCGGACGCGGAGGTCGCCGCCGCGCGCAAGGGGCGCCTCGTGCTGATGACGACGGGACGCCTGATCCCGCGCAAGGGCGTCGCGTGGTTCGTCACGAACGTCTTGCCGCGGCTCGACGTGCTCTACGTCGTCGTCGGCGGCGGACGCGATTACGAACGGATCAAGCAAGCTGCCGCGGACGCCGGCGTCACCGACAAGCTCTTGCTCATCTGGCAGCCCGAGCAAGAGCGGCTCTACGACATCTTCCGCGCCGCCGACGTGTTCGTGATGCCCAACATTCCGATCCCGAACGACGTGGAAGGCTTCGGCATCGTCGGCATCGAGGCGGCGGCGAGCGGACTGCCCGTCGTCGCGTCGCGGCTCGAAGGCATTCCGGACGCGGTCGCCGACGGTGAGAGCGGCATTCTCGTCGAACCCGGCAACGCCGACGCCTACGTGGCGGCCATCGAAAAGCTCGAGGCCGACCCGGCGGCGCGCGTCGCGTTCGGCGAGAAGGCGCGACGCTACGTGCGCGCGCGGAACGATTGGCGCGAAGTGATCGGCGCCTACACGCGGCTCTTCAGGGACTTGTGCGGTGTGCCGCTGCCCACCGTCGTCACCCCGCGGGAAGAGACGACGCTGAGCTCGCGGCCGAACTAGCGCCGGGCCGCGCGTCCGCGCGACGCGCTCAACGCGCTCGCTCAACGCGTGCCGAAGCGGAAGCGGCCGAGAAAGCCGATTTGGCGGCCGTCGGCGTTTCCGCCTTGCCCCAACAAGTTGTAAAACTGGAACACGCCGCCCACGTCGATCGTCGGCGTGACCGAGACGATGCAGCCTCCTTCGAGCGGGACCGTGAGGCCGCCGCCCGTGTAGGGCGACCCCGGCCCGCGGTCGGGGTAGCCTTCGAGTCTGCCGCCGATGCCGGTGCCGACGAAGGGCGCGACCTTCGGCGTCACCTGGAAGTAGAACCAGGCGGGGACCCACAAGTAGTCCTGGTTGCCGCCGTCGTCGTCGGGGCGCCCCGTGAGGCCGATCTGCAATGAAGGATCGAACACGAGGGCCACGACGTCGCCGAGGTTCACGCGGCCGAGCACGCCGCCGCGGACGGACAAAAGCACGCTGTGGCTGAAGCGCAGGAACGCCGGCGCGTCGCCGTTGAAGTCGAGCTCGAAGTTCGGCCGGCGGAGGATGGAGTAGAGGATGCCCATCCCGATGTCGTCGTAGACGCCCCAGCCGTTGCGATCGGCGTCGCAATTGGGGCAAAAGCCGCCGAACTGAAAGAAGGGCCCGATTTCGTGGATGACGCCGAGCGCGAGCTTGTCGGTCACGCCGAAGTAGACGTGGAGCGGGAAGTGAAACGGCGTGAGATTGCCGTTGTCCGAGACGTCGAGCCCCATCATCATGGGCCGCGCCGGCATGCCGGTGAGGTCGACGGCGTGCGCGGGCGTGACGAAGCTCCGGCGCGTGAACTCTTCCTGGGCGCTCGCGGTGGCGCTCACGCAGAAGGAGAGCACCGCCGCGAGCAAGACCGTGATCGATGATTTCACCGGGAAGACTCTAGTTCCCGCGCTCGACCGATCGCAAGCCGCGCGCGGCGAGGCCAAACGCCACGCGCGCGCCGCGTTCAGCCCGGAGTGAACATGATCGGGTAACTCACGGTCACGATGCCCGCCTCCGGCGGCGGAAACGTGATGCCGTAGAATTGACTCAGCACGCAACTCACGACCTTGCTGTCGGGGAGATCGGAGCCGCCGTTCGACGCGTTCGAGACCGCGCCGTCGCGCCCGATGACGAAGCGCGCGGTCACGCGCCCGGTGAGATTCGGATTCGACATCAAGCCGCTCTCGTAGCAACTGCGAAAACGCCCGTAATTCTGGCGCACGACGCGCTGAATCACCTCCGCCGGCAAGTGGCCGCTCGTCGTCGGCGGACTCGCCCAAGCCACGCGCGGACCCGTCGGATGGTGGCCGGGCCCGGTGCCGCCGAAGCTGTGACCGATGCCGGTCCCGCCGAGTCCGACGCCGCAGTTCGGATTGCACACGCCGCCCGTGCCGAGACCGATGCCCGCGCCGAGCCCGCCGCCGCCCTGCCCGGAACCGCTCAAGCCGAGCCCGCCCAAGCCGCCGCTCTCGCCCGGTTCCTTGCCGAAGAGCTCGCCCCACGCGTCGCTCGCGTCCGGCCCCGTCGCGACGTCCGCGCCCCACGCCGCCGACGGCAACGCGCGCGCGTTCATCGACGAGAGCATGCCGACGAGACCGAACGTCCGCGCCGCTTGGAGCGCCGCTTCGCGCGGCAACGTGAGCTCGCCGCCGCCCGCGATCGCGGTGCGCTTGTTCACCGAGGGACGATCGGGGCGTCCCATCTTGCCCTCGGGGCCGCGCGCGGCTTCGCCCGGCGTGCCGCCGCCTTCTGGCTCGGCGCTCTTGTCGTTCTGGTCGAGCTGGCGCTCGCGCTCCCGTTCGGCCTGGGCGTTCAGATACACGCGCATGGCCTCGACGCTGTCGCGATCGAAATCGCCGTCGAGCGACGCGCCGAGCGCCGGCGTGTAATACGCAATCGCGCCGAGAAATGCCGCCACCGACGCGACGGATACGGCGAACGCGCCGCCGAGCCCGCGTGTGTCGGCGCCGAGCGCGCGCGGCACGCGCTTGCCGGCCGTCACGCGCGTCACGCGAAACGCGATTTCGCCGAAACGCACCTCGTCGCCGGCGAGCACGGCGCCCGTCGGCGCGAGCGGTCGCACGCCGCCGTCGACGTCGACGATCGAGGCACGCGCGAACGGAGCGAGCTCGGCGGGCAAGAGGTAATCGACGCCGTCGCCGTGACCCACGTAGAACGGACGCGGCGGCGCGAGGTGCGCGACGTGGAGCACCGTGCCGCCCCAGAGCACCGTCACCTCGACGGCCTCGAGCAACGGATCTTCGCACTCGCTCGCGTCGACGGGCTCGCGACTCTGCAACATGACGTAGGCGGCTTCGCCGGGCTCCGCCTCGTCGCGCGCGTCGTGCGCGAACGAAAAGGCGAGCGGCGGTGGAGGCGTAAGAGGATGGATGTGCGCGTTCGGCGCACCCGGCTGTGCGTGGGCCATGGGAAGACACTCCTTGTGCGTGATGCGACGCGCGGGGCGGGCCGACCGCACGAAACGTGCGATCGCGAAGCCCGCCGAGAGAGCTCGTCGCTTGCACCAACATCGACAACGAGGGACCCTGAAGGTTCCCTGGGGCGCGGGGGCACGGTGCTCCGGCGCCCACCTCGCCGCCCGCGGTCCCACCTGTAGCGCCGTGTAGCCCGTGAGCCGGAGCCCGCGCAGAACCGGGGCAAACCGCGGTGCCTCTCCGCGCCCTATGCCGGCGAAATGCCTAAAAATAGCCCCACGGGGGGACAACGGTGGTGTACGTTCTAAGACGAGGTCTTCTCGGGCGTGGCTGACGAGGAAGTGAAGGAGGAAACCAGAACGGGCTTCGTGCTGGGCGAGGACGACCCGCTCGAGCGCACGGCGGTCGTGAATCTGAACGATCTCCGGAAGGATCTCGGGGGCAAGCGCCAGGTCAAGGACCGGCATCTCTTGATTCGCGCGCGCGGCGCCCAGCTCGGCCAGGTGTTGAAGCTCGGGCAGCAGCCGCACCGCGTCGGCCGCGCGAACGATTGCGAAATCTGGCTGAGCGACGACGGCGTGAGTCGCCGGCACGCCACGATTCACTACGAGGCCGGCGTCTACACCATCGAGGACACCGGGTCGGCGAACGGGACCTTCGTCGGCGGGCAAAAGATCGAGCGAGCCTCGCTGCGTGACGGCGACCTCATTCAATTCGGACCGCAAGCCGTCTTCCGCTACTCGGTGGCGGACGAGGGTCAGGAGCAGCTGCTGCGCCAGCTCTACGAAGCGAGCGTCACGGACGCGCTGACCGGCGCGAACAACCGCGAGCATTTCGACAGCCAGCTCCGCATGGAGCTCTCCTTCGCGCGCCGGCACGGCACCGATCTGTCGCTCGTCATGTTCGACGTGGACCACTTCAAGCGGGTGAACGACACCCACGGGCATCCCGTCGGCGACGAGGTGCTCGTGGAGATCTCGAAGGCCACGCGCCGGCTCGTGCGCAACGAAGACGTGTTCGCGCGTTACGGCGGTGAGGAGTTCGCGCTGATCCTGCGCGGCATCGCCCTCGAGGGGGCGCGCATCGTCGGGGAGCGGCTGCGCGAACGCATCGCCGAGCTCGTCGTCACGACGGAGAAAGGGCCGCTCAAGGTGACGGTCAGCGTGGGCTGCGCGTCATTCGCGAGCACGCCGGAAGCGACCGCAGAAACGCTCGTGCAGCTCGCCGACAAGCGCCTTTACGTCGCCAAACGCGGCGGTCGAAATCGCGTCGTCGCCGACGGCTGAGCTCGCGCGCGCGGCGACGCGCCACCTCAGGGATTTTTGCGGAAGGTGAGCCAGCGCAGCTCGACCGGCGCGCGGCTCATCGGCACGTCGAACGTGTCGATGCCGCGCGCCCACTCCTCGAACCAGCGCGTCGGCGGCCAAGCGTTCGGCGGCAGCCGCGCTTTTTCGTACTCGTACACGGATTCCTCGCTTTGGAGCGCAAAGCCCTGCGCGGCGGCGAGCGCCTTGATCTCCTCGCGCAAGAACACGGTCGACCAAAAGACGTGACTGAGCTCGCGCGCGAGCGCGTCCGGGCGGTAGCCGCCGACCGCGAGAAACGCATTGAACAAGAGGAACCCGCCCGCTGCCGCGAGCCCCGCCGCGCGCTCGAACCAGCGCTCGAGCGCGGCAACGTCACGAAAATCGGAGACGACCTCCGACGCGACGATGAGGCGGTAGTGCGACGCCGGCAGCTCGAGCGCGCCGTGGAGCACGTCACCCTGGAAGACCTCGACGGTGAGACGCGCCTCGGCGGCCGCGGCGCGCAGCGTGGCCGCGAGCTCCGGGCTCCGTTCGACCGCGTGCGTCGGAAACCCGGCGCGTGCGAGCGGCAGCGCATTGCGCCCCGTCCCGGCGCCTACGTCGAGCACCGGCACGGCGGCGGGCGTGCCGAGCGAACGCGCGAGATCCATCACCTTGCAGTCGGGATGCTTGCCGAAGAGCGGCGGCTCGCGCGTCGAAGCCCACTCGGCGTACTCGGACTCGAGCGTCGCGACCTCGAGCGAAAGCGTGTACGAGATGGTCTGCTCCGGCGCAGGATCCGTCTGGTACTCCACGACGACGCTCGAGCCGCGGGCCGCGTCGAACCCTTGCTCGAGCTTCTCGGCGAGGAGCCCGCGCAGGTGGGCGAGCTCGGCCTCGTCGAAGGCGCGGCCGTGGAGCGCGAAGAGCCCGCCGAGCATCTCGACGTAATGGTCGAGCAGCGCGGGGACGGCGGGTAGCCGCAAGCGGCTCGTGCCGAAAATTCGCTTCGGCACGACGCGCAGCATGCTTTGCCTCAGCACCTGGCCGTCGAGCTCGTAGTCGCCGAACGCGCGTTCGCTCCGCTTCGTGGTCACGGCGCCGACGACGATAAACGACGCCGGGCGAAATGAGGAGGCGGCGCGGGAAGTCTGTTCGACGCCCGCTCGTTGAGCTACGTCCCGCCGCTATGCCCGAGCCCGAGCCGAACGCCCCGGACGCGAGCGTGCCGGAGCCGCCGCTCGTCCCGCCGGGACACCCGCTACGGCCCCGCGCGCTCGTGCTCGCGCTCCTGCCGAGCGCCGCGGCGTTTCTCTTGATGAGCACGGATCGGCATTTCACGTTTTCAGTGCCGGTCGGCGCGGCTCTCTGCGTTCTCGCCGTCACGGGCGTGCTCGACTTTCTCGGCACCTTCGACGACGCCGCCCCGAGTGACGCCGGCTCGCCGCCGAGCGACGCCGCGCGCGCGCCCGGCTTGTTCGGTCCGCGCATGGTCGAGCTCCTCGGCAGCCTCATCCTGTGCGTCGCGGTGCTCCGCCTGGTCGTCGCGGGGCGCTTGCCGTTCGGCAAGGCGGGCGCGGCGGTCGGCGTCACCGGCACGGTGCTCTGGACCGGCGTCGCGGTCTTTCGCTTGCTCGGGAGCCTCGGCATCGTCGACGAATCGAAGCCGCTCCGGAAGCGCTGGGGCTTCTGGCTCTTCGTGCTCAACGTGCTCCTCTACGTGCCGCTGCTCGGCGCGTATTCGCTGAGCGACCCGTGGGAGACGCACTACGGCGAGGTGGCGCGCGAAATGCTCGCGCGCGACGACTGGATCTCGACGTGGTGGGCGCAGGAAAACTGGTTCTGGTCGAAGCCCGTCCTGGATTTTTGGCTGCAGGCGCTCTCGTTTTCGGCGCTCGGCGTGCGCTTCCTGCCGGACGAAATGATCGCGAGCGTGGCGCAGGGGCTCGCCCCGCGCCCCGAATGGGCGGCGCGACTGCCGGTATTCTTGCTGATGCTGCCCGCCGTGTATCTCGCCTACCGCGCGGTGGCGCGGCACTTCGGCGAACGCGCCGGGTTCTTGGGCGCGCTCGTGCTCTCGACCGCGCCGCACTGGTACGTCATCGGCCGTCAGAGCATGACTGACATGCCGTACGTCGCGCCGCTCACCGCGGCGCTCGCGTGCGTCATGCTCGGTCTCGCCGCCGATCCGGAAGCGACAGCGCCGTCGTTCGCGCTCGGGGTCGGAACGCGCACGGTGCGCGTTTCGGCCTTTCATCTCGTGAGCGGGCTCGTCGCGGTGACGGTGCTGCCGCAGGCGCTTTACCTCTTCTCACGGCACCTCACGCTGAGCACGCAACCGCACCACTTCGGGTTCCACTTCCACGCCGACGAAATCCTCTTCGGCTCGCCGGGCAACTGCGGCTTACCCGGTAACGACCCGTGCCACACCGTCCCGCCGGTCGATCCGGTACTCCAGCCCGGGCTCCTCGGCGTCGTGTGGCTCGGCGTCCTCGGGCTGTTTTTGTGGATCAACCGCGGTGAGCGCCGGACGGCGCGCCTCTACTTCATCGCCGCCTGGTATTGCACGGCGCTCGCGACGCTCGCGAAGGGCGCTCCGGGCCTGGTCCTGCCGATCGCCGTCACCATCGCCGCCGTCGGCGCCATGCGACGCTGGAAGGACTTCGCGCGGCTCGAATTCGTCGGCATGACGCTCGTCGTCGCGAGCGTCTGCTTGCCCTGGTACGTGCAGATGTACGTGCGCCACGGCCCGGGCTTCACCGATCGGCTGCTCTTCCACGATATGTACAAGCGCGCGTTCGTGCACGTCCACGACACGAACACGGGCGACGACGTGAGCTTTCGTTATTACGTCTGGCAGCTCGGTTACGGCCTGTTTCCGTGGACGGGGCTCGCCGTTGCGGGCCTCCTCGGCTCACAGCGCGACGGCGACGAGGCGAAGAGCCGCCGCGCCGAGACGCTCGGGTTCTTGCTCCTGTGGTTCGTCGTCGCCTTCTCGCTCTTCACGATCTCACTCACGAAATTCCACCACTACATCTTGCCCGCGGTCCCGCCGATCGCCCTCTTCGTCGGCTTGTTGCTCGACCGCGCGTTGCCGGCGCTCGCGCCGCGCGGCGCCGGTCTCGTCGCATATCTGGGCTTGATGGCGGGTTCGGCGCTGCTCTGCGTGGGCGCCGTGCTCGAGCTCGGCGCGGCGTCGCTCATCGGACAGGTGCCGCCGCCGGGCGCGTCCCCGCTCGCGGCGGCCGTGTGCGCGGCGTGCGGCGTCGCGCTCTTCGCGCTCGCCGTGCGGCGCTGGCCCGCCGAACGCATCCAGGGCGACTACGCCCAGGCGGTGACGGCGCTGTTCGGCCTCGCCGCGGCGGCGGTCGTCCTGCTCGTCGGCCGCGATCTGTCGTCACTCGAGGATCCGGACGGACCCGCGCGCTTCACGCAGCTCGCGAGCTACAACTACGCGCGACCGTGGCCGCTCTCGCTCGATTTTCACGGAGTGCTCGGCGCGATCACCGCGGTCACCGCGCTCGCGACGGCGCTCTTCGCCGCGCCGCGCCTGCGCCATCACGCGGCGGTGCTCGTCACGTGCGTCGGCGTCTGGGCGGCCGTGTGGGCGCTCGACGTGTACCTCGTCCGCTCCGCGCCGCACTGGGGCCAGCGTGAAACCATCGCCGAATACTACAAACGCCGCACAGGGCCGGAAGAGCCGCTCGCCGCTTACCAAATGAATTGGAAGGGCGAAAACTTCTACACCGGCAACCACGTGCCCGCGTTCATCTCGACCGGCGCGAAATTCAAGAGCTGGGTCGGCGAGGAGCGCGACGAGGGCACGCGGGTCGTCTTCTTCGTCACCGAACACTCGCGTGAATCGACCTTGAAGAGCGAGCTCGGCAAAGTGAAGAAGTACGAAAAGCTCACGACCAAGGACGACAACAACAAGTTCTTCCTCGCGCGCGTCGAGCTCTGAGCGCCCGCGACGGTCGCTCACGACGGCGGCCGCGCGCACGGGGGCAACGGTCGCTCACGACGGCGGCGGCGCGCACGAGGTGCCGGTCGGCACCTTGGCAGAGTGAAAACAATGCGGATCGGGCAGATCCTTCGCGAGATGCGCGTGCAGGTCGCGGCACTGCACGCTGTTCACCTGCGTCAGATCGGTGCCGAACGGCCAACCCAGGTTGAAGCAGCTGTCGAGGCAATCGTCGATGCCCGTGTACGTGTTCGCCGGCGAATCCTTGCAGTTCTGAAGGTAGGTCTGGCAGTAGTCCGCGCAGGCGAGCTCGCGTGGATCGTCGCCGGAGCCCGCCTGCCCCGCGACGTTGCTGCTGGTGCCGCCCTGAGCCGCCGTACCGCCGCCGGTGCCGCTCGTGACGCCGGTGCCGCCGGTGGAGGGTTCGCCGCTGCCGCCCGTGCCGCCGGTCGCGGGGGCGAGCGACGGATCGACGTCGAACTTCGGCAGCACGCACGCCGCCACGAGCAACGAGGCTGCGGACCACGCGAGCGCCCCGCGCATCAGAAGCTCCCTCGCAACCCGGCCGTGCCGGGCCCGACGTACGCCTGCGCGGTCGCCCGGCTCGGCGCCGTCACGAGCAGCACGACTCCGAGCGCCGCGAGCGCGCCGCCCGCGTAAAATCCGACGCTCGAGACGCCGCGGAGCGTGTTGTAACCGTTGATGCTGCTCTGCTCGCTCGGCGCGCAGCGACCGTTACGGCAGTTCGGGTTGCCGTCGAGGTCGCTCTTCTTGCCGACGGCGGCGAGCCCGGTGATGCCGCCGACCACGACCCCGACACCGCCCGCGCCGATCGCGACCCAACCCCAGGTGCGCTGCGACGACGACGGCGCCTGCGCTGCGGCCACGGGCACGGGAGCCGGTGCGGGCGGCGGCGTCACCGGCGGCAGAGCGAGCACCGGCGCTACGGGCGGGGGCGCGGGCGCCGCGAACTCGAGCTTCGCGGTCTTGTGCTCGGCTTCGGCGAGCGTCACTTCCGCGTGCGCCGTTTCGGTCCCGTGGCGCGCGTCGATCACGTGCGTGCCCGGGTTCACGAGCCTGCCCTCGCTCACGAGCGACGAAGCGACCGGCTGCCCGTCGATGCTGATCGAGCAGTCGGCGAGCTCGGCGCCGCTGACCGCGACCGCGAGCGACGGGATCTTCGGCTTGAGCGCGGCGAGCTCAAGCGCGGCGTCCGCCTGCGCGCGTTTCTGCACGCTGTAGTCGCCCGCGGGCACCTGCAAGCTTGCCGCCTCGAGAAAGCGATCGGCCGCCTCGACCCATTTGCCGACCTTCACGAGCGCGCGCCCCGACCAGAGTCCGAGCGAGGGCGCGCGCAAGAGGGCGTACGCTTTCTCGAGCTTGTCCGTGGCCGTTGCGAAGTCGTTCGCCTGGTAGGCTTCGACGCCCGCGTTGCCGAGCGCGCGGGCGGCGGTGCGAGTCGCTTCATCCGGCGCTTGTGCGGCGGCCGGAACCGCAAACGCGACCGCGGCGGAGAGCAGCGCG
>DATJXW010000085.1:0-12062 GCA_035499895.1 Polyangiaceae bacterium | reverse complement strand
AAGACGATGTCGAGCTCTTCGATGCGCTCGAGCACCACGATGACCGTCTTGTCGAACTTCTGCGCGACGAGCGCGGTCTCGATGTACTTCTGGTCTTTGTAGCCGTTGCAGATGATGAGCCCGCCCACGTCCTGCATCGCGGCGAGGGCGATCAAGAGCTCCGGCTTGCTGCCCGCTTCGAGGCCGAAATTCCAGGCGCGCCCGCAACGCACGATCTCTTCGACGAGGTGCCGCTGCTGGTTCACCTTCACGGGGAAGACGCCGCGGTACGTGCCGGGATACTCGTACTCGGCGATGGCCTTGCCGAACGCCTCGTTCAAACGGCGGATGCGATCGCCGACGATGTCGGAGAAGCGGATGAGGAGCGGCAGCTCGAGCCCGCGCGCGCGAAGCTCGAGCGTGAGATCGTAGAGGTTGATGCACTGCTGGCGTTCGGGGTTCGGCGTGACCTCGACTTGCCCGCGCGCGTTCACCTGAAAGTAAGGGGAACCCCAGCCGGTGATCTGATAGCGCTGAGCACTGCGCTCGGGAGTCCAGCCGACCGGCTGTTCGGAGATCCCGTTCGGTACGCGCCTCGTTACGTCGGTCGCTGCATCCAATCCCGAAGCCATCAATTTCCCGCCGTGGATCGTCAAAGCCGTTCCTGGTCGCTCTCGAAGTCGGTCGTCACCCGCGCCGTGCGCCGACCTCGGCAGCCGGCTCTAGGTTCGGGCGGACTATAGCGGATCTCGCGCTCCCCGCGACGCCGAACCGACGGGGAGGGCCGGCGGGCGCGCTCATTTTTTTGCACTGGGTGGGGGTTCAGCCTACCCGATGGGCCAGAGCACGTGGGGTAACGCGTCGCGGCGGAAGAGCGCCAAAAAGTCCATCGAGAAGGCGACCGTGATGTGCACGAGAAACCCGGCGTAGATGCTGCGCGTCCGCATCGCGAGCGAGCCGAGCACGATGCCCGCGACGATGGCGCCGTTCGTCTCGAGGTAGGGCTTGCCGTAGTGGATCATGCAGTAGGGCATCGCCATCGCGAAGATCGCCGCCGAGCCCATCGTGCGCCGGAGCGCGCCCAACAAAAAACCCCTGAAAAACAGCTCGAGCGCGAAGAACTGCGCGCCGTACATCGCCTCCCACATCAGGTAGTCGGAGATGCTCCGCGAGCTCGCTTTGTAGAACGGGTAATAGGTGCCGAAGTCGGGCTGGCTCGAGACGAGCAGCATCGCCGGGATGACGACGGCGAGACAGACCCCGTAAATCCACAGGTGGCTAAAAAAGCCGCGGCCGCGCAGGCCCATGTCGAGCAAGCTGTCCTGGGGGAAGAGCAGCTTCCAGAGCGGTAACGGCACGAAGACGTAACCGATGATGCGCGAGCCCGCCCACCAGGCGTAGCTGTAGAGCTCGTCGTAGCGCGCGAGCTTGAGCCAGGGGTGGCCGGCGGCCTCGAGCTCGCGGAGCCACGGCCGGATCATCGCGTCGTAGACCTGGCGGCCGCCGTAGTACTCCTGCACGGTGAGGACGATCGCCACGATCACGCAGGCCGCCGCCGGACGGTAGTCGGGGCGGTCCCCGGCGAGCGAGCGCGTCTCGGCGGCCTCGGCGTCCACCACGCGCCAGGTGTCGCGAAAGAACCACCACACGAGCGGCGCGAGGGCCGCCAGGATCGGCATCGGGATCAGCGCCTTCACCGGCGGGAAGGCGAGGATCGACTGGAAATACGAGGGTTCCGCGAGCCGCGTGAGCGGGAGCGAGAGGGGGACCACCGGCGGCACCATGCGTGTCGGGAGGCGAGCCTACACGAGGCTCAGGCGGTTAAGAGGGCGGGCGCGCGGCGGAGCCGGGCGAGCGACCTTTCCTTGCCGAGGACGACCATCACCTCGAAGAGCGGCGGGCTCGCCGAGCGTCCGGTGAGGGCGACGCGGGCGGGCTGAGCCACCTCCTTGATCGCGAGGCCGCGCGCCTCGGACCAGGTGCGGACGGCCGCTTCGAGGGCGGCCGCGTCCCACGGCTCGTGCGCGGCGAGCGCGTCCGCGAGCTCGACGAGGCGCGCGGCGCCGGCGGCGTCGAGCAGCTTGTCGCGCGCCTTCGTGTCGAGCTCGGGCGGCTCGCGGAAGTAAAAGTCGAGGTCGGACGCCGCGTCCTTGTACGTGCGCGCCCGTTCGCGGATACCGGGGATGGCGGCGACGAGCGTGCGGGCGTTCGGCTCGGTGAGCCCGCGTTCGGCGAGGAAGGGGCGCACGTTCTCGGCGTACGCGTCGAGCGGCGTGAGCTCGGGGCGTTTCAAATGCTCGAACGCCACGTCGGCGAACTTCTTGTCGTCGAACTTGCCGTCGCTCTTGTTCACGTGGTCCCACGAGAACTTCTTCACGAGCTCCTCGAGCCCGAAGATCTCCTGGTCGCCCGCGGACCAACCGAAGCGGACGATGTAGTTCAAGACGCCCGCCGCCGGGTAACCGCGATCGCGATATTCCTGCACGGAAACGGCGGTGTGGCGCTTGCTGAGCTTGTCGCCCTTCGGCGAGAGCATCATGGGCAGGTGCGCGAACTCGGGCGGCTCCCAGCCGAGCGCGCGGTAAATCAGGATCTGCTGCGGCGTATTGCCGATGTGATCGCGGGCGCGCGCGACGAGCGTGATGTCCATCAGGTGGTCGTCGATGGTCGCGGCGAGGTTGTAGAGCGGGTAGCCGTCGGTGCGCACGAGCACGAAGTCCTGCTGCGCGGCGTTCGGCGTCGTGATGTGACCGAACACCTTGTCCACGAACTCGGTCGAGCCCTCGCGCGGCGACTTGAAGCGCACGACGTAGGGGAGGTCGGGCTGGTCGGTGCGGTTGCGGCACGTGCCGGGATAGACGAACTGTGCCTTCGGGTTGCGCGCCTTGAGCTCTTCGCGCTGCCGGTCGAGCTCTTCCTTCGTGCAGTAACAGCGGTACGCGTGACCGCCCGAGATCATGCGCTCGACGTGCTCGCGGTAGATCGCCTTGCGCTCGCTCTGGAAGTAGGGCGCGTAGGGGCCGCCGACTTCGGGACCTTCGTCCCAATCCATGCCGAGCCAGCGAAACGCGTCGAGGATGGCGCGCACGCTCTCGATGCTCGAGCGCTCTTGGTCGGTGTCTTCGACGCGGAGCACGAAGACGCCGCCCTGGCTTTTGGCCCAGAGCCAGTTGAAGAGGGCGGTGCGGGCGCCACCGATGTGGAGGTACCCGCTCGGCGATGGAGCGAAGCGCAAGCGCGGCTTCATGGCGCGGGCGCGTACCACCGGCCGTGCGGAGCGTCACCCCCGACCTCCGCGTTCACGCTTCGAACGCGCTCGGCAGGCATTTTAGGCTCGACCCGCGTGATCGCCCGCGCGGGCGCATTTCGGTATTTGCGACGATCCGGCACGGCTGCTAGAAGCGGCTCCCCCGGCACCGCCCGGCCGGTCGAGGAACATCATGAGTAAGTCGCCTTTAGCCTCCGTGAAGGACCGCTTCGAGAGCAAAGAGAAGCTGGTCGCCGCCGTCGAGAAGCTCGCCACGAAAGACCTCTGGGTCGATCGCGTGAACGGAGTCAAAGGGCTCGCCAAGGTTTCGAACGCGAAGCTCCTGCGCCTCCACACGCTGCTCACCCAGGCCAAGGAGAGCTTCGGTACGCGCGACAAACTGATCGCGTCGATCGCCGAGCTCGCGAAGCGGAGCAAGGACAAGGGTTACGCGACGCACCTCGGCGAGTACCCGCTGCCGCGCCTGCTCGACCTGCACCGCTCGCTCTCGCGCTCGTCGAAGCGCGCCGCCTCGGCCGAGGCGAAGACGCCGAAGGCCGCAGCGAAGCCGAAGAAGGCGTCCGCCCCGAAGGCCGAGAAACCCGCCGCGGCGGCACCGAAGGCCGAGGCGAAGAAGGCGGAAAAGCCGGCCGAGGCCGCGCCGAAGAAAGCCGCCGCGAAGAAGCCCGCGGCGAAGAAGGAATAGGCGCGCGAGGCCGCGCCGCGTGGTCGGTTTCGGGGCGCCGAGCTAGACCCCAGCAACTCGGCGAACCGGCGACCGAGGAGACCAACGAGCGCCTCGACCGCCTCGAACGGCGCCAGGTCGAGGCCGCGGCTCGAGCGCCCGAGCTCCTAGCGCGCCGCGGCCGTCGTCACGCCGGGCGCGGCCGTCACGCCGGGCGCGGCCGTCGTCACGGTGCCGGGCGCCGCCGCCCGTGAGCGGCTACTGCCAGCCCTTCTCGGCGACGAAGCGGTTCGTGAACGCGGCGCTCTTCTCGTAGGAGCGCTTGAGGTCGTCCATCATGCGCTGCTCGAGCATGCCGCCGATCACGAAGACGCGCGCGACGACGGTGCCGTCGACGATGCGGCGGCAACGCCCGGCGTCGAGCGGTTCGGTGCGGAAGGCGAGCTCGACCGTGACCTTGTCGCCGAGCACGTTCGGCTTCACGTGCGCGTCGTAGCGATTCGTCGCGCGCTCGAACACGCCGCGCTCTTCGTAGCCCGCGCCGTCGCCGATCGCCGCCTTGAGCGGACCCGGTAAATCGGCGATCGGCGGCGTCGCTTTCACCCAGCGCCGGACGCGATCCCCTTCGTGCTTCTGCTCGAGCTCCCGCCACTCCGAGAAGCGGAGCTCGTCGTAGAAGAGCCGGCGGTTGTACTCGGCATCGAAGAAGACCTTCTCCCAGAACGTGGTCTGGCTGCAGTCGAAGACGTTCTCGACGCGGAAGCTAGGCATGGCCGGCGGCACCATAGTACGATGCAACTCATGCAGGAAGCTGCCCTCGGGCGCGGGCCCGCCGCCGAGGAAGCGCGGCGGCTTCCGGGCTTCGGCGCCCAAATCCTGCTGGTCCTGCGCAAGGATCTGACCATCGAGGCCCGCACGGGCGAGGTGGTCGTGACGAGCAGCTTCTTTGCGGTGCTGCTCGTGGTGCTCGCCTCGCTGTCGCTCTTCGGGGGACCGGGCATGGCGCGCGTCGTGGCTTCCGGCGTGATCTGGCTCTCGGTCACGTTCGCCGCGGTGCTCGCGCTCGGGCGGACGTGGCAGCGCGAGCGCGAAGAGGGGGCGCTCGACGGTCTGCTCGTGGCGCCGCTTTCGCGGAGCGCGCTCTACGTCGGCAAGCTGCTCGGCATTCTGATGTTTCTGCTCCTCATCAGCCTCGTGGTGATTCCGCTCACCGCGCTCTTCTTCTCCCTCGACCTCGATCGCTACGGCGGCGGGCTCGCGTGCATCGCGCTCGCGGCCTTGCCGGGCGTCGCGGCGGCGGGGACGCTCTTCGGTTCGATGACCGTGCGCACCGGCGCGCGCGACCTCCTGCTCGCCATCGTGCTCTTCCCGCTGCTCTCGCCGACGCTGCTCGCCGCCGTGGCCGCGACGCGCGAGCTCCTCGGCGGCGCGCCGCTCGCGGAGCTCGGCGACTTCTTTCGGCTGATGCTCGTGTTCGACATCGTGTTCACGGCCGGCGGCGTCGCGCTCTTCGGCACGCTGGTCGAGCGCTGAGGCGGGCGCGGGAGCTCGCATGACCACGGCGGTTTTCGGCGGCAGCTTCGACCCACCCCACGTCGCGCACCTGCTCGCCGCAAGCTACGTGCTCGCCGTCGCCGGCTGCGAGCGCGTGCTGGTCGTGCCCGTTCACGAGCACGCGTTCGAGAAGCCCCTCACGGCGTTCGAGGAACGCGTCGAGCTCTGCCGCGCTTGCTTTGCCGACTTGGCGCGCGTCGAAGTCTCGACGCTCGAAGCCGAGCTGCCGAAGCCGAACTACACGGTGCGCTTGCTCGAGCGGCTGCGCGCCGAGCGTCCGGGCGAGGCCCTGCGCCTGGTCGTCGGCAGCGACGTGCTCCCCGAAACCGAGCGCTGGCACGACTTTTCGCGGGTGAAGGAGCTCGCGCCGCCGTTCGTCGTCACCCGCCGCGGCTTCGAGCGTCCCGAGCTCGGCCCCGCGCTCCTGCCCGAAGTCTCCTCGACCCGCGTGCGCGAGCTCCTGACGCGCCGGAACGAGCCGGAAGCCGCGCGCGAGCTCGGGTGGCTCGTCCCGAGACGCGTGCTCGAGCGCATCGCCGCGCGCGGCCTCTACGCGCCGTAGCCCGAGCGGTGGTATTCTCGGCCGCATGGATCTGCGCACGCGCACGTCGCTCTTTTGCGGCGTGCTCGCGCTGACCATCGCCGTTTCCATCCTGCTCCGCGGGCGCGTGCGGCGGCCGCAGGTCTATTTTGCCGCGCTCGCCGCCGACATCGGGCTCTGGTACCTCGCGCAGTGGCTCTACCACGTGGTGCGGAGCGACCTCTGGGCGCGGTTCACCTCGGTGCTCGCGGTGCTCTTGCCGCAGTTCGCGGTCCAGTTTTTCGGCGCCATCCTGCCGGATACGGAGCGGCCGTCGTCGTTGCCGCGCGTGACGTTCTTCGCCGGCATTCCGATGCTGATCTTCGTGCTCACCCAGCACTCGAACGGCATCGTGCGGACGGCCGTCTTCATTTACGTGTTCGGGCTCATCGCCGCCGGGCTCGGCTCGCTCTGGCGCCGTGGCGAGCGCAGCGGGTCGCGCGCCGTGCAGCGGCGCGTGCGTTTTCTGGTGCTCATCGGCGCGCTCGCGGCGGCCTTCAGCCTGGCGGATTTCTTGTGGTTCATCGGCGCGCCGCTCCCGCCCGTGAGCGCCGTGCTCGCCATCGTCTTCCTGTTCGTGCTCTCCGAGTCGCTCATCCGCGAGCGCCTGGTCGACCTCTACGACGTGCTCGTGAAGCTCCTCGTGTCGACGGCGCTCGCCTTCTCGCTCGCCGGCATTTTCTACGTCTTCGTCGTGCTCTTCGGCGGCTTCGAGGTGATGTATTTGGGCGCCATTTTGGCGGCCATCGTCATCTTGGTGCTGTTCGAGCCGCTGCGCGAGCGGGCCGAGGGTTACGTGAGCCGCGTCTTCTTGCGCGAGCGCGTCGATCTCGAGCGCTCGGTGTCGCGCGCGCGCGCGCGGCTCGTCCACGTGCTCCAGCTCGGCGAGATGCAGGAGATCGTGATGACGGCGCTCGAGGGCTCCCGCCGCGCGACGGGAGCCGCGCTCTACCTGCGCGACCCGGGCGGCTCGGACTTCGCGCTCGCGGCTTCCTTCGGTCCGCCGGCTCCCGCGCGCGTCGAATCGGCGACGGCCGGCCCCTTGCTCGAACGCTTCGACAAGACCCCGAGCCTTTCGCTGGAAGAGGTGGCGGTCGGGGTGGAAGAGCAGCGGCGCTCGGGTCAGCGGCGTGAAGCCGACTCCGGCCAGCGTCTGCTCGCCGCAGCCGAGGTGTTCGGCCCCTTCAAGCAGGCGGCCGTGCTCGCCATTCGCGGCGAGGACCGCGAGCTCCGCGGCCTCTTGCTCGTCATCGACGACCGCGCGAAAGACGCCTTTCCGCCGGACGATCTCGCCGTGCTCGAGCCGCTCGCCCTGCAGATCGGCGTCGTGATCGAGAATTCGAAGCAGTACCGCCGCATGCAGGAACGCGACCGTCTGACGGTGCTCGGGCAGATGGCGGCGGGTCTCGCGCACGAAATCAAAAATCCGCTCGGCGCCATCAAGGGCGCCGCGCAGCTGCTCGGGGACGCGCAGAGCGCGGAGCATCTCGGGCCGCCCGAGCGGGAGTTCCTCGGCATCATCCTCGAAGAGGTCGAGCGGCTCGATCGCGTCGTCGGCTCGGTGCTCGACTACGCCCGGCCTTCGAAGGGCGACGTCGGGGCGATCGACGCGAACGCGGTCGTGCGGGGTACGCTGAAGCTGCTCGCGTCCGATCGGGCCGAAGTCTCCGACGCCCACATGGATCTCGAGCCGGATCTCCCACGGGTGCGCGCCGACGCCGAGCAGCTCCGCCAGGTGCTCATCAACCTGATCCGCAACGCGTCGCAGGCGATGGGGCTCGGCGGCACCGTCTACGTGAGCACCCGCAAGCGGGAGGAGCGCCTTCCGGGCGGCCGCGAACCCACGACCTCCGTCGAAATCGCCGTCCGCGACGAAGGCCCCGGTATCGCACCTCAGGTCATGAAGAACCTGTTCGTCCCGTTCGTCACCACGAAGGATCGCGGTACGGGCCTCGGCCTCGCCATCAGCCAGCGCGTCGTCGCCGAAATCGGGGGCCGCATCGACGTAGCAACACGCCCCGGGCTCGGCTCGACCTTCACCGTGATTCTACCCGTGGCGCCCGATGCGGCCGCCGAGCCCGTGATCGATTCCGCCGGGGGCCTTTTGTCCGCCGCGCTCGGCGCCGCGTCCTCCGGTCTCGACTCGCCGGCCAGAGAGGGCGAAGGAGCGGCGAACGGTCGGCCCCGGGACTGATCTCTCGCGTTGAGGCGCGCGCCGGGATAGGCTCTGAATGAAGAGCCACGTCGAGCGACCCAAGATGGTGAGTCCCCGCAAGAACGAAAAGTCGGGCGAGCAAGGCCGCCGCTACGCGCTCCGTTTCGTGTCGGGCAAGTACCAGGGGGGCGAATTCCCCTTGAGCGAGGGCGAGGAGGTCGTGGTCGGCCGCTCGAGCGACCTCGACATGGTGCTGGTCGAGGAGATGGTCTCGAGGAAGCACGCGGTGTTCCGGCTCGCCGGCGGCGTGCTGACGGTCGAGGACCAGGGCTCCACCAACGGCACGTTCGTGAACGGCGAGCGCATCGAAAAAGCGACGCTGAACGAGGGCGATCGCGTGCTCATCGGCACGAGCATCCTGCGCGTGGTCGGCTCGGACGCGACGGCCGCGGGCGACGCCCGGCGCTCCTTGCTCGAGAACGCGACGCAGAAAGCCGTGCGCCCGCGCACGAACGAACCGCCGGCGAGCGCCGAGCCGCCGCGCATGAGCGGCAGCCTCGAAGAGATCCCGCTGCCGGATTTGATGCAGCTCTTCTCCACTTCGAAGAAGAGCGGCGTGCTCGTGCTCCGGAACGCCGAGAGCACGGGGCGTCTCTACCTCGACCAGGGGCGCATCCGTCACGCCGAGATCAACACGAGCCCCGAGCTCCAACCCGTGAAGGCGGTCTACCGCTTGCTCGGCTTCACGCGCGGCCAGTTCGCGCTCGATCCACCGGACGATCGCACGTTCGCCGAGCCGCTCGATCTCAGCGCGACCGAGGTCTTGATGGAGGGCTTCCGTCAGCTCGACGAGCTCGGCACGCTGCGCGAGCGCTTGCCGCCGCACGACGCCGTGCTCAGCATGCCGAAGACGCTGCCGGGCCGGCTGCGCGATCTCGCCCCCGAGGACCTCGATTGGCTCGAAATCGCCTTCCGCGGCCGTACCTTCGGGGGTGCGCTCGACGCGGCCGCCGGGTCGGATCTCGAGACCTCGCGCGCGCTGCTCGGACTCATCGAGCGCGGCTGGCTGACCGCGGGCTGAGCGTCGGCCGCGCGTTACGGCGCGCGCACGACGCGGTTACGCCCGCTCCGCTTCGCTTCGTAGAGCGCGGCGTCGGCTTTCTCGACGAGCTCGTTCGCCGAGCGCAAACAGCCGGGCCCCTTGAGCGAGGCCACGCCCAAGCTCGACGTGAACGCGAGCTCGCCCGACGGCAGCCGCACGCGCTCGGCTTCGATGCGCTTGCGCAGCCGTTCGGCCGCGACGAGCGCGCCGGCGGGGTCGGTGTCGGGGAGGATCGTCAAAAACTCCTCGCCGCCCACGCGCCCGGCGAGGTCGCCCGCGCGGAGGGCCGTTTTCAGCAGATTGCCGAGCGCGACGAGCACCTGATCGCCGCCCGCGTGGCCGTGCGTGTCGTTCACCTTCTTGAAGTGATCGACGTCGAGGGCCACGAGTGAAATCCAGGTGCCCTCGCGATCGGCGCGCGCCAGATCGCGGGCGAGCGCGGCCTCGACGGCCCGGCGGTTCGCGAGTCCCGTGAGCGGGTCGCTCATCGCCATGGTTTCGAGCCGGCGGTTGGCTTCGGCGAGGTTCTTCGCGAGCTCCTCTTTTTCGGCGATGAGCGCTTCGAGGCGCCGCACCATCACTTCGTAGCTCTGGTTCAGCTCGGCGAGGCCCCGGTTCACGTCGACGAGCGTCGCGCCGATGACCTTCTCGTCGATGTGCTCGCAGCCGAGCCCCTGCGCCGCCGCGGCCGCGAGCGCCGGCACCTGCTTCATCACCTCGTCGGCCTGCGTTTGGTTCAACCCGAGGAGCTTCGCGGCGCCCCGCGCCTCCTCGACGAGCTGGCCGGTGCTGCCCGCCTCGAAGCGCGCCGCGAATTTTTCGGCGACCCACGCGAAGCGCGCGAGCTCGGTCGCGGGCGGGCTCGCGTCGTGATGGCTCGCGATCGCCTCCATCATGTCCGGCGAGAGGTGAAACTCCGAGGCGAGGCTGCACCCGAGCTCGGCGTGGTCCACGAGGCCGAGCGAGCGCTCGAAAATCACGCGGTGTTGGGCGGGAAGGCGCGCAATTTCCCCCGTGCCGCGCGCGTCCGAGCGCACGCGGCTCAGCATGCCGACGTCCAAGAAGAGCCCGGTCGTGAAATAGTCGTCCAGATCGCGCTGGGCCGCCGCGTGCGCGAGCAGCCGGCACGCCGTCGCGCGCCGCAGGCACGCCGTGAGCAGGAGGCTCGCGCTCTCACCTTGGGGCACCATGTCGGTGAGCGCCAGATTGAGTCCGATGTTTCTGAGGCCGCGGATGCCGAGCAACGAGGCCGCTTGTTTCACGTCCGCGATGCGGCGTCCGGCTCCGAAGGCCGCGCTGTTCACCAGGGCCAGCACCCGAATGGCGAACGCGGGGTCGCTCTCCGCGAGCGTCGCCAGCGTGCCGACCGAGGTGTTCTCCTTGAGCGAGGCCTGCACGATCTGCAACGCAGCCAAGGACATCGGCGCGCGTGTCGATGTGGGTGCAGGCATAGCCATGCTCGATCACCTGAACGACACGAATACCTAAACCTGAAACGCCGTCCGGGTTTCACCGACGCCGTCAGGGGTTTGACGCGCTGAACGCGTGCGAGCGACTCAATCTTGGCACCCGAAGCCGCCCCGCTCCGGCCGGATCCAGCCGGATTCGAGGCGATCGGGCCGTCGTCACCCGAATGGCACACGGGTTGCTTGGGACACGATCGTCACACCCGTTGGAGTGCAGTCGTGAATGCTTTTTCGAGCCATCCTCCAGCCCCGATCCTCGACACCGTACCGCCGCCGGACGCAGCAGCCGGCGGAGGGACTTTCTTGGTGCTTCAAAGCACCCCTCATCGCGAGCGCCTGATAGCGACGGCGCTCTCGGGCACCGCGGCCGAGTTTTTGACGCCCGAATCACCCGAAGAGGTGGAACGCATGGTCGCGCGCGCCGCGCCCGACGTGCTCGTGCTCGACCGCGGCATGAACGAATGGGCGGCGCTCTGCCGCATGCTGAAGACGGGGCCGGCGCACACGATTCCGATCGTGCTCGTCGACTGGGACGGCGGCGGCGAGCTCGCCGCGGTCGAGGCACTCGAGGCGGGCGCCGACGAGTACGTGGGCGATCCGTCGCACACCCTCGAGCTTTGCGCGCGCATCATCAATCAGCTGCGCCACAAGCGCCGCATGGATACGTTGAAGCGGCTGCGCGCCGAGCGCGACAGCTGGCGCTTCGACGCCACGCTCGACGCGCTCACGAGCGTGCTCAACCGGAAGGCCCTCGATCGAGCGCTCTTCCAACTCGAGCACGACGATTCCGAGCAGAGCCTCGTCTTCCTCGACGTCGACCACTTCAAGGCCATCAACGACGGTTACGGACACGCCGTCGGCGACCGCGTGCTCGCCGCGCTCGGACGGCTCCTGCGCGACCACGTGCGTCCGAACGACATCGTCGGCCGCTACGGCGGCGAAGAGTTCGTGGTGGTGCTGCGCGACGCGAGCCCCGACTCCGCGCGCCGCGTCGCCGAGCGCATCCGCCAATCGATTTCTGGCTGCACCATCGCCGGGCTCCCGCGCCGCGTCACGGTGAGCGCGGGCGTCGCTCCACGCGCCCGCGGCGAGAGCATCAGCGAGGTGATCGGTCGCGCGGACCTGGCGCTTTATGCCGCCAAGCGCGCCGGCCGTAACCGCGTGCTCCTCGCTCCGCCGGCGTCCGCGTTGCCGGACGCCTTCCGCTCCGCGCCGCCCGACACGCTGGTTCGCTCCATCCCGCGCGGCGCCGAACGCACGCCGGACCTCGACGTGGGTCACTCCGCCGCCGAGT
>DATJXW010000084.1:0-16202 GCA_035499895.1 Polyangiaceae bacterium | reverse complement strand
ATGCGGCTGTCGCCGACGTAGATGATGAACGCCGTCGTGCCGATGACGAGCAAGGACACGAGCGTCGTGCCCATGCCGCGCTTCTGCGCGTCCTTCGCCGCTTCGGCGTGAACGCGGCTCGACGCGCGATTCACCGCGAACTCGAGCATGTTGAGGATATCGCGCTTGCTCACGCGGGCGCCGCCGGAGCCGCCGCTCGCGTAGTCGGTCAGGAGCTCGGCCTCGCGCTTGATTTCTTCGTGCAGCGTGCGCACGGCGAGCGCGCTCGCGACCTCGCCGGCCGCGTGCCCGCCCATCCCGTCACAGACCACGAAAAGGCCGAGCTTCTTATCGACGAGGAAGTTGTCCTCGTTGTGCTCCCGCTGGCGCCCCACGTCGGTCAGCGCGGCGAACTGGATCTCCGGCGTGCTCATCCAGCGGCCCAGGATAGGCGAACATCGGCCTCACGCGCCAGCGCTCCCGGCCGGCCCCGATTCGCCCGCCGCGCCGCCGTTCGTGTCGCCGCCGCTCGCACCCGTGGCTTCACCCGCATGCCCGCCCGTGCCCGCATTTCCCGTGCCGCCGGTGCCACCGTGCGGCTGTCCGTCGCTGAAGCACTCCCAGTAGTATTTCCCGCTGTTCACGTCGTTCGCGTCGATTTGGCAGACGCAGGGGCCGATGTCGCCCTCGCAGAAACGCCCGCTCAAGCTCGTCGCGCAGGGCAAGCCCTGGCCGATCGGGTCCGTGATCGACATGCAGACGTCGACGTCGGTTCCGCCCGTGCCGTTACTGGTGTTGCCCGTGTTGCCGGTGCCCCCCGTGCCGCCGCTGCCCGTGCTCTGCTTGCCGCCGTTGTTCGACGTCGCGCCCGCTTTGCCTCCCGCGCCTTTGCCGGCGCGTGCGCTCGCCCCCGCCGCCGCGCTCGTCCCACCGCTACCGGAGCCGCCGTCCTTCGAGTTCCCGCTGCAGGCGCCGGCTTGCACCGCCGCCACGACCGCCGCGAACAGACCGAGCAGAGCTTGAGATCGCTTCATGCGGATACCTCGAATTCGAACACGTTAGCACGGTGGCCCATCAGCGCGGACCGATGCGCGGCTTGCAACCGACGCGCACGTCGACGCGCCCCGCGCCGAAGCGCGAACACGTGCACGGACACACTTCGATGCTCGTCGGATCGTCGGGGTTGTCGTAGTACCAGCCGCCGTTCGTCGCGTCGGTGCAGCTCGCGATGCTCGGAATGGCCGGAATTTCCTCGGTCGGCGCGTCGCCCGCCGGTGTGTAGGTGACCTGCACTTTGCCGAGGTCGAGCTTTTGGTTGCTGCTCGGTGCGGGCGGGAGCGCATACTCGCAGGCGAGCGCCGTGTCGGCGACGTTGTGGAGGGCGCTCACGAAGGACGTGCTGATGTCGCCTTCGTCGACCTTGAAGGCGGCGTGAGTGCCGCCGCCGACGGCAATCGCGTCGAGGTTGTAGTCGCCGCCGAGGCCGATCACGTACGTGCGCACGTAGGGCTTGTTCATGTGCGCCTGCTGGGCGAGCGTCGCGAGGTCGTCCACCGCCTGCGGTTGACATTGCGTCGGGTAGCCGTCCGTGACGAGCACGACCGCAGTCGCCCGTCCCGGATTGTCGCCCGCCCAGCTCGCCGCGTACGCGAGCGCTCCTTCGAGCGCCGGCCCCGAAGGAGTGAGGCCGCCGGGCGTCATGTTCTCCATGGCCGTGACGATGTCCGCGCCCACGTCGGACAGGGTGCCGATGCCGACGGCGGGCTTCGAGTAGTTCCCGACGTTGCAGTCGATTTCGGTGTCGTTCTCGCCGGAAGCGCCGAAAAAGCCGATGCCCGCGCGGATGTCGTCGGTCGTGTCCGACGTCGTGAACTCCTGCACGGCTGCCACGAGCGCGTCCCAGCGCGTCATGTTCGTCCCGGGCACCGGGTTCGACATCGACATCGAGCGGTCCATCATGATGAAGAGATCGATGGGCACCGCCTCCGCTTCGTTCGAGACGCCCGTGCAGCTCATCGACCCGTCGCCGCCCTCGCCCGCGCTGTCGAACGGCAAGCCGTCGCACGCTTCGGCGGGGTAGGCGCCCGTCCCGCCGCTGCTCGTCGCGTTGGCCGTGCCCCCGCTCGACGTGCCTCCGCTCGAGGTCCCCCCGCTCGTCGCATTGGCGGTGCCGCCGCTCGAGGTGCCGCCCGAGCCGCCGCTCGCGCCGCTGCCGCCGCCTTGCGCGCTCGAGCCGCCGCTCGCGTTGGCGCTGCCGCCGCTCGTCGAACCGCCGCTCGCGGCGCTGCTCCCGCCCTTCGCGCTCGAACCTCCGGAGCTCGAACTCGAGTCGTCGTCCGAGGAGTTGCTGCTGCAAGCGAGCGCGACGAGCCCGAGGCAGCCGAACACGGCAAAGAGAGCGGGAAATGGGCGAGAAAAACGCGGCATCGTGACCTTTCTCGGCGGGCGTCAGCGCACGGTCGGGCAGCCGTAGAGCACGTCGACGCGCATGGCGCCGTTCGCTTGGAGTTGATCGCAGACCGGGCCGCGGAGGACGACGGCCGTCGGGTTCGGCGTCATGTCGAAGTCCCAGCCGGAGCCGTCCGACGAGTCTTGCGGCACGACGTTGCAATCGATCGCGACGTTGACGAGGTCGAGCTTCGTCGGCGGCTCGGTGAGGTCGATGGTGCACGAGCGCACGAGCTCGGTCGTGATCGAGTCGAACGCGTCGATGAGCCCGTTCACGCCGTCGCTCTCCGACACGGCGTAGTAATGCGCGTCGCCGTTCGTGCCCTCGAGCGCGTCGGCCTGCGCGAATTCGTCGAGGTAGCTCGAGTACTGCTGCGTCCCCGGCAAGCCGACCACGAAGGTCGGGATGCCCGCTTGGCCGAGCTTCTTGAGCTCGCTCAAGACGGCTTGATCGTCGAGGCAGAGGTCGTGTTGGTCCGGATCCTGGCAGCAGTTGCCCTCCGGACACTGACCGTCGAGGTTCGTCGTGCAGGTGTCGGCGGTGCACGTGAGCTTGTCGTTGCAGTTCGGGCCGCCGTCGGTGGCCAAAAGTACGTATTTTTCGCCGTCGAGCGCCGCGCCGTCGCCGGTCGTGAAGTATTGGAGCGCGGCGTCGAGCGCGCCCGCCGTCGGCGTTCCGCCGCCCGGGCTCGTCGCGTCGAGCTGGTAGCCGATGTCCTCGACCGCGCGCGTGCCCTGAGCCACCGGGACGAGCACCGCCGCGTCGCCGTCGGGCAGTTCACAACAATCGGTGTCGCAGCCGTCGACGGGGATGGTGTGGAATACGGCGTACGGAAACAGCACGAGTCCGAAATTCATCTGGTCGGCGACGTGGCCGAGCGCGGTCCCGATCGCGCTCTTCATGGCCGTCCATTTGTCGGTGTCACCGAGCGGGTCGGTCATGCTGCCCGACTTGTCGATGACGAGCAGCATGTTCACGGTGCGAAGCTTGGCTTCGACGCTCGTGCCGCCGCACGACTCGAGGCCGCCGAGCGTCGTGCAAGCCGGCACGCCGTCGTCGCCCGCGCCCGCCGTGTCGGCTCCGCCGTTCGAGGAGGCCCCAGTGCCGCCGGTCGTGCCGCCGAGCCCGCCGCTGCCGCCCGTGAGCGTGATCGTGCCGCCCCCGGTGCCGCCGCTCCCGCCGGTGCCGCTCGTCGCGCCGGAGCCGAGCGAGGTGTCGCTCTTGCTGCTGCAAGACGCGTTCAAAGCCCCGGCCGCCACGCCGAGCATCACGAAGGTCGAAGCAAGACGAAGTGAACGCATGGAATCTTGATTCTCGGCAGCTTAGCGTGGACGCGCATTCGGCTCTACGCGCTCGGCGGGACTCGGAGCATTCGAGCGCCAAATCCACGTTACCTCGGGCATCTTGCCCCACACCTACATGAGATACGGGCGCCGTACTTCTCGCTGCGCGCTCGGTCGCGTGCTTTTCGGCGTGCCGCAACTCGCCGCGACGGCTTGCGTGCAAACCAACGTCGCCGAGTGACGACACCAGAGCGCGATTTCGAAGCATCGCACGGCGCTTCATCCCCACGCGGAAGAAACCGTTACTCCGTGCATTCCGCCGAGCGAGGTCGCGGAGACGAAGGCGTGCCGTGACCGAGGCGCGCGTGACTCGTTGCGTCGGCTTCATGGGCGAGAGGTCGGGCAAAGCTCCCCACTCGCGTGCCTCCTCTCCATGACCACTGTAACGTCTTGGAAGTTGCGCCCGATGTTAGGGTGTAGTGCCTGCTTCCCTGATTTCGAGTTACCCTGTGAGGTTGAGGCTTGCCTGCATCCGTGAACCCCGGAGACGAAAACCATGAAGGCTAGGACGCTGCTTCCGCTGGTTTGCCTGGCGCTCGCCTGTTCGAGCTCGAAAGACAAAGGCGGACTCGGCCCGAGCAAGGGCAGCGGCGGGAGCACGGGCTCCGGAGCGAGCGACGGCACGGGCGGGAGCTCCACGATCGTCGTGAGCGGCGGGACGAGCGGCACGACCGGAACGAGCTCGGGCGGCACCGACGGCACCACGGCCGGCTCGAGCGGTATGGGGCAGATGACGCCCACACCGGACCAGCTTCGGGCGAACGAGTGCGCCGGGTGGAGCAGCGAGCCGGAGCTCTTGCCCATCGTGCTCATGCTGGTGGTGGACACGAGCGCGTCGATGAACGATCGCCCGGCGGGCGCGACCGATTCGAAGTGGAACATCACGCGGGACGCGCTCGCGACGGCGGTGAACGGCTTGCCGGCGACGGCGGGCGTCGGCGTCCTCTACTTCCCGAACAAGATGACGCAGCCGAACTCCGACATCAACGCGCCGCGCGACGTGTCGGCGTGCGTGAACATCGACGCGATGATTCCGATCGACCTGCTCGGTAACACCGGCTCGCAGCAGCGCTCGACCATCTCGAGCTCGCTCGATCAGGCGAAGCCGAACGGCTCGACCCCCACGCACGACGCCTACGATTACGCCTACGTGCACGGCATGCAGGCGTCGAAGCTCACCGGCAATCGCTTCATGCTGCTCATCACCGACGGCGCGCCCACCTTCAAGAAGAATTGCGAAGGCGGCGGCATGCCGAACGACGAGCAGCCGACGCAGCCGATCATCGACGAAATCCTGGCGGCGCGCCAAGCCGGGACGCGCACGTTCATCATCGGCTCGCCGGGCAGCGAAGAAGTGAACGGCGTCGATACGCGGCCGTGGCTCGCGCTCGCCGCCGTGGCCGGTGGGACGGCGCCGGAAGGCTGCTTGGTCACGCCGCCGCCCGCGGGTCAGCCCGCCGACTACTGTCACATCGATTTGTCGGGTGGCACCGATTTCGCGGGTGCGCTCAACGCGGCGCTCGCGCGCATCCTCGGGCTCATCACGTCGTGCACCTTCGACGTGCCGGCGACCGGCAACGACGGTCAGCCCGTGGACCGCAACGAAGTGAACGTCATCTACACGCCGGGCAACGGCGACCCCGAGAGCGTCGTCGGTCGTAACGACGCGCCCGACTGCACGGACGGCTGGCAATTCGACGCCGACGGCCGCGTCGTGCTCTGCACCAACACCTGCTTTACCGCGCAGAACGATCCGATGGGCAAAATCGAGCTCATCTTTGGCTGCAACAGCATCAGCGTCGGCCAGGTCAAGTAGCCGCGCCCGGCAGCACGGTCCGCGTCACTCGAGCGCGCCGGCTTCGAGGAGCGAGCTCGCTCCGCCGCGCGCCACGATGACGTGATCGAGCAGCGGCACGCCGACGACGTGGCACGCCCGCGCGAGCGCGCGCGTCATGCCGAGGTCTTCGCTGCTCGGGTTCGGATCACCGCTCGGGTGGTTGTGGACGAGCACGATCGAGCTCACCGCGTCCCGCAGCGCCGGACCGAGCACGTCGCGCGTCGTGAGCGCGCAGCCGTGTTGACCGCCCTGGGCGACGCGACGCGCGGCCTTGAGCGCGTTCCGGCCGTCGAGTCCGAGCAGCCACACCTCTTCGTGATCGAGCGGAGCGAAGCGCGGCCGCGCCCACGACACCACGTCGTCGAAGCAGGTGAGGAGCGTCGTGCGCACCGCCATGCCGCCGACCGCCGCGCGCCGGCCGAGCTCGAGGGCCGCCGTCACGCGCGCGGCCTTGGCGGGCCCGAGCCCGCGCCGTGCCGCGATGCCGTGGGGCGCGAGTCGCACCAGGCCGTCGAGGCCGCCGGCCGCTTCGAGCAGGTCGCTCGCAAGGTCCGTGACGCGCTCGCCCGCGCTCCCCGTGCCGAGCACGAGCGCGAGGAGCTCGACGTTGCTCAGCTGCTCGAGCTCTCCGAAAAAGGTGCGCTCACGTAGATCGAGCATCCGTGAGCAGGCCGTGCACCCGCCGTGCCAGCTGCGCGCGTGCGAAAGGACGCCCGTTCGCGGCGTGAACGCCCCCTGGCCGACCGCGGCGGCCGCCTGGCGCCGCCTTCGACTAGCATCATGACGCATGGCTCGTTCGGCGGCGGTCGATCGCGAGACCGAATGGCTCGAAGCCGACGGCCTCGGCGGCTTTGCGAGCGGAACGACGTCGGGCGTCCGCACGCGCCGTTACCACGCGCTCTTGCTCGCGGCGGCGAGACCGCCGGCGGACCGGCGCACGCTGGTGCAAGGATTCGTCGCGCGGCTCGTCACGCCGGAGGGCGCGGTCGACTTTTGGCCGCAGGCGTACGCGGGCGGTTTCACGACGGGCGCCGAAGCCGAGGCCGTGGAGTTCGCGCTCGATCCGTGGCCCACTTGGCGCTTCGTCACTCGCGTCGGCACGGTGCGCGTCGAGGTGTTCGTTCCTCACGGCACCGCGGCGGCGGTCGTCGTGTTTCGGCTCGAAGAGCGGGCCGTCCACGCCCGCCTCGAGGTGCGACCCCTGCTCTCGGGACGCGATTTTCACGCGACCCATCACGAAAATCCGGTCTTCGATTTCACCGCGCAGCCGCTCGGCAACGCGCGGCGCTTCGCGCCGTATCCGGACGTTCCCGCCGTGCTCTCGCTCGCGAACGCGGAGTTTCACGCCGCGCCCGACTGGTACCGCCGCTTCTACTACGCCGAGGAAGACGCCCGCGGCCTCGCTTGCCGCGAGGATCTCGCCGTGCCCGGCGAGCTTCGGTTCGACCTCGGCGCGGGGGAAGCGCTCTGGGTGCTCGCGGCCGAGCTGCCCGGTCGGCTGCGGCTCGAAAGCGAGGATTTGCCCGCTCTCGTCGGCCGGCTGCGCGCGGGCGAGCGCACCCGTCGCGCTGCCTTTCGTGACGCGCTCGAGCGCGCCGGAGCGGCGTACGTCGTCACGCGCGCGCCCGGGCGCACGATCATCGCGGGCTATCCGTGGTTCGGCGATTGGGGTCGCGACACGTTCATCGCCGTGCGCGGGCTCTGCCTCGCAACGGGCGATCTCGAGACGGCGCGCTCGATCTTGTGCGAGTGGGCCGGCGTCGTGTCCGAAGGCATGCTGCCGAATCGGTTTCCGGACGCCGCGGGGGGCGAGCGCGAGTACAACTCCGTCGACGCGTCGCTCTGGTTCGTCTTAGCAGCCGAGGAGCTGCTCGGCGTCGCCGCCATCGAGGAAGTGTTGTCGGAGAGTGAACGCGAGCAGCTCGAGGCCGCCATCGTCGAGATCGTTCTCGGCTACGCGCGCGGCACGCGTTACGGCATTCGCTGCGACGCGGACGGCTTGCTCGCGGCGGGCGAGCGCGGCGTGCAGCTCACGTGGATGGACGCCAAGGTGGGGGATTGGGTGGTGACGCCGCGCATTGGTAAACCCGTGGAAATTCAGGCACTTTGGGTGCACGCGCTCGGCGCTGCGGGGCGCCTTCGCGTCGGGTTCGCGGGCGCCGCGGCGAAGGCACGCGCGGCGCTCGAGGCGCGCTTTTGGAACGCCGAGCGCGGCATGCTCTTCGACGTCGTGGACGACGGTCACGTGCCCGGCGCGGTCGATCCGGCGTGTCGACCGAATCAGATCTTCGCGGCAGGCGGGCTCCCGCTGACGCTCCTCTCGCCGGAGCGCGCCGAACGGGTCATCGCCGCCGTCGAGCGCGAGCTCTGGACGCCGCTCGGGCTCCGCTCGCTCGAACGCGGTCATCCGGCCTACGTGCCGCACTTTCGCGGCGGCGTGCGTGAGCGCGACGGCGCGTATCATCAAGGCACGGTGTGGCCGTGGCTCATCGGGCCGTTCGTCGAAGCTTGGGTGAAGAGCCGCGGCTCGACGCCCGCGGCGAAGGCCGAAGCACGTGCGCGTTTCATCGCGCCGCTCCGCGCGCACCTCGAGCGCGCCGGCCTCGAGCACGTGAGCGAAGTGGCGGACGGCGATGCGCCCCACACGCCCGGCGGCTGTCCGTTCCAAGCGTGGTCGGTGAGTGAGCTCCTCCGGCTCGAGCGCGGCGTGCTCGCGGAGGGCGCGCCGCCGCGGCACGCCGAGTTGCGCTGGGCTCGGACGCTCGCATAACCGGCTGATTTAAAAGAGATAAATGACGACGTGCACCGTCCTGGTCGACGCCGCGCGCGGATTGACTAAACCCGCGCCACGCACATGACCTCGATCTTGGTGGCGGCCGCCATCGCCGGAATCGTCGCGGGCACGGAACGCAGAAGCGTCGCCGCCGCGGAGTCGCTCGAAGCAGGCCAGTATCAGGCGCTTTCCGACAAGCACGACTGCAAGGGTCAGAACGCTTGTAAGGGCAAGGGCGGCTGCAAGACGGACACGCACGCGTGCAAAGGTCAGAACGCCTGCAAGGGGCAGGGCGGCTGCAAGGGCATGTAGCGCTCGGCGCCGGGCTTCGACCTTCACTCGACGCGAACGAGCGCGCCTTCGGGCAAGCTCGCCACGAACGCGCGCGCGGCGCGCTCCACCGCGGCGCCGTCGCGCGCGTCGAACGTGATCTTCGTCTTGTAGCTCGGTTCGAACCAGCGCGGGTACGAGCCCACGTCGACGTCCGGATGCTCTTCGACGCTCTTGTCGATGAGCACCTTGAGCGACGGCTCGTCGAGCTTCGTGTAGACGGCGAGCGAAACGAAGGGTGACGGCCCGCGCACCCAGGCCCGGATGGTGTCGAGCTTTTCGCGAAAAACCTCGGGCACGCCGGGCAGCATCCACACGTTCCTGAACACCGGCGTCGGCCACGCACCGCTCGGCGAGAGCGCCAGCTCGGCGCCCTCGGGGACGAGCGCCATGCGCAGATGCGTCGGCGTGCAGCGGTCGCCGTAGGCCCGGCGAATGAGCCCCGCGAGCGTCGGATCTTCGACCGATTTCACGCCGAAGGCGGCCGCCACCGCGTCGATGGTGATGTCGTCGTGAGTCGGGCCGACGCCGCCGCTCGTGAACACCACCGGGTAGTCGCGCGCGAGCGTCTGGATTTCGCGCGTGAGCACGGGCAGCTCGTCGGGCAGCATGCTCACGCGCGCGAGACGCACGCCGAGCGGACGCAGCGTGCGCGCGAGCTCGACCAAGTTCGCTTCCGCGACCTTGCCGCTCAGGAGCTCGTTGCCGACGATGAGCGCCGCGGCATTTTCTGCGACGAGCCGCTCCATCGTCACTCCGGGTCGAGCTCCCGGCTCACGGGGTTTCCGTCCTGGTCGGCGGCGATGAGCTCTTCGACGCGCTTCTCCGCGGCGTCGAGCCGCTCCTGAGCGTTCCGCGCGAGACGAATGCCTTCCTCGAAGAGCGCGAGCGACTCCTCGAGGCCGAGCTCGCCGTTTTCGAGACGCTCCACGATGTCCGTCAAGCGCTCGAGCGACGCTTCGAACGGAGCCGTCCCGTTCGGTTCGGTCGCGGCGGGCGTCTCTTTCTTCTTCGTGCTCATGGCCGGCGAAAAGCGTTCTCTGAACTCCGTCGGACCGCAAGCGTCTCGTACCACCCGGACCGGATCTCAGCCCGCGGGCCGCCGATTGCGCGTCATCTCGAGGAAGGTGGCGCGAAAGCCGAAGCGCGCGAACAGGCTTTGCGCCGCGAGATTGCTCGGCATGGTCGAGAGCACGATGCGCTCGGCGCCGAGCTCCTCGAGCGCCGCCACCATCGCGCCGACGAGGGCGCGTCCGACGCCGTGCCGGCGGATGTCGTCGGCGACGTAGACGTCGTGAATCGCGCCGTGCTCGTCGAGCAGGAGATTCCACGCGCGATCCTCGAGACCACCGTACGCGTAGCCGGCGAGCGACCCCTCGCCGTCGGCGACGAGCAGCACCGCTTCGGGATCTTTGAGCACGCGCTCGAACCACCACGCGTAGCCCGACACGACGTTGTCGGGCAGAAGGAAGCGCTCCGGATCCGTGTCGTGGTGCATCCGAGCGAGTTTGCCGGCAAGCTCGCTCGCGGCGGGGATGTCGTTCGGTGTCGCGCGGCGGACGCGGCTCTCGTTCACGGTGGGGCTCCTCGTTTTGGGACGCGGCCGGGTGTGGCGGTCGCGAGCTCGATGAAGACGGCGCCCGGCAGGAGCCCGGCAGCCGTCACCATGCCGTCGGGATCGGCGGCGTAGGGCAGGGCGAGCCCGCCGGGCGCTTCGATCAACGCGAACGGGGGACCTTCGTTCGCCGCGGCCAGACGCAGCCAAGCCGCGCCGTTCCGCCGCCCGAGGGGCGGCGGCGCGCCGGCGAGCGCCGCACGGGCGAGGTCGCGGGCGTCGTCGTCCGGCTCGAGCGTGGCGGCAAGCTCGAGCGTCGCGCGCCGTCCGGGTTCGCTCCGCACGGCGAGCGCCCGGACGATCGCCCGCCGGACCGCCGCGTCCGCCTCCGCCCGATACGTGTCGGCGAGCAGGCCGACGGCGCTCGCTTCCGCGCTCGACCCGAGACCGCGCGCGACGTGCGCGCGGAGGACGGGATCGTCGCTCGCGAGCAGCTCGCGCAGGCGAGGGCGCAGTGTCTCGGAGTCGCGCAGCGCGAGCGCGAACGCGGCGGCGTAGGTCGCGGCGCCGCGTGCGTCGACGAGCTCGACGAGAACGTGGGTCGGCACGCCGTCCGCGGCGGCGGGCACGGCGAGCGCGCCGGCGAGCGCGCTCGCGAGCACGGGATCCGGCTCCCTCGCGAGGCGCGCCGCCGCCGCGACGGCGAGCTCGGGTGCGCTCGCGGCACGCCCCGCCGCGGCGACCACCGCCGCGTCGCGGCTCTCGAAGAGCGACGAGGCCGCGCTCGGCTCGAGCACGGCGCGAGTCCACGCCGCCGCGGCGCGATCCGCGGGCGTCCCGCGCGCGAGCGCGTCCGTAACCGTGGGGACGCCGCTCACGCTTCTCTCGCGTGCGACCGTGCGCAAGACTGCGGCCCGGAGCGCGTCGCGGCGCAACGCGGGGCGGCCGAGCGCGCGCGCGAGCACGTCGTCCGCCTTCGGATCGGGACTGAGCGCGAGAGCGTAGAGCGCCGACCACGCGTCCTCGGGTCGGGCGAGCGCGGCTTCGAGTCGTGCGAGCGCCGCGGGGCCGCCCGCGTGGCCGAGCGCCGCGAACAGGAGATCGGTGTCGGCGGCGAGCGGAGCCCGCGCGAGCAGCGCCCCGAAGTCCCGGCCGTCGACGTCGAGCGCGAGTGCCAGCGCTTGCGAGCGGCCGTTCGGATCGGCGAGCAGCGCGGCGAACACGGCGGTGGCGGCCGCGTCGTCGCCCGTCGCGAGCACGCGCGCGACCGCGGCGCGCACGGTCGGGTCCGTCTCGACGGGCGCGAGACGCCGCGCAAGAGCCACGGCGGCGGGCCGATCGAGCGCTTCGAGCGCGGTCACGGCGGCGGAGCGCAGCGTCGCGTCGCCGTCGGCGGCTTGCTCCTCGACGAATTTCTCCGCGCGCGCGTCGCCGAGGTCGCCGAGCAGCGCCACGAGCGCCGGCGTCGGCGCGCCGCTCGCGGCGAGCAGCGGCACGACGCTTTTCGGCGGATGCGCGCGCAGGGCGAGTCGCGCATGCTCGGAGACGCGACCGGGCTGCCGGAGCGCGCGCGCGAGCGCGGTGAGCGCCGTCGCGTCGTGTGACGCGGCGAGCGCGAGAGCGGCCGTCTGCTCGACGAGGAGCGCGCGTTCGTCGAGGTGCCCTTCCACGCCGCCGACCGCGCGGATGAGCGCGTCCGCGGCCGCCGGATCGGCGGCGTGCGGCGCGAGGGCCCGGACGACGGCGAGCCGCTCGCGCGCGTCGCGGGCGGCGCCGTCCGTCTCGAGCGCGCGCGCCAAGAGCTCGAGTGCCCGCGGCGTACCGAGCGTGCCGAGCCGCTCGAACGCGCGGCGCCGGACGGCGCCCGACTCCGCCTTCAGCAACGGGCGCACCGCGTCGACCCCGAAGAATCCCCGCAGCGAACGTCGCGCGGGCGCGTCCGCGGCGTTCGCTCGGGGCGCGCCCACGACGAGGAGCGCGGTCGCGACGGCGAGCATGCTCGCGCGGGATTTCAAGGCGGCTCCTTCGGCAGCGCGACGGGCGGCGTCGTTCCCGGCGCGGGCGGAGGCAGCGGCGCCAGCACCAAAAACCCGAGCCCCGACGGCAGCGTCGCGCCGGGCAGCTTGCTCAGCGCTTTCCAGCCGATCACTTCCGCGGCTTCGTCGCGGTGCGTGTACGCGCGCAGGGCGCCGACGAGCGTGAACGCGCGCGTGAGCGCGGCTTGTTCGGCTTCCGGTTTCGCGCTCGCGGGTCGCACGGCCACCATCAGCACCATGTCCGGGTTCGCGTTCAAGAGGCTCGCGATGGCGCGCGTTTCGCCCTCGGATTTCGGCGCGAGCTCGCCGTCCGCCCCGAACGCGATCGGCGCCCGCAGCTTCAAGACGAAGCGCGGCCGCCCCGGACCCTTCGCCGGCTCGAGCGCGGCGAGCGGCTGGCGCGCGGGCGGCTTGTCCGGCGCGTCCGGGCAGCCGTCCTCGTCGCTCACGCCGTCGAACGTCTCGGCGGCATCGGGACACGCGTCGACCGCGTCGTCGAAGGTGTCGCCGTCGCGATCGGGGCTCGGACAGCCGTTCAGAGTCGGATCGGAGCGGCGCGGCCCGGCGACGTTCGGGCACGCGTCCTCGCTGTCGCGCACGCCGTCGCGGTCGTTGTCGAAGTCGGGGCAGCCGTCCTCGTCCTGGAAGCCGTCGCGATCCTCGGCGCGGTGCGGACAGCGATCGCGCGCGTCGGCGATGCCGTCGTGATCGGCGTCGCGGAAGGGACAGCCGTTCAGCTTGGGATCCGGATCGGCCACGCCTGCTTCGCGCGGACACGCGTCGACGGCGTCGAGGATGCCGTCGTGGTCGTCGTCGGGATCCGGGCAGCCGTCCTCGTCTTGGAAGCCGTCTTGGTCTTCGAGCTCGTGGGGACACTTGTCGTCGGCGTCGGGCACGCCGTCGCCGTCGTTGTCGAAATCCGGGCAGCCGTCGCTGTCCTCGAAGCCGTCACGATCCTCCGGCAATTCTTCGCATTGATCCTTCGAGTCCTCGATGCCGTCGCCGTCCGCGTCGTGCACGCGCGGCGCCCAGCCGACGCCCAGGATTGCCCGCACGCGGGGCGCGCCCGGCGCGTCGTCGAGCGGCAGCTCCACGCCGAGCATCGCGTGCGCGTCGCCGAACGCTCGCCGCGCGCCGATCGCGAGCGCCATCGGCGACGCAATCTTCTCGGCGACCGGAGGCGAGAGCGCGAGCGCGCCGTGCGCGTCGATCGCGAGCGCGTAGTTGCCCGCGTCGTCGAGCCCGAACGTCTGCGGCTTCAGCACGATGCCGAAACCCCACGGCATGTCGTCCTCGAACGCGTGGCCCGCGAAGGTGCGGCTCTCGGCGCGGACGCGCACGCCGATCGTTCCACGCAGCGAGGAGCCGAGCACGCCGAGCTCGCTCAAGAGACGGAGCTCGGTGCGCGTCTCGTCCTCGGCCACGTACGAGTGTTTGGGACCGGTCGGCAGCTCGAAGTGAAAGAGCGCGCCGAGGCCGAGGCCCCCGAACGAGCCCGGCTTCAGGAGTTGTCCGCGCGCCTCGAGCGCGGCGTTCCCGAGCGCGGCCGTGGGCGGCGGGCTCGCTTGGCTTGCGGCCGGCGGCTTTTCCCCGTTTTGAAACAGGATCGCGGGCAGCGTGAGGCCGACCCCGAAGCGGTCCGCGATGCCGATGCCGCCGACGAGATCGAGCGCGAGCTGATTGCGCACCGCGACGAAGCCGGGACTTTCGAGGGTTTTAGGGGCGACCACCGGGCGGTACGCGTACGACGTGAAAGCGCCGACGTTCCACTCCCCCGGGCCGGGCGTCGACGTGGGCTCGACGCGCGTGAGTCCTTCGGGGTGCGTCGTGGGTTCGAAGCCGCGCAGGTCCATCGAAGGCGCCGGATCGGCGCGCGCGACGCCGGGTAGCGCTCCGGCGACGGCTGCCAGGAGCAGGCCCGCGAGGCCCGGGGTCACGTCGCGCATGCTGATGCTGAGCTCCACCGCGGCTTCGGGGCCGGCTTCTTCGCCCGCCTAGGTTACTCGATGTATGGTCCCGGGCCATGGATGCGATTCGCGTGCGCGGCGCGCGCCAGCTCAAAGGCACGATCCGCGTCGGCGGAGCCAAGAACGCCGCCCTCCCCATCCTCTGCGCGACCCTGCTTTCGGACGGCGAGAGCCTCTTGCGCAACGTCCCCGGCCTGCGCGACATCGAGACGACGGCCGAGCTCTTACGCACGCTCGGACGCGACGTGACGGTCGGCATCCCCGAGGTGCGCGTGCACGAGGCCGCCCGCTCCGTCGTGCCCGAAGCGCCGTACGATCTCGTACGGCAGATGCGCGCGAGCGTGCTCGTGCTCGGCCCGCTCGTGGCGCGCTACGGCAAGGCGCGCGTGTCGCTGCCGGGCGGCTGCCAAATCGGCGCCCGCCCGGTCGATCAGCACCTGCTCGGCCTCGAAGCGCTCGGCGCGAAGATCGCGGTCGAGCACGGCTACATCGTCGCCGAGGCTCCGCGCCTGCGCGGCGCCGAAGTCGTGTTCGACATGCAGACGGTGACGGGCACCGAGAACCTGATGATGGCGGCGGCGCTCGCCAAGGGCCGAACCACGCTCGTCAACTGCGCGCGCGAGCCGGAAGTCGAAGAGCTCGGTCGCGTGCTCAACAAAATGGGCGCGCGCGTCGAGGGCGCCGGCACCTCGATCATCCACATTCACGGCGCCGACGAGCTCGAACCCTTCGACCACGCCATCATCGCCGACCGCATCGAGGCCGGCACGTTCATGGCGGCCGTCGGCGCGGCGGGCGGCGACGTGCTGCTCGAGCACGCTCCGATCGACGACCTCGAGCCCGTGATCGCGAAGCTTCGCCGCGTCGGCATGGAAATCGAGCGCGAGGGCGACCACGCGCGCGTACGGCGGCTCGGCCGCCTGCTCTCGACCGACGCGACGACGGCGCCGCACCCCGGGTTTCCCACGGACATGCAGGCGCAGTTCATGTCGCTCATGTGCGTCGCGGCGGGGCGCTCGGTCGTCACCGAGACGGTGTTCGAGAACCGCTTCATGCACGTTCCCGAGCTCGGCCGCATGGGCGCGAGAATCGAGACGCACAACAACATCGCCATCATCGAGGGCGTGCCGCGTCTCTCGGGCGCGTCCGTGATGGCCACCGATTTGCGCGCGAGCGCGTCGCTCGTCATCGCCGGCTTGGTCGCCGACGAGGAAACGATCGTGCGCCGCGTCTACCACCTCGACCGCGGCTACGAGGCCATCGAAAAGAAGCTCGCCGGCGCCGGTGCCGACGTGACGCGCATCAAGCTCGAGGGCGAGCAGGCCTGAGGTCCGGCGAACCGCGCGTCACTGCGTGGTCGCGAGCGCGCTCGAGCAGCGACCGGTGTTCTTCGAGCCGCTCACCGGCATGCAGGTCGCGCTCGGCACCACGCACGCGATGGCCGGACAGGGGTGCACGCAGTTCGTCCCGACTTCTTGGCGGAGCTCGTCGAGGTGGGCGACGGCGTCCGTGTTGTCCGGATTCACGTACACGCTGCACCCGCCGCAGACGAGATCGCTCTTTTCCATCTGCGTGCACTGGTCCTTGCCGGAGTTCGGGTTGCACGCCTCGGCTTGCTCGAGCGTGTTCGAGTAGTCCGTCTCGAGCGCGTCGCAGTTCGACATGCCGGCGCTGCCGCCCGCTCCGCTCTGCGAGCCGCCCGCGCCGCCCGACGGCATGCCGGCGCCGCCGCCGGTCGTCATGCCCGTACCGCCGCTGCCGCCGACGCTCATGCTGCCGCCCGCGGCGTCGGTCCCTGCCGTGGCGCCGGAGCCACCTGCCGCGTCGGTCCCCGCCGTGGCGCCGGAGCCGCCGCTCGCGTCGGTGCCGCCCGCCGCGCTCGTGCCGCTCGAACCGCCCGTCGCGGTCGTCCCGCCCGTCGCGTCACCCCCGG
>DATJXW010000083.1:0-88886 GCA_035499895.1 Polyangiaceae bacterium | reverse complement strand
CGCCCGTCCCCGCGCTACCCGAGGTGCCGCCCGACCCGCCGGTGCCGCCCGTGGCGCTCGAGCCGCCGGTTCCGCTGCCGCCACCCGTGCCGCCCGCGGCGCTCGAGCCGCCCTTGCCCGCCGAAGCGCTGCCGCCCGTCGTCCCGCCGGTCGCGCCCGTGCCGCTCGTGTTGCCGCCGCCGGACGGCTTGTCGTTGCTCGACGAGCACCCCGCGGCCAATACGGTCCCACCGACCAGACCTCCGACGAGAAGCCAGCGCCAAGCAGTAGCCCGCATTCCCGGCGAATTACCATCCGCGCCCCCATCCCGCAACGACAAGCGCGTGGCATGACGGGCACGCCGCGCGCACGAGCTCGGCTCGTCGCGAGCGACGCGAATTTCGCACTCTCGTGCGATCGGCGATAAGAATCCCGGCATGCAGCGCAGAAGCTTTCGTTTCGCGGTCTCGTGGCTCGCTTTCGGCGCCGCCGGTCTCGTCGCCGGGGCCGCGCTCAGCGAGTCGGTCGAGAACCTCGTCCGGCGCTATCCCTACGATCCGGCGTGCCTCTGGGGCCGCCTCGCGAACGGCAAGGGCACCATCGTCCGCTGCTTGAGCGAGCAGGAAGCCGCGCAACTTGCGCCGGTGGCGAACGCGCTGCCCATCGCGCCCGCGGCGCCGCCCGCTCCGCCCCCGCCGCCGAGCGTCGCGCCGGTCGTCGCGGCGAGCGCTTCAGTAACTCCGGCCCCGGCCACGGCCGCGGTCATGCCGGAGCCCGTGGCGAAACCGGGGCGCTTCGAGGTGACCGTCGGCCCGGTGACGGCCGATCACGGCGACCTACCCCTCGGTAAGCTCGGCCAGCCGAAAGATCGTTACTCGAAGTGCCTCGAAGACAACGGCGGCCTGCACGGCGAGAGCGGCGAGGTGTCCGTGCGCTTCCTCGTCCGCTCGAAGGGCATCGCCGAGGGGGTCAGCGTGCAGAAGCGCGTCAACGTGAGCGCGGAAGCCGCCCGCTGCGTGTCGGAAGTCGTCGATCGGCGGCACGTCGGCGTGCCGGACGAACCGCTCGTCGGCGCGACCGTGGTCGTGAAGTTCACGAACCATCCGTGAGTAAGCTGATCCGGTGACCTTCGCCGAGCTCACCGCGCTCTACGAGACTCGCCTCGCCCGCGCTCGCGCCGAAGCCGCGCGGCTGACGGCGCTCTCGCACCGCGTCTCGAACTTTCGCGGCGTCGCGTTCGGCGTCGCGGCGGCCGGCGCGCTCGCGCACGCGCTCGGAAGCTCCCCGGTCGTCGGCAGCGTGTTCGGAGTGCTCGGCTTGCTCGCGTTCGCGGCGCTCGTCGTCGTGCACGGCCGCGTGCTCGAGCGCGAAAGCGCCGCCGCCCGCCGCGCGACGGTGAGCGCGGACGCCCTCGCGCGCGCCACCGAAGCGTGGAAGAGCCTGCCGCAAGACGGACGCCGCTTCGCCGGCAGCGAGCATCCGTACGCCGACGATCTCGACCTCTTCGGGCCGAGCTCGCTCTTTCAACGCATGAGCGTGACGCACACGCGCTTCGGCGAGGAGGCGCTCGCCCGCATGCTCACCGTGCCGGCGACGGCCGTCGAAGTCGGGCGCCGGCAAGCCGCGGCGCGCGCGCTCGCGCCCGAGCTCGATTTGCGTCAAGAGCTCGAGTCGCACGGCTTCACGCTCGTGCGCGACGAGCAAAAGGGCGAAACACGCCGCCGCCCGCCGCCCGAGCCCGGCGCGCTCTTCGAATGGGCGCGCGAAAAAGCGGGCCTGCTCGACGACCGGCTCGCCGTGGTCGGTTCGCGGATCCTGCCGCTCGTCACGCTCGGCGGGCTCGTGGCTTGGGGTTACGGCCACAAGCCGTTCGTGTTCCTCGCGGGCGCGCTCTTGCAAGCCGCGCTTCTCACCCGCACGAGCACGTGGTGCCGCCGCGCGTTCGGCGCGTGTTCGGCGTCGCAGGGCGCGTTTCAGAGCTACGGCCCCATGCTGCGCCTGATCGAAGAGCTCTCGCTCGACGCCGAGCTCCTCACCGAGCTCAAGGCGCGGCTCCAAACGAGCGGCCAGCGGCCGTCGGCGATCATGGCGTCGTTCGAGCGCATCCTCGGCTGGGCCGATCTTCGCTATAACGGCCTCGTCTATCCCGTCGTGAACATCCTCACGCTCTGGGACATTCACTGCACCATCGCGCTCGAGCACTGGCGCAAGCGCGCCGGCGCGTCCCTCGAGAGCTGGTTTCAAGTCGTCGGCGAAATGGAGGCGCTCTCGTCGCTCGCCGGGCTCGCCCACGACGAGCACGACTTCGTTTTCCCGGAGCTCGGCGCGAGCGAGCCGCCGTTCGTCGCCGAAGCCCTCGGGCATCCGCTGCTCCCCCGCTCGGGGCGCGTCACGAACGACGTCGCACTGACGGAGCCGGGCAGCGCGCTCCTCGTCACCGGTTCGAACATGTCGGGGAAGAGCACGCTGCTCCGCGCGATGGGCCTCGCCGCGGTGCTCGCGCAAGCCGGCGCGCCCGTGTGCGCCCGCCGCCTGCGCATGGCGCCCGCGGTGATTCGCACGAGTCTGCGCATCTCGGACTCGCTCGATCGCGGCGTCAGCCACTTTTACGCCGAGGTGAAGAAGCTCAAGCTCACGCTCGACGCGACCGCCCGCCACGAGCGCGTCCTCTTCTTGCTCGACGAGATCCTGCACGGCACGAACTCGCGCGAGCGTCAGGTCGGCGCGCGCTGGCTCCTCGCCGAGCTCATCCGGCGCGGCGCGGCCGGCGCCGTCTCGACGCACGACGAAGAGCTCTGTCGCTTGCCGCCCGAGCTCATGAGTCACGTTCGCCTCGTTCACTTCCGCGAGACCGTGAAGGACGACAAGATGACCTTCGACTATCTCTTGAGAGAGGGGCCTGTGAAGGCGGGCAACGCGCTAAGGGTCATGCGGCTCGCGGGACTCGACGTTCCACTGGACCCCGCATGACCGCGGAGGTTCTCATTCGCGAGCTCGGCCTCGCGCCGCACCCGGAGGGCGGCTTCTTCCGCGAGACGCACCGCGCCGAAGCACTTCCCTTCGCGCTCCCCGACCGCGGCGTCCGGAGCGCGGCGACGGCCATCTACTTCTTGCTCGCGAGCGGCGATTTCTCGGCGTTTCACCGCATTCGTTCGGACGAGGTGTGGCACCACTACGCGGGCTCGGCGCTCGAGGTGCACACCCTCGAACCGACTCGCGGTCATGAAGTCTTCGTGCTCGGCGCGGCCATCGAACGCGGCGAACGGCCCCAGCACGTGGTGCCCGCCGGCGTTTTCCAAGCGGCGCGCGTGCGCGGCGCGGGCTACGCCCTCGTCGGCTGCACCGTCGCGCCCGGCTTCGACTTCGCCGACTTCGAGATGCCGCCGCGCGCCGAACTCACGGCGAGCTTTCCGGCGTGCGCGGGCATCATCGCCGAGCTCACGCGTTGAAGCCGTTGTGGTGGCGGGCGAGAACGAGGCTGATCGGGGGTGCGCACCTCTCCCCATAAAAGACTACAACTTGACTGTAAATTGGGGCCGTTGCTACCTTGTAGGGTTCGACATGACTCGCCACAATGCGCGCCCACTGCGGGAGCCAGTCCGCGAGGGTTCAGCCACGAGAGAGCAAGGCGTCGCCGGTGAGTGAGAACGACGAAAAAACGCGCGTCACTCAGGTGGTGCAAGCGCCGCCCCCCGAACAGGGGACGGGCAATGACTGCGTCGTCGTGATCTATGCGGCCGAGCCGGGCCTGCTCGGCAAACGTTACGTACTCGACAAGAGCCCCGTACGAATCGGGCGCGGCGCCGACAACCAGATCGTGCTCGAGGGCGACTCGGTCTCGCGGCGCCACTGCCACTTCGATCGGCGGCAGGGCAACTGGCACATCGTCGACGACGGCTCGACGAACGGCACCTTCCTGAACGAAGAGCAGGTGAAGGGCTCCGGGCAGCTCAACAACGGCGACCGCGTGAAGGTCGGCCCCACGATCCTGAAGTACCTCTCCGGTTTGGACGCGGAGGCGAAGTACCACGAAGAGATCTACCGGATGACGATCGTGGACGGCCTCACGCAGATCCACAACAAGCGCTACCTCTTCGAAGCGCTCGACAAGGAGCTCATCCGGGCGCGGCGCTACGACCGCCAGCTCTCGCTCCTCATCTTCGACATCGACTACTTCAAGAACATCAACGACCAATACGGCCATCTCGCGGGCGATCACGTATTGCGCGAGCTCGCGCGCATCGTGCAGGAGCGGATCCGCCGGGACGAAGTGTTCGCGCGCTACGGCGGCGAAGAATTCGTGATTGTCTTGCCGGAAACGCCGCTCGCGGGCGGCGTCGCGCTCGCCGAAAACCTGCGTGGGCGGGTGGAGACGCACCCGTTCGCGTTCCAGGGCGAGCGCATCCCCGTGACGATCAGCGTCGGCTGCGCCATGCTCGGCGAGGAGAAAGCCGCCGCCGACTTGATCCAGCGCGCCGACGACAAGCTTTACGAAGCGAAGCGCGGCGGCCGCAACCGCGTCTGCTCGTGACGCCGGGTACGAACCGAACCGTTTGAACGCCATCGACGAAACGCCCAGAGCGGGCGAGGAGCTGCCTCGCCTGGTGAGCCGCCCTCCGGGCGAGCACTCGCGCACGTTCTTGGTGCGGCATCGTCACGCGGCGGCGCCCATGGGCCCGGCGAAAGCGGCGGGCGGCATCGTGTACGCGACCGCGACCGGCGCGAACGTGACGGACGTCGACGGCAACCGCTACGTCGATCTGGCGGCCGGCTTCGGCGCCGAGCTCGTCGGGCACGGCCACCCCGCCGTGCGGCGCGCGCTCGCGCTCCAGTCCGAGCGCCTCTTTCACGCGCTCGGCGACGTGCACCCTTCGGACGCGAAGATCGCCCTGTGCGAGCGGCTCGGCGCGCTGCATCCCGAACCGGACGCGCAGGTGCTCGTGGGTCAGTCGGGCTCGGACGCCGTCAGCGCCGCGCTCAAAACGGCCGTGCTCTCCACCAACAAAACAGGCGTCATTGCTTTTGCGGGCGCGTACCACGGGCTCGGTTACGGCCCGCTCTCCGCGTGCGGCCTGCGGCCGAGCTACCGCGAGCCGTTCGCGGCGCAGCTCAATCCGAGCGTCACGTTCGTCGCGTATCCGGAAACGCTCGAGCGCGGCGCCCAGGTGATCGCCGACGTCGCGCAAGTGCTCGCGGCGGGCGACGTCGGCGCGATTTTGATCGAGCCGGTGCTCGGACGCGGCGGCGTGGTCGTGCCGCCCTCCGGTTTTTTGGCGGAGCTCGGCCGGCTCGCGAGCGAGCACGGCGCGCTTCTGATTGCGGACGAGATTTGGACGGGGCTCGGGCGCTCGGGCGCGTGGCTGCGAAGCGTGGCCGAGGGCGCGCGGCCCGACCTGATTTGCCTTGGAAAAGGCCTCGGCGGCGGCTTGCCGCTGAGCGCCGTCGTCGGCCGGCGGAGCGTGATGGCGGCGTGGCGGCGCGCGGAAGAAGTCGTGGAGACCTCGACCTTCGCGGGCGCGCCGCTCGCGTGTGCAACCGCGCTCGCGACGCTCGACGTGCTCGGACGCGAGAAGCTCGTCGAGCGCTCGGCGCGACTCGGCGCCGCGTGGCGCACTGAGATTGCGGGGGCCCTCGGGAGCGCGGCGAACGTCACTGTGCGCGGCGCCGGGCTCATGCTCGGGATCGATTTGGGCGCGCACGGGGGCGCGGCGATCGCAACCGTGCGCGCGTTGCTCGAGCGCGGTTACATCGCGACGACGGGCGGCGGCGCGCGCGAAGTCGTCGTGTTGACGCCGCCGCTGACCATCGCCGAGCGACAGCTCGAAGCGGCGACGGCGGCGGTGGTCGAGGCGGTTCGGGAGAGCGTCGGGTGACGTTCGCCCCAATGCTCGAGACCTCGGACGCCCTGCACGCACGGGTGCGGGCGTTTGCACGCGGCGGCGCGCCGGACGACTTCGCGTCGCTCGGGCTCGCCATCGCGCGTTTTCAGGCCGCCAATTCGGCCGGTTTCGCGCGTTTGGTCGCGTCGCGCGGCGCACGCCTGGAGCGCCTCGAGGACATCCCGGGCGTGCCCGCGGAGACATTTCGGCTGACGCGCGTCGCCGTGCATCCGCCCGAGCTCGATGTCGCGCGCTTCGAAACGAGCGGCACGACCGGTGACGAACGCGGCGTGCACGCGTTTCGAACCACCGAGACGTACGAGGCCGTCGCCCTCGACGCGGGAGCACGCGCGCTCGTGAGCTTCGGTCGCGGGCCGCGCGTCGTCGTGAGTCTCGCGGCGGCGCCGGGCGAGACGCAGAGCTCGTCGCTCGGCTTCATGCTGGGGCTCTTTCAACGCGAGTGGGACGGCCGCTCGCTCGCCGACGGCACGTTTGCGCGCGAGCACGCCGCGCGCTGGCTCTTCGGACCGGACGGCGTCGATCTCGAGGGTCTCGAGCACGCGGCGAAGGTGGCACTTCGACGCGGCGAGCCGCTCTTGGTGTTGGCCACGGCGTTCGCTCTCGTCGCCTTGCTCGACGCGCTCGACGGACGCGTGCTCGACGCGCCGAGCGCGACGGCCGTGATGGTGACGGGCGGTTACAAGGGTCGTTCGCGCGAGGTCTCCAAGGCCGAATTGCGCCGCGGCGTGGCTCGCGCGTTCGGCGTGCCGGAAACGCACGTCGTCTCCGAATACGGCATGACCGAGCTCACGAGTCAGCTTTACGAGGGAACGTTGCCGGGCGCGGCGCTCGCGGGGCCGCCCGACGTGCTGCTCGAACCGCCCACGTTGCGCGTCGTGCCGGTCGATCCGGTGACGCTCGCGGCGGTTCCCGACGGCGAAGTCGGGATGGCGCGGATCATCGATCTCGGCAACGTGGACTCGGCGGTCGTCGTGCAAACCGAAGACTTGGTGCGGCGGCGCGACGGCGGCATCGAGCTTTTGGGACGTCAACCGGGCGCGACGGCGCGCGGGTGTTCGCTCGCGGTCGAGGCGTGGCTCGGATGACGGACCGCGCCGTCGACGCGAACGACGGTGGCGAACGCGTGGGCGGCTCGGCGGAGGCAGCCACGAGCGTCGATACGAACGGCGTGAAGCGGGTGCGCGCGCTCGTTGCGGCGGCGGCACGCGTGGCTGACGCAACGAGCGAGCTCGGGCGGCGCGCGCGGCGGCTGCTCGTCGAGTCGACCGGGCTTTCGGCGGAAAACGTCGCGTGGGGGCTCGAAGAAGCGCTCGAAATCGCGCCTTCGGACGACGACATTCACGCGCTCTCGAGCAGCGTGACGGCGGCGCGCGCGGCCCACGTGATTTTACCCGCGAACGTCTTCGTCGCCGCGCACCGCGCGATCGCACTCGGGCTCGCCGCGTCGGCGCGCGTCTTCGTGCGACCGTCGCGGCGCGAGCCCGTCTTCGCTCGTTTGCTCGCCGAAGCGGCGCCGGGCCTCTTCGAAACCGTCGCTGCGCTCGCCCCTACGCCCGGCGATCACGTCTGGGCGTACGGCGGTGACCGCTCGCTCGACGCCGTTCGCGCCGCGTTGCCGGCAGGCACGGTGTTGCACGCGCAAGGCCCCGGCTACGGCCTTGCCGTCATTCACGCCGGCGCCGTTGACGACGAGACGGCGGCCGCGTTGGCCCGCGACGTCGCTGCGTTCGATCAGCGCGGCTGTTTGAGCCCACGAGCGGCCGTGGTGCTCGGCACGAGCGACGACGCACGCCACTTCGCGTCTTTGGTGGCGGACGCCCTCGCCGCGCGCGAACGCGAAGTGCCGCTCGGGCGCCTCGACGCGACAGAGCTCGCCGAAATTCGTCGTTTCCGCGACGCGGCGGCGTATGCGGGCGCCTTTTCGAGCGCGGGTTCCGGCGGCGTGCTCGTGACGGACGCCGTGAAGCTCGGAGCCGCGCCCGTCGGCCGATTCCTCACGATTTCAGCCGTGACCACATTGGACGGCGTGTTGCGCGAGGTGCGGCGTGAGCTCGTGACGGCCGTCGGAGTTGCGGGGACGGACGACTTGGGGCGTGAAGTGTCGATGACATTTGCGGAAGCGCGCGTGTCGCGGATAGGCGAGATGCAGCGGCCGAGGTTCGACGGGGCGGTGGATCGGCGCGCCGCGCGAGGACCGACGCTCTCGTCCCTTGTAGGATTGGACCCACGGTGAAGCTTAGTCCCGCGGCCGTCGTGCAGATAGCCCAGACGATCACTCTTGGGGGAGCGTGTATCGCGGCGGTTGCCATGGTGCGGATGAGCGGAACGATGTCAATTCTTGCAACACCATATTCGTTATGGGTACTACACCTCGACCTTCTTTTCACCTCAACAAGGCTTCGGTCGACCGCCGCCCTTGGGTTCGTCTTCATGCCCTTGTGGCAGCTGGGCTTCTACGGGTGTGCGGTCTTGGTTCGCGGTCGGAGGGCGCCGCATCGCCGTTGGTCGTCCAGGGTCCGAGTCGAGGCGCAAATCATGGAATCGACGAACCACGGCGGGTCCGCTGCCCTAGTTGTGGCGCGGAAAGCAATTTCGGGGCCTCGGAGTGCCACTCCTGTGAGCGGCCGTTCGAGTAGCCAGACCGACGCGACCTCGCCTTCAGCGGAATGCTCAGCTTCATTCGGGCGTTAGTTGCCGGACGCCGGGCGCCCTGCTCACACGTCGTTCGGAACCTCCATTCCTGATGGCCAAGCTCTCTCTGGCCCACAAGATCTTCGCCGCACTTTGGCTCGCCGGAATCGCAGCCTTGGTGACTTCTGGGTTTGCGGTCGACGGGTACAAGCTCTACGTGGCGCGTATCCCGCTGCCGCATCCTTATCCGCTCGGCGGGGTCCTATCGACCTCACTGATGCTGACCTTCGAGCTCGGCTTCGTTCGCGCGGTGCTCCGACCCGCCAGCTATGCCAGGTCCTGGTGGCGTGCCCTGTGCGCCGCCGTCGTCACCGCCATCGCTTCGCTGGATTCATTTCTGTCGCTGATGCACGCTCCCCCGTGCCTGGCCACACACTGTCTTGTTCTCATGTGCTTGACCGTTGGGTTGTTCGGGCTGTTCCTCGCAAGCGCTGTGGCAGCTCTCCGTTCTCGGCTCGCTCAAGCCCAGAACTGAAGTGACCGGCCGGGACCTTCGCTACTCCTCACCCGTCGACGAGGCGCTTGGCCGCGCCCCGGCGGCTGCCTAACTCCGGTTTTGTAGCAGACGCCGCCCTCGCTGCCGCTCGGCCGGCGCTGCTGAAACCTGGTACGTTGGGCGGACGCGGCGCTCCGTGGCCAACTGGACTCCGAGCTGACGTACTGGCCGCGCAGATCGGCACAAATCCCGAAGCGGATCCCGCTTGCGATGTATCTACTCGGGTCTATACTTTCGTCATGAAGGCAGCCCGCGCCAAACTCTTTCAGAACGGCGGTAGCCAGGCCGTAAGGCTCCCGCGCGAGTGTCGGTTTCCTGACGGCGCACGCGAGGTTGTTGCCAAGCGCATTGGTCGGCGTGTCGTTCTGGAGCCGCTCGACGAGTTTCCCGCTGAGTTTCTCGCGTCGCTCGGCTCGCTCTCTGGCCACCTTCCGAGGCCGAAGCAGGCTGCCATCACCAAGCTCCGTGACCCTTTCGCATGACTCTATTCATGCTTGATACCGACACCGTCAGTTTTGCGTTGCGCGGTGTGGGTGCGGTCGCCACACGCCTGGCCGAACGGAAGCCATCTGAGCTCTGCATGAGCACCGTCACCCTCGCCGAACTCCGATTCGGTGCCGCCAAACGAAGGTCACGCAGGATCGAGCGTGCCATCGACTCCTTTGTCGGAGGTGTCGACGTACTGCCGTTTGATGGCGCCGCGGCCGACCGTTTCGGGATCGTCGCCACCGCTCTTGCTGGTGGCGGTGTGCCCATTGGCCAAATGGACACGCTGATCGCTGCGCACGCGCTGTCCATCGGGGCGACATTGGTGACGAACAACGAGCGCCATTTCTCGAAGGTCGCTGGGCTCAAGCTCGACAACTGGACGTAGCGTTTTTCCCCCAGACACGGTCCGCCCAATTCCGGTTTGCAGCAGACGAGAGGCTGAAACCTGGTACGTTAGGCATACGGAGAGACGAAGTGCTACTGCGTCGTATCAGCTACTGGAAGGCGGCGCTCCGCGATGGGTATCCGGCCCCTCAGTGGGTGGAAGGCCTGATGGCTCCCTAGGACTCCGAAGTTGTGGCGGCATATCTCGGTGCCGGAACTGCCGTCTTTCAATCCTTCGGTCTTTCATGGTGTCGGTTTGGTTGCGGTAACTTCGGTTCGAGGCAACTTTCAGACGGTCTCTGGCTTTGGCCAGATGGTCTCGTCCACTACGTTCGTACGCATCGGGTAGCGTTGCCGAGGGAGTTCGTTCAGTATGTCCAAGAGAAACGGGTGCCTGCGTCGTTGGGTGAGAGCGAGTCTCGTCACGTTGATGAGAGCACCTGGCTAGCTTGGGCCGCAGACCTCGCGACTGTTGCGCGAACAGGCCGGCTTCAACGTGCCGAGGCCGAACTAACCTCCAAGATAGCTGCGATCATCGATCCGGAGATCGAACGACTAGAGCGAGTCGTCGCCGTCGGTGAACGGAGCTGCGCCACCGAGGGTTGTACGAGATTGCGTCTTCGGTCGGGACCGATGTGCAGCCGGTGCTTTGCCCTCGGGATGGCCCGAAATCTTCCACGGGCGTGACCGACACGCCAAACCCACTACGAGCGCTTTCTCGCGCCGACGTTCCGGAGGCGTCGCTGACGCGGCTTGGCATCGCGATCTTTTTGGGTCTCCTCTTAGCACCGGGACTGTTCTGGGGGCTCTATCTTGTTGTGGCGACAATCGAGGGTCCATTTACCTGGTCGGACATGGATTGGAACGGCGACGGCCGCACGTCCTTCGCCGAGCTTGCGCAGAGCGCCGACGTTGGCGTTCGCCCCACCCTCCAGAACGGAAAAGAATGTGAGGAGTTCTTCTCGCTGAAGGACGGCCTCACGGTGCGGGTCCGGTGTCGCTGACGCCGCCGCCCAACTCCGGTTTGCAGCAACGACCCACGCCGCCTCGTTCTTGAGCACCCCGCCGAGCGGAACGCGCTTTGGGCGCTCGAAGCCCAACTGGAGGGGGGCCTGGTGGATCCATTTCGAGCCGACTACCGGGACGCGCTTGCGGCGGCGCGCGCGCGGCTCGAGGTGGCAGGCGGTTCCTGGTGAGCAGGTCGTCGGTCTGGTAGAGTTATTTGGTGGAGCGCGTCGCCCAGGTTTTTGCGAGCTTTGAGGCTGCCGACGAGGCCGACGATCTCTTCTACGCCGATCTGACACCCCAACAGCGGCTCGACTTGCTGCTCGAGCTGGTCGAACGCCATCGGAGCGCGCTTGGCGCACCTGCAGAGCGACTTGAGCGAGTTCATCGGGTTGTTGAACTCGCTCAAAGTTGAGTACCTCGTCGTAGGCGGCCACGCCGTGGCATTTCACGGTCACCCCCGCTTCACGGGCGACATCGATTTCTTCATCCGCGCGACGCCCGAGAACGCGGACAGAATGCTTCGTGCTTTGGACGCTTTCGGCTTTGGTTCGCTCGGCATTACAACCGCGGACGCCCGCAAAGGCGATCGCCAGCCGGCGCGGCTTTCTTGCGCGGGTCACGCGCTGATGGAGAACGGTCGGTGCGGACAAGGCGTACGACACGCGGGAATTCGTCGAGCAGTGCCGGCATTACGCTGTCGTGCCGCACGTTGCTCAGAACACGACCAACCGCACATCGGCGATCGACACCCGAACGACGCGGCACGCTCGGATACGCGATCAGCCAGCGCGTCCGCAAGCGCATCGAAGAGACCTTCGGTTGGATCAAGACCGTCGGCAACTTCCGGCGCACCCGCTACAAGGGACGAGAACGCACGCAGCTCGCCGCTTACGTCGTAGGAGCCCCCACAACCTCATCAGGATGGCGAAACTGCTCGCTCAGCCCGCGTGAGGGCCGAGCCCAGTGCTCGATTGCCGCCCTTCCCACCGTCGCCGGTGGCGGCGACCGACCAGCTCCGATCGCGCCCAACGCTCGATCTTCAACAGCCTGCTAACTCCGGTTTGCAGCAGCGCCGCCCTCGCGAGAACATCGCCCTCCCAGATCAGTTTCCGACCAATCTGCCATTTGTTCGAACACTCGACATCTCGTTCACGACACCAGTGACGTTCTTCGTCGGCGAGAACGGCTCGGGGAAGTCGACTGTCCTTGAGGCGATCGCCGCCGTCTGCGGCTTGCCGGCGGCAGGTGGTGGCCGCAACGAACTTGCTGACCTGAAAGCGCCTCAGTTTCTAAGCGAGCTTGCGCCATTTGTGCGGGGGGCCTTTCGACGCAAGCCGCGGGATGGCTACTTCTTTCGGGCTGAGTTTCAGGCGCACTTCGCCTCCCTTCTTGATCAGCGTCGTGACGATCCCGACTTCGGCGGGAACCCCTATGCCCGCTACGGCGGACGTTCCCTGCACACCCGGTCGCACGGTGAGGCATTCCTCGAGGTGTTTTCCGCCTGGTTGAATCCCGGGATGATCGCGCGAACGCGGCTGGAAGGCTGGAAGAGACATCACATTTCCACATCACGAAGGGGATCCTCGATTCTCCCCAGCGGTACTGGAAGCATCTCCTGGCGGCAGATGACGACGAGGCTGGCTAACTCCGGTTTGCAGCAGACGCAGCTGAAACCTGGTACGTTGGACACACGAGCTTGGCCCGTACGGAGGATGGCGAGCATTTCGGACGAGCATCACCCGCTGACGGCAGCAGAACTGCACTACGCAGGGTTGTGGCCTCGGCTGCTTGCTCATCTCGTCGACCTCGTCGTTTGCGCTCCGTTAGTGGTCCTCGGGTGGCCGGGCCTGTTGTCGAAAAACGCGGCTCTGGGTGCTGCGATTCCGCTATTGTTCGCGGGAGCGGCATACAGCGTGGCTCTGCACGCACGTTTTGGCCAAACCATTGGAAAGATGGTGGCAGGCGTCAAGATCGTGACCGTTGGCGGTGGTCCAATCGGCTGGCGCGAAGCGCTGCTGCGAGACTCTGTAGGTATCGGACTTGGGTTGATCTCGACTGCTACAACGATAGCTGCGTTCTTGCGAATTCCCGAGGCGAGCTGGAGCCACCATTGGATGCGACAGGCTGAACTCATCCGCGATGCCAAACCTGCGTGGGGGCGGGCAGCGGGCACTGCCGCGTCAGTGTGGTTCTGGAGCGAACTCGTCGTTCTACTGCTCAACCGGAAGAAGCGCGCCTTGCACGACTTCATCGCAGGGACCGTCGTCATCCGAACGCGCGGCCCTCAGCCGGTGTCCTCCACATCGTCGCGGGCTGCTTGATTCCGCGTGCAACTTGGCCTGCAGAACGACCTGTTCGTCGGACGAGTTCCGCAAGGCTTGTTCAATCAGTTGCTTTCGCGGGTGACTCCTGGCGTAATTCACTTCCTCGGCCAGCGCCTTGCTGCCCCGCATCCGAAAGGAAGGCCTTGCGAGCTCGTGGTCACGTTCAAGTACGCGGATGGGCGCGAAAAAACTAGCGCTTGGCAGTACGGGTCGGAGTCCGTAGGTCCACATCCGGAGGTGCGCGACTTCGTCGCGGCGGCTGTTGAACTCACGGAGCCGTGGTTCCAAGAGCAGAAGAGGATGGCTCGCCAACCCTCGCGATCGAGTTGAGCCGAGAGGACGCCGCCTGCCAAACCAAGCCTGAGCTCGCCGGTGGCACATCGTGCGTCGATCGCCGCCTAACTCCGGTTTGCAGCAGACGCCGGCCTCGCGTTCGCTCGGCCGGCGCAGCTGAAACCTGGTACGCTAGCCCGCTAGCCAGCCCTCGTGAGTCGTCTGATCGCGCAACTTCCGACCCGCAGCATGACGATGTCATCGCCGATCGGATTCTCGCGCGTGGGTGGCGGGGGCTGGAAAGAGTGGGATCGCTTTCTCACATTGGACGGCAAACCCGCGTATCACATCGGTAACATTTGCAACACGTGCGCCTTCTTCTTTGAAAGACTGGAGGGCGCAGTTCGAAGCGTACAGTTTGATGCCGTAGTCTCCGTTTTGACTGACGGCGTAGACGAGCTCACCCCCGATCTGGCTGAACAGTTGGCGCGCCTCCTTCCCGAGGGGGAGTACACCGCATGCCTGCTTTCATGTCATCCTGCCCGAACGCGACCGGGTGGGATCGATGATTACTTTAGTCACGAGCAGACAGACCTTTTCGGTGTGGATACGTTCTGGGACCTGCCGCACGATCCTCGAACCGAGTACTACCGGCTCGGCACAAAGATGATAACGCCCGCTCGGCGCTTGTTTGAGTTTCTGGTTCCGATGTTTCCAGGGCGTTGGCTCAATCCAGAGACGGTTGCGGCCTACGGCGCGGCGCTTGCCGTTGGTAAAACGCCGACCGCGGTTGCAATTTCGATCCTGGACGTGAAGGGCCCCGCCGAAACTGATGGGATTGTTGAACAGCACCTGTGTCTCACGCACTACATTCTTGATGGTCACCATAAGGTGCTCGCTGCCGCGCAAGCTCAACGCTCCGTCGGTCTCCTTTCTATGTTGACGAAGGGCCACGGTGTCTGCGACGACGACGACCAACGTGCGGTGCTTGCCGCGCTCGGTGCGCAGGCCGGCTAACTCCGGTTTGCAGCAGACGCCGCCCTCGCTTCCGCTCGGCCGGCGCTGCTGAAACCTGGTACGTTGGGCAGGCCAGTCGAAAGCTGAAGCGGTGATGAAGATATCGTTCGAGGCTTTGATCAGCGCGGTCGAAGCGTCAGACAGTCACGAGCTCGCACGAGCCAACGCGGCCGAGCGGCTGGACGCATTCGAGAGTAGGTCCGGATTCACGCTCCCTGCTGACCTACGCGCCTTCTATCTCCGGATTCACCGTGCCGAGCTCGCGGGCGGATACTGCCTTCTCCCCGTCGAGCAATTTCAGCGAACTGGGAGCGCCTTGTGTGGTGCCGAGTGGGTGGATTCTGAGCCGGCGTCTTGGTACGCCTTCTGCGACGTCCATGACGGTAATTTCGTGGCAATCGAGCTCGAACGATCCGTCGAGGGAGACAATCGGATCCTGGACTGCGACCACGAAGATTCTCGCTCTCGTCATGTGATCGCCGCATCCTTTTCGGAGTTCTTGGAACGTGCCCTCTCCGCTGAAGGCCGGCTCTACTACCTCCAGATGGGGGCCGTTCCCACGATCCAGGTCCCCTACCGCCCGCCCGTCGCATACCTGAAGCGTCAGTACGAAAAGTGGTCTCGGGATCCCGAAGTTGGTCCGCGCGTCTGCCGCGTAGACGGGTGCGAACGGCTTTGCGTTTCGCTCAGCGTCCACTGCCGGCGGCACCACTTCGAGGCCATCCAGAAGCTACCCTATCCGTTCGAAGACTAAAGGGACTGCCCAACTTCCGGTTTGCAGCAGACGCCGCCCTCGCGTTTGCTCGGCCGGCGCTGCTGAAACCTGGTACGCTAGGCGGACAGATGGAGCAGCATGTTCGAGCCGCTGAGTACCGTCGAGCGACGAACGCGAGGGCGCGGCGCTGGCATGTCAAGAACTGGCTTGTTGGAGTCGCCGGCGTCGTCCTTCCCCTGCCTGCGGTGCTGCTGCTGGTGCTCGATGATTGGCGTATCGTTCTTCTCGGCTTTGGGATTGCGGCTTGCGGGTTCGGGTTCGTGTGGCGTCACCATCTCCGAGTAGCCCGAGCCGGCCTCCTGCCGGAGTTTCGCAATCCGGGCACGCTGGTGTGCGATGAGGTCGGCTTTCGTCTGATCGGTGTATCGCACGGCCTGCAGATGTCGTGGACGGAGATCACCTCGGCGCGTCTCCTGCTGTCCACGACGGATGCGGTCGCGCGGGGCTTCGTCGAGACGATCGAGCTCACGTGCCTCGACGGAATCGTCAAGATTGCTTGGGACGCGAGCGGACGCGATCGATGGCTTGACCTCCTCGGGCAGCACGTTCCGATCGCAGTGACCACCATTAGCATCGGCGCCTGGCAGCATTGGCATTGATCCCCGTGGCTCACTCATCTTGTCCCGGGGGGAGGCGACCGCCGAACCGCGCGTGATCGTTAGGCGGACAGTCCGTGCCTCGGGCGGTGCAGCTTGATCCTTAGGATCCTGGCGAAGTGGTCGAAGTCCTTGTCGGTCGTCAGGATCCCTGCATCCAGGCGCAGGGCCACCGCGCACAGCAGGAAGTCGGTGTTTGATCCCTGGACACCCTTCGACCGGCAGCGGTTGAAGCACGCAGAGGCGTTTTCGTAGTCGTTGGTCCCAAGCGCGATGTCGGGAAATGCGCGGAGTTTGTCACGGAGGGCCTTGTACTGCGCTGGCGCGCGAACCCCCGAGAGAAGTTCTTGTCTGATGGGCCCAGCGATCAGCACGCGCCCTTCGCGAACCAGCTCGCCGAGCTCGCGTTCGGGAGCCGTTTCTCGGGGCGCATCTCGACGGAGTGCCAGGGACCAGACGGACGTGTCGACGATGACGTTCACCGGCGCCGCCGCTGAGCCTTGTAGTCATAGTCGGCGTCGATCGAGACTTTCCCGAACAGGTCCAAGACCTTCTGTTGCCTTCGGCGTTGAATATACTCCGTCAGCGCCTCATTGACGGTCGCCTTCTTCGTCTTGTGCCCGCCAACCTTGCGGGCCTCGTCTAGAAGCCGTTCGTCGATCGCAAGGTTCGTCGCCATGTGTGAACCTTTACACATGGCCAACCCCCGAGCAAGAGCCGCCTAACTCCGGTTTGCAGTTGACGCGGCTGAAACCTGGTACGTCGGGCGCGCGGTTGGAGGCGAGCCGAAGCGACTTGCGCGACGTTATGACCGGCGTTAGACGGTGTGCTCGAGTCCGCGGTTGCCATGGCAGCTTCGAGTTTCGATGGCCTGCACTTGCATGCCGACCTGTTCGAGATGGCATCCGCCGATGCCTTCCACATCGCTGAAGGTCAGCCCTTCGTAGAACCGCGTCGCGTGAGCTCGACCTCGGAGCCGGCCTCGACCTCGTCAACGATGTCGGCGAGCTTGGCTCGAGCGTTCGCGGTCGTGTAGGTCTTGGCCATTCACTAGATGTACGCTTGATCAATCACGTCGCACGGCTCAAAGAAACGTGCCGCGCGTTCGCTTCTGCGCTTCTGCTCACCCGGCGCAGTTGAAGCCTTGGTACGTTAGGGACAATGGAGGGCTGATGTTTTATGCGCGGTTTCTCCATGAAATCTTCACACTGCCCTGCGGTCCGATCTCTTACCCTTCGAGAACAAAACCCATGGATCGATTCACTTTGGTTGCCTGCGGCGTGCCAGTCGCTGCCATCCTTTCGATTCCGACCGTCTTCGCCACTGCGTTCGTTCTATTTAGCGCGCTGATTGAAACCCAATACCGGTTTGGCTTCCAGGTGGTCACTGATGGGGACGTCCCGACGATCCCAGCAATGGGCGTGACTTTGGTTTGGATCGCCCTACTCGCCTTCGGTCTTTGTCTATCGCCAGTTACATATTTTCTAAGAGCACGCTTCGATCGGTTCGATCCACCAGCCATGCCTCCGGATCGCAAGCTTCTCCCATGACCTACTGGACGTTGCGGCTCAAGGTAACAGCCAGCGGGTTGGCCGCGCTCGCATCCTTGGCCGCCGTCGCGGCAATCGGCGAGCGCGCGTTGGTTGCGGATCTTTGTGCCAATCAGCTCATTCAGGAATACCCCTCGCCGGACCGGCCGTTCAAAATCGTGGTGTTCGAGCGCGACTGCGGAGCGACCACACCCTTCGCGACGCAAGCATCGATAGTGCCGCTCGACGCACCGACTCCAGACGGCCCGGGCAACCTGTGCTCGGTTGACGATGATCACGGGCGCGCACCACCTGGTCCCGGCGGTGACCCGGTCCTGGAAGTTCGTTGGAACGGCCCGCGATCGGCGGTGCTCAAGTACGCAGCCCTGGCGCGACGGTGGTCCGGAGCTCGTCGGTCGGATGTCGTCGTAGCCTTCGACACTTTCTGAGGCGTCGTCTGCCTAACTCCGGGCTGAACGGACGGGTGTCTCGCTACGCTCGACCCGCGCAGCTTAGCCATGGTACGTTGCCAAACGCATGAGCGACGGACGGTTGGGCAGATGGACCCGTGTTCTGTTGTCCGCATGCGATCGTCCGGTGTCGCGCGCTCGTCCTGCTACCGGCGGACCGCTTCCGATTAGAGGCGGTTGCGCCCACGGTTGCCCTGGCGATACCCGCGAGGAGTACCTGGCGTTGACGACCGCGTTTCGCGCGAATCGGTGCTGGTAGCTGGCGCGCTGATCCGCTAATCTCCGTCTGAGCTCGGCGTATTATTCGGTGGATTGGCCAGCCTCGTCCTGCTCGTGTTCAATGTCTCGGGGTTCATCGGACTCTGGGCGGGAGCGCGTGCTCTTATCCGAAATCGACGAGACTCTCGTCGGAGCTACCGAACTCCGTGGGAACGGTCAGCCTGCCTAGGGGCGAGCATAGTCCTCGCGACCGTTTCATTCTTCGTCATCTATCCCCTTGCCGATGACCTGCGCATCGTCGGACTTCCCTTCACGGCTGCAGCGTTCGAAAAGCACAATGGTCGCTGGGAGGATTTTGTCGGTCCGCTGACGGGTCCCGCGTATCTGGGGAACGCGATGCTGTGGTTTCTTTGCCCGCAGCTTCTGCTTCGGCTGCTAAGAGGTCGTGCTCGGCGAACAGAACGATGAATGTCACAGGCCGCCGCCACGCAAATCCGGTTTGCAGCAGACGCGGCGCAGCTGAAACCTGGTACGTTAGCCAAACTTGCAGATGCGTCGCGACATTGAGGTCTTCCTCCAATTCGTGCCGACCAGCGAGGGCGGGCGCAGCACTCCGGTCTGGACTGGTTACCGGGCCCAGGTTCACTACGCAAACGGTGACTGGGATGCCATGCATGAGTACCCCGACGATGAGCGCGTTCTTCCCGGGCAGCGCGTGCGTGCCTTCCTGCACTTCCTGTCGCCGGCCGAGCACCTCGGGAAGGTCGTTCCTGGGCTGGACTTCGAGATTCGCGAGGGTTCGCGCGTCGTCGCGCACGGGCGCGTCGAGCGTTTGGTTGATTTGCGGGAGTCGGCCATACGCGCACGGCTGCACGACGCGCTCGAGGAATACTACCTCAAGCTCGGTTCGAGTGCGTCGGACGAGACTAACTCCGTGGCATCCGACCTTTATCGCCTGCATCTCCGTCAAGCGCGGAAGCTTCGCGATGTGCTGGCCTCAGACGCTCCACTCGTGACCTTCGAGGGGGAACTGATCCAAGAGCAACGCTGCTTTGGGCGCTCGTCGCTTCCGGGAGAGGCCGGCGACGCCGTCAAGGCGGCCTTCAACGCTATTGTTCGCTTGTTCGATACCCTGACGGTCGCGGGCGATCGCTCGAACGAGCATTAAGCCGGTGTCGCTTCTGCTCCTTCGGCGCAACTGAAACCTGGTAAGTTAGGCGTACGGATAGCCGAATCGTCATCATCCGCCGGTTTCGAGACCCGCTGAGACGGCATTCGTCCGATTCGTCGTCGACTCGCTCGACGACAGATGCTAGCGAGACCTGATATGGCCGAGTGGTTTCGCAAGACCAGCTGGACCGAGGCGGACCGCGTGGACTTTGAAAAACGGCTCGCGCGCAGCCGCCCGGCGTCGCGGGCGCAGTACCTCCGGATTCAGGCGGCGCACTTGGCTGAGGCCGGAGAGCATGGCGCCGCCCTCGCTCTCCTCGCTGAACTGCTTGAAAACTACGATGCACCCATCCACCGCGCCCAAGCGCTTCTTCAACGTGCGCAGAGCTGTGATGCACTGGACGACGTTGCCGGGTCACTCGAGGCTTACCGTGCTGCTCTCGCGGCTGAACGGGAGACGCAAAACGTCAGAACGCGCGTTGGCTTTGAATTTCCGCTCTTCGTTGCCCGGCGGAATTTGCAGGGCGCTTTCGTGGAGGCACTCTCCGTTCTCGAGTCGGCCGAGTCCCAAGCCACGTTCACCGCCGATCGTTTCGAAGTGGCCGCGGCCCGGAGTCTGATCGCGTGGTCGCGCGGTGACGCCGACAGAGCCAAGACTCACGCGGCCATCGCCCTGCAAGCCGCTGCGGAACGGCACTCCGGTCTCAGTCGACACCCGACGGTCGGCCTGGTCCGAGCTGACCCTGCATTGCTCGAGCGGCTCCGAGCGTTGACCGGCTAACACCGGTTCGCCGCTGACGCGCTGAAATCGGGTACACAACGAACATCGGAATGTGCGGGGCTTCGTCGGCGTTTCGATCGGCCGTGCAGCTCCATGTGATTGAAGGTGATTTGCTCGACCAGGATGTCGAGGCGGTCGTGAACCCCTGGAACCGGAACCTATTTCCGTGGTGGCTCCTGCTGCCCCAGGGGGTGTCGGGCGCAATCAAGCAGCGTGCCGGACTCGCCCCGTTCAGAGAGCTTCGCGCCTTCGGCGTCCTCCCGCTTGGCGCCGCAGTAGTGACAAGCGCGGGGCGGCTCCCCTTTCGTGCGATCATTCACGTCGCGGGAATCAATCTGCTGTGGCGCGCGTCTCCTCGGTCGATTCAGGAGTCCGTTCGGAGCGCGGTACGAGTCGCCGCCCAGGCAGGCTTTCGCTCGCTCGCTCTCCCGCTCATTGGTGCGGGTACCGGCGGGATTGGAGCGGACGGATCCCTGCGGCTGATGCTGGGAGTTCTGGACGCCCTCTCGTTTGACGGAGAGATCCGCGTCGTCCGGTATCGGAGTGCGTCGTGAAGGATGAGCCGGCAATTTCCGGCAGCGCGCGTTTCTCTTGCGCTCCTCGGGGTGGTCGAGCGAGTCTGAAAGCCTCGGCCGGTTTGGGGTACATTGGTTGGAGCTTTCGATGACCGTCACTGATCGCATCTCGATGCTCGGCTCGGCGTTGGCAGCGGCGGGTACCCCACGTGAGACGCTGCCGGCGGAGTGCGTCGCCTTCATGCGTGCCAATGCCGTGTCGGAAGACGACATTGCGATGTTGAACGCGTGCGCGTTCGCGGGTGATCTCCAAATCGGCGGCGTGTGGCTGGAGGACTCAGCGGACTGAGCCATGGCGAACGACAGCACGCTTCGGCGCATTCAGAAACGGGTGAAGCAGCTCGCTGCCGTCGTTCACGCCCCTGACGCGGATCTGCCGACCTTCGGTTCGACGGAAGACGGGGCGCGTCCGCACATCGAGGTCGTCGGTGAATTGCCGTACTACGTCGTGGTCGAGCGCGGGCAGGAGCTCGTGCGCGACGCCTTCGTCGATGAGGACGCACTCCTGGAGCGGATTTTCACGGCCGTGACGTTCAGTATGGCGTGCAGCTTCGAGGTTCGGAACCGCATCGACGGTGAGGATTGTCGGCGTGCGATCTTTGCCAGACAACTCGAGCTCCTCGCTCTGCTCGATCCGAATTGGTCGACCCGTCGCCGAGCGCAGATGCTCGAGCTCTTGCTCCTTCATCCCTTCTCCGACGGCAAGGAGCCGCGCGACCAGCTGGACCCGCCATGACTCGGACCATCACGGCGTTCGCGCGGCTCGCGCCTCGACGAAATTCAAGCCGGCGTCGCCTCGAGCCGCAACATCGCGAACAAATCCGTGACGCCCGGGTCGTGACCTCGTTGCGTCAAGAGCGTCGTGATCTGACCACGATGATGCGTTTGATGGTTGAAGAGGTGAGCAATCGCCCACCAGCACGGACATTCGTGCTTTTCGCCGAAGCGGTCGTACACGAGTGGCGCGGCGAGACGTTCGGGCGTGAGCGCGGACACGAACTTCGTGAGCGCGTCGTCCGTGAGCGTTCGCTCGCGGCGGAGATCCTCGAAGTCGGCGAAGAGCTCTTGGTCGAGTGAGCGGATGCCCCCTGGAGCGAGGCAGCCGGGCGGGCTGACGACGCCGTCGAAACGGGCGAGCCACACCCGGTCGGCGAGCAGAAGGTGGTTGAACGTGCCGTGAATCGACTTGAAGAACGCGCCGACATCGCGCTTGCGCGCTTCGTCGCCGAGCGTGGCGGCAAGCCCGTAGAGCTTGTCGTTCATCCACCGATTGTAACGAGCAGAGGCGCGCAGCCATTCGGGGCTCATCATGACGACGAGCGTAGGACGGACGTTCGACGTCGACAATTCGCCGCGCTGCGGGCACTGCGCTTCGCGCCGGTTTAACCGCGATCAGCGACGGCCGTGAGTCCGAAACGCGGCCGTCACGTCGCGCGGTTACCGTAGGAAGGTCGCTCGAGAGTCGCTCGTATCCTTCGTCACCCGTTCCCGTGCCGTTACCCAGGAGTCTTCTATCATGGCAAATGTGAGGGTTCTTATCCTCGTCACGACGACCGTTGCAGGCTTTCTGGTTTGGTCATGCAAGGACGATACGAACTCGACAGCTGGTGGAGGCGCCGCCGGGGTTGCCGTTGCGGCCGGCGGTCATTCGGGCGGAGGCATGGCGGGCACCGAAGTCGGTGTCCAGGCGGGTTCAGGAGCGGGAGGTGCCGCCGAGACGGCCACTTCGGGCGCCGCGGGTGACGAGAACACAGGCGGCAATGGGTTGTCGGGCGCGGGGGGCATGGCCAGCGGCTTCGGCGGTGCCACGTCGACGGGAGCGGGCGGCGAGGAGGTCAACGCCGGTTCAGGCGGGGAGTCGGTGGGAGGTTGCGAGCAAAGGTCCTTGCTCGTGAACTGCAGCTTCGAATCCCCGGTCGTTCCCGCAGGCGGATACGAACTCTTCGCGACCGGCAGCAGCTTCGAGGGGTGGACGGTGGTGGGGGAGACGGGGAATGTTGCGCCGCTCAGCGGAGGATACGTGAGCGACGGCATCACCTGGCCGCCCGAGGACGGGAACCAGACGCTGGACCTTACGGGCCTGAGCAACACCGCGACCGGGGTTTCTCAGTCCGTAGCCACGGCACCGGACGCGTCCTACACGTTGTCGTTCTGGTCCGGGAACGTGGTCGCTGCGCCCTATGGAACCACCAGTGTCGTCCACGTTCTCGTGGACGACAGCGAGATAGCGACGACGACGAACTCCGACGGAACGGGAACGAACACGCTTGCGTGGAAGCGTTTCGTCCTTCATTTTTCCGCCACGTCGGCCCTGACGACGATTGAGTTCCTGAATGGTGACGCGAGCGACGACGACAGCAACATCATCGACGACGTAACACTCACCAAAGACGAATGACGGGGACGCTGACCCTCTGCGCCGCTCGAGCGGCTGCAAGAATCGTGTTCGACTCGGAGGCAAGGCAAGCAACCATGCACACGATCATCACCAAGTTCACGCTCGTGAAGCCGCTCGATCAGGAGCTCTTGCGCAAAGTCGAACGCGAGTTGTTCATGCGCGCCAAGGAACTCTATCCCGGGTTTCTCGGTGCGCAGCTCGTTCAGCTGAGCGAGACCGAGACGGTGTCGCTTTCCTTCTTCGAGTCGCGCGAAGCACTCGACGAAGTCTCGAGCAAACTCGCTGGCCCCTGGTTCGCGGAGAACGTGCGTCCGCTTCTCGCCGGACCCGTCCAACGCATGGTGGGTGAAGTCGTCGCGCGCTTCGGGCCCTGAGCGCGCTCCGCACGGCGCGTGGCGGCGCACATCCTCGACGCTTGCTCACTCGTTGCTGGCGTCGGCGAACGGCGGCACTCTTCGGGCATGCGACCCCCGCGTGACTCCATCAACGCCACGCTCGACGGGTGCTGCCTCCATTCCGCTGCCGCAGCGCTGCGGTACGAGCCGAAAAAGTCGTGAGCACCACACCACGCCTGCTGATCGCGATAAGCCTCGCCTTCGTCGGCGTCGACCTGTTCGCCGTGTTCATTCGTTTCATGCTCACGGCCGCCGGCTTGCCGATCTCGAGGTGGTATTTCTTCGGCACCATCGTCTCCCTCGTCGCTCTGGCGTTGACCGGGGCGTCGCTGATGTCGCTCCCTCGCACCATTGCGGGCGTTCTAGGGACGGGGCTCGTCGCGGCGACCATCGGCGTTCTCGGCTATCCGTGGACGTCTCGCGATCGATTCCTGGGCGACTTTCAGCAAATTCGTCCGGGCATGGGCGCCGCCGACGTGGACGCACGCTTGCGGCAGTACTTCGCCGGGCCGCTCGCCCCGCGCCGCGGACGAGAACCCGACCTTTGTCGCATCTATCATCATTCCTTCGAGCCCGCGTGGAACGCGGACCTCGGAGAGGTTTGTTTTCGAGACAAGGTCGTCGTCAGCACCGAGTTCTATCCAGACTGATTACTGTGGCTGCTCGCGAACCTCGTGACGCTCGCCTCAGCGCACCGGGGTTGCTCCACGCCAACCGACGCTCAGAATCGCCGCCGACAAGAGCGCGAGCAAGAACACTTGCAGCGGCGCACCACGGTTTCCGAACGCCGGCACGGCTTGCGGCGGGCTCGGCTGAGTCACGAGATCCGCGTCCGTCAGCGTTTCGAGGAACGCCTCCAAATCGTCGAGGTCTTGTTCGGACATCGGCGGCTCGGAGCCGGCGGGGCGGCCGTCGAGCGGCGCCTGGGTGTCGATGTTGGCTTGGTACTGCGGCGGCAAATCGTCGAACTTTTGGACGACTCCGTTGACGGTCGGGTACCAGAGCTCGGGGTTCGTGTCGCGCGTGTTGTAAAAGCGCAGCACGTCGCGGAGCGACTTCAGCTTGCCGTTGTGAAAGAAGACCTTCCGAGTGGCGACGTTGCGCAGCGTCGGCACCTTGAACAAGCCGCAATACTGCGCGCTGTCCGGCAACGGATGGTCCGGCCGGCCGCAAATGCCGAGGTCGTTGTAGCTCGGGGCCGCGTTCGCTGGGATTTCCGGGTTCCGCGGCAGGCCGAGCGCGGCATAGGTGAAGTCGGTGAAGAGATCGCTACTGCCGTTCACGCCCGGTCCGGCGAAGTGACACGCAAAGCAATTGCCCTTGTTCGGATCGGCGAACACACCCGCGCCGCGCCGCTCGGAGTCCGTGAGGTCACCCCCGATCTTGTTGCCGAGATACAAATCGAACTTGCTCGAGTACGGGTGAAAGTCACTGTCCTCGAGTTGATAAGCCTGGAGGGCGTCGAGCGCGGATTGAAACGCGAGCGAGGGCGAGCCGAACACGTCACTACCGAAGGCGGCGCGAAACAAATCCGCGTACGCGGCGTTTTGAAGCTTGTTCACGACGTCGGCTTCGGAGACGTTGGCCATCTCGTTCGGGGCGAGCAGGGGTATCTGCGCTTGGTCGGCGAGCGTCGCCGCGCGGCCGTCCCAGGTGAAACCGCCGCCCGGCCCCGGATTGCTCACACCGTCCGGATTGTCGGCGACGTCCGCGTACGGCGGCGTGAACTCCTTGTAGCGGAGCGACGGGACCGCACGTGTGCCCGGCAGCGACATCGACGGGCCGCCGAGCTGGACGGCCAAGCCGTTCGGCGAGGCGTAACCGTGCGCGGGGTCGTGACAGGTCGCGCAGGCAAGCTGCCCGGACGCCGAGAGCGATCGATCGGCGAAAATTTTCTCGCCGACTTGCGCCGGCAGACTCAACGCCGTGTCGGCGCGCAAGCGCGGCGAGACGGCCGACACGAACGAAACGGCCGCGGCGACGCACGCGATCCGCGTGAACTCGCCGAACCGTCGCATGCGCTGCACGCTACGCCGGACATGCGACGCCTTCACGACGCATGAATGACGGCGCGCCGTCGTTTCGGCGTCGACATATCGAGTACTTCGAGCGGTCGGGCCGTCGCCGTGCGCTGCACGTCGTTGACGCGACGGAAGAGCTCGGGGGCGAAACGCGCTGGAAGCGAGCGCTCTGACGTCGGGTCGGGGTCGCGCGCTCGCGCGACTGAGTTGCTCGGCGCCCGCCGGCAGATAGACTGAACGAGTGGAACCAGCGCGGCACGCGGTCGTCACCGAGCTCGCCGGCACGCTGTTGCTCGCCGCACTCCTCGAGCGGGTGCGCGAACGGTGGGGCCGGTACGAGCTCGTGAATCACTGGCAGCAGGGAGAATTCCATCACGATCTCGTCGTGCGCGTTCCGGACGTGAAAGGCGAGCTCCCGGGAGGCACGCTCGTCGTCGCGACGAACTGCAACGGCGGCGTCAAAGAGGTGCTGTACTTCGCCACCGCGCCGGACCGACTTGCTCTCTGGCACTGGCGGTGCCCGGATAATCCCGAGTTTTCGGGCGAGCTTCCGGCGGTGCTCGCCAGGGCGACGACCACGCACTGGTTCGACCCGTGCGAGCTCCTCGGGCCCGACGCTCGCAGCGAATACCGAGAAGAGTTTCGTGAGCGGCAGTCCGGCGGCGGCTGGCGATGTCGAGTCTCGGAAAGCGCGTGCTGACCGACGAAATCCGCGACGGGGAACGGCAGCTCTTGACGGCTACCGTGCGAGCGTCCGCCGAGGCGCTCGAGCGGCTCGTTTCGGACGAGTTCGTCGAGTTCGGGAGCTCCGGGCGCGTTTACGGGAAGGCCGAGGTGATCGCGCAAATGCTCGCGATGCCGAACGTCTCCGTGACGATCACGGACTTCGCCGTGCTCGCGCTGTCGCCGGACGTGGCGCTCGCCACGTACAAGACGCCGGGATCACTCCGAAGCTCGATTTGGCGTCGCGAGGGCGCGGGGTGGCGCATCGTCTTTCACCAAGGGACACCCGTCGCCGCGGGGGGCTGAGCGCGCTCTAGTTCGTCGTCGCCTGTTCGCAGTCGAACACTTGGAGCGGCGTGTCGGTGCCGTTGAGGAAGGCGAAACGCATCGAGGTGTCGGTCGGATTGTCCTCGTAACCGGGCGAGTCCGTGAAGAAGTCGGAGCACTCGAGCAGATTGAGCGCGTTTTGCGCCGCGAACTGCGAGCCGTCCGGACAGGTGATTTGGAGGGCGATGCCCACCGTTTTGTCGCTGTACGTCATGCCCTGGACGTCGAGCGTCTGCGTCGAATTCGGATTCTCGTCGTAGGTGACGCACTCTTGCCCGCCCGTGGTGACGGTGAAATGCCACGGCGGCTGATTCTCGAGGTCGGCGACGGGCAATTTCAGCGGCGTCTCGAACGTGACGTTCGTGCCGCTCGCGTACGTGCACGTGCTGCCGTCGGCGCTGAGGACGCCGGACGTCGACGGATCGGGGAGGCAGCTCGCCGCCGCCGCGACCGTCGTCTTCCAGCAGTTGTTGCTCATGAGCCAAGCGCAGTCGAGCGGCGCGCCGGCCAGCGTGGTGGTCGAGTCGTCGTGGCCCCCGCCGCACGCGAGCGCGAGCGTTCCGAAACCGGCGAGCACGAGCAAGTGCCGCATGCTCAACCCCGCATGCCCTTCGCGCGTTCTTGCGCGTGCGAAACGATGCGCTCGGCGTGCTCTTCCGAAAACTCGAGATGCTCGGCGAGCGTCTTCAAGAGCTTCGCCTCGGCGGGCGTCTGCTTGCCGTCCGCGTGCGTGAGGAGCGCCGCGTGGGCGAAGAGGAGCTCGCGCGCGTCGGGGTCGAGCGCCTTGGCGACGATGTCACCCTTGATGGTGCGCTTCTTCTTCGCAAACTCCCGGATTTCGGTCTCCTGCTCGTCGCTCGCGCCGAACGCCCAGAGCAAGCTGTCGATCATGCCGGACTCGGCTTCCGCGAGCGTCCCGTCCGACCACGCCACCGCCACCAAAGACTTCACGATCGTCTTTTCGACTGGACTCATGACCGACAACACTACACCGGAGACCCACGCGGATCGATCGTGAAGCTTCGGGCGTCACGGATGCGAGTCAGTCTCGGGAACGGTGGCGTGCCCAATCACCAACCAAACCAGCGTTGTTTCCAGCCGCGCTGGATGCGCGAACGGGAGCGCGGTCACAAGCGTTCGACGAGCGGCAGACGGCGCTTCTTCACGGCGGGTGCCGGCTCCTCCTCGTGCGCGAGGACGATGTCGAGCGCGGTGTCGGGCAGCGCGAGCGGGCGATTCTTCGCGTAGACGGGATGGCGGCCGCGCGTCTTGAACCATTCGGCGACGGTCGCCGTGCGCTTCATGCTCTCGACGATCTGACGGAAGCCGGCACCCGTGTTGTACGCGCAGAACGAGATTTCCCCCATCTGCGTGCCGTACGGGATGATGCACATCTCCGTGCGACGAAAGTCGTAGTTGAAGAGGTCCTGAAACCACATGCCGGCGACGAAGAGAAAGCGCCACTCGAAGCCTTGCGCGTCCCCTTCGCTCTCGCCGATGTGGTCGCCCTTCGCGCCGATCTGACTCTGGAACTGCCGGAAGAGCTCGGGGAACGAGTAGCCGCGGGGGGCGCGTTCGGCGCGGAAGTTTCGCATGAGCGAGAGCGCGAGCGCCGCGAGCGTGGGGCCGCGGCCGAGCCCGGCGTCGGCGATGCGCTGAGCGTCGGCGAGGAGCGTTTCGAGATCGAGAAACTCCGCGACGGGCACGACCTCTTTCGTGCGTTTGTTCACGAGGAGCACCGTCCCGATGCCGCAGTTCGGATGGCAGCCGCATTTGAGCGCGCCAAACTCCGCGTTCGCGCCGAGCAGGAGATCGACCACGTCGCTGAGCGGGTTCATCGCCGAGAGCGGGAACCAGTCGCGCGCGGGCTCGGTGAGGCCGAGCTGGGCCTTCACGCCGTGCGCGAGGTGGCTCAGCGTGTAGCGCTGCGCGTGGCGGCGCGCGTCGTCGATCTCTTCGTCGCGGCCGGTGAAGCTCACGGGCTGAAAGGACACGACCGTCACCTTGTCGGCGTTGTCGATCGCGAAGCGCACGACGGGGCCGACCTGATCGGCGTTCACGCCGTTCACCACCGTGACGACGAGCACGACGTCGATGCCGGCCGCCGCCAAGTTTTGAATGGCGTGGAGCTTCACGTCGAAGAGGTTTTGGATCTTGCGGTGCGAGTTCGCTTCGTTCGTGACGCCGTCGAATTGCAGGTAACAAAGCCGCAAGCCGGCCGCGCGCGCCTGCTTGCAAAACTCGGGCTCTTGCGCGAAGCGGATGCCGTTCGACGCGCACTGCACGGAGAAGTAGCCGACCTCACGCGCGTAGCTCACCGCGCGCAAGAAATGGGGGCTCAACGTCGGCTCGCCGCCCGAAAACTGCACGCTCATCTGCCGCCTCGGCTTCACGCTGAGCGCGTCGTCGAGGATCTTCTGCACGTCGTCCCACTCGAGCTCGTGCACGAAGCCGACTTGATTGGCGTCCATGAAGCACGGATCGCACATCATGTTGCAGCGGTTCGTGAGATCGATGGTGAGCACGGAGCCGCGGCCGTATTTCACCGACGAGGCGCCGTGCTCGCGGAGCGGCGTTTTCGGGGCCGTGTAGTCGCGCCCGGGAAACAAGCGCTCGATGCGCGCGAGGAACGCGGGGTCGACGCTCATCACGTCCTCGAAGCGGCCGTGCTTCGCGCACTCCTTGCGCATGAGCACGCGGCCACCGTCCTCGACGATTTCGGCCGGGATCGCGCCCGGGTTTTCGGCGATGAACGCGTTCAGATCGAGCTTGCCCGAGAGCACGGCGCTTCGCGCTTCACGCACGCAGACGGGGCAGAGCGAGTCGGTGCGGCGCGGCCAGCCGAGCGGCGGGAAGGTGCGATCTTTTTTGCGTTGGAGCGGCGCGGGCGCCCAGCGCGGTTGAAACGGCGCATTCGGGAAGCGCTCCGCGTAGGCCATGACGAGCGGCCACACCGCCTTGGCTGCGAGTCCGGCGGTGCGTGCACCGAGCGAGCGAAGCGCTCCTGCCATCGTGCGCGCAGCATACAAAGGCGTGCGGTAGGGTGCTAGGGTCTCGGCCGCATGCCGATCCTCGAGCGGCCGCTCGTCGTCGTGGGCGACGTGCATCTCTCACACGGGTCTCGCCGGGACAGCGGGCGCGCGCTCGCGGAGCTGGTTCGAGCGCACCGCGGCGCGGAGATCATGCTGAACGGGGACATCTTCAACCTGTCGCTCGACGCTCCGGAGCGGGCCCCTTCGGACAGCGTGCTCGCGATGCTCCGCGCCGAACCCGAGCTCCGCGAGGCGGTCCGAGCGCACCTCACCGGTGCAGGACGCCTCACCGTGTTGCCCGGCAACCACGACGCCGCGCTCGCCGATCCGGAGACGCGCGCGCTCTTGCTCGGGTGGCTCGACCTCGGCGAAGGCGCGCCGCTCACGTGTTCCCGCTGGTTCGAGAAGCGCGGGAAAATCCACGTCGAGCACGGCCACGCTTATGATCCGGACAACGCGCCGACGCATCCGCTCGTTCGGCCCAGCGTGACGACCGAGCCGCTCGGCGTCGCGCTCACACGGCGCTTTCTCGCGCCGAACCGCGCGTTCGACTTCGCCCACGCCACCGAAATCACGCCGCTCGAGGCCATCGTGCGGGCGACGCGCGTGTTCGGGGCGCGCATGCCGCTCTTGCTCGCGCGCTACCTCGTGACGGCGGGGCGTTTCTGCCGTCAGGCCGGCTGGCGTCCGGAGCTCGCCCGCGAACGCGAGCACGGCGACATTCTGCTCCGCGGCGCCGCGTCGGAGCTCGGCCTCGATGTAGAAATTCTGCGCGCGCTCGACGACGACCGCCCGCGCCCGACGCACGAGAGCTTCGAGCGCGCGTTCTTTCGACTCTATTTCGATCGCATCGTGGCGACGGCCGGCGCGAGCGCGGGCGTCGGCCTCGGTGCGCTCGCGAAGAGCCGGAGTCTCTACGGACTCGCCGCCCTGAGTGCGCTCTACCTCCTCGAGTCGCAGCGCCGCGGCCGGAACCGCTACGAAGGTCTCCCCGTGCGGCGCCTCCGCCAAGCGAGCGCGCGCGTGCGCGACATCACGGGCGCCGAGCTCGTGATTTTCGGGCACACGCACGTCGCCGAAGCGACGGCGGGCTACATGAATCCGGGGTCCTTCACCTACCGCGCCGGGGAACCACGGCCGTACGCGTTCGTCGGGACGAACGGCGGTGTGGAGCGGAGGTTCGTCACTGCTTCTTGAAGAAGAAGGCGGGGCCGGGATAGGTGCTGCCTTGAGTCGCCACGAGCGTGATCGGGTTCGAGGTGAAGAAATTGAGGATGACCGGCGGCGTTTCGGTCTGGTTCGTGGGGGAGAACATGGCGAACTTCATCAAGGCGTCGGTGTAGTTGCCGATGTTGTTCCCACCTTGATCGTAAAGGTTACAATGCCATTGATTGACGGTTTGCGCATGGTCCGCCGGCACGACAGGAACGTTGGTGTTGACCTTGATGTAGCTGTCCGAGGTCCTGAAGGCGCAATCCGTGCTCACCCAGCCGGGCTCGAGGTTGAACATGCCGCCCTGCACGTTGTAGAGCCAGAGTAGCGCTTGTAGAACCAGCGGGTTTTGCAGGTCGGTGTCGGTGACCATCGTATACCCGTCGTACGACGTGTTCCAGTCGCCGAAGCCGAGCGCCTCGTAGCTCACGGCGCCGTCCGTCATGTCGCAGAACGCGGTGATGGCGTCGTCCGCGAGACCGCCCGTGGGATCGATCCGGTAGAGCCCGTCCGGGGCCGCGGCGTTCGCGTGAAGGACGTCGGCGCACGTCTTCGGTAGCGGCGTCTCGCAGCCGGTGCAATTCGAGCTGCCGTCACATTGCTCGATCGGCAATCCGCCGAACGGCGCCGACTGGACGTACCCGAGCGTGTCGACCGAGACGCTGGTCTTCGCGGGATCGGTGCACAAGTACGGATTGCCCACTTCCTGATTCGGATCGTAAACGACGCTGACGATGTCCGGACCCTGTTCGAAACTGAACGTCATGCGGACCCACGTCGTGTACGCATAGGTGCTCGTCGTGAGGCCGTAGACCTCGAACACGTTGTCGTTCGGCTTCACCGCGGCGAGCACGTTCGCGTCGGTGATGGTGAGGGTCTGGATGGTCGTGGTGCCGCAATTACAAATGGAGCTTGGAGCCACATTGGCAATGGGAACGCCGTTCAAATAGAACGGGAGCGCGGTCGACGGGCAGCCGCCCCAGAGGCCGACGTAATCCAGCTTGATGCTCGTGAGCCGCGAGCCGTTCACGACCTTGTCGCCGCAGTAAACAGCGAGGCTCTTGCAGCTGTTGTCGCAGCCCGTGCACGCGGCGTCGCCGTACGCGCACGTCTCGATGATCGTGTTCCCGTCGTCGCACTGCTCGTGCGACGCCTGGACTTTGCCGTCGCCGCAATACGCCGTCGTGCCGGCCGCGCGCTTGCATGCGGTCGTGCACACGGTGCAGGACATCTGACCGTACGGGCACGCGGTGACGCCGTTGTTCGCGCCGAGATCGCACTGCTCGCCCGCGTCGAGATTGCCGTCGCCGCACTTGTTCACCGGTGTCGCGCCCGCTTCACCGCCGGCGCCGCTCTCGCCCGCGGTGCCGCCCTTGCCGCTGGCGCCCGCTTCGCCCGCGGCGCCGGACTCACCGGCTTCTCCGGCATTGCCGCCGCGACCGCCGAGCAGCGTGCCGCGACCCCCGGCGCCGCGACCGCCGCGACCGAGCGTGCCGCCCGTTCCGCTCGTCTCCATCATGCCGGCTTCGCCCGAAGTGCCGGCTTTTCCGGCCGTGGACGAGCCCTTGCCCGCGGCAGCGCCCTTACCGCCCGAACCCTCGGGCGTGTCCGTGAAGGTGTAGTCGCTCTTGTTCGCCACGGTGCAGGCCCACGCGCTGAGCACTCCGAGGCTCGCCGTTACGATCCGCCCCCGCTTGATCGACCACATCGCACTCATTGTTCAAATCCTCCAAGACAATCGAAGCGAGCGCTCAGAACGAGCCGTGCGCGACGAGACCGCCGCCGTTCGACGCGAACACGGGCGTGAGCTCGAGGTGCGGCGCGCTCGCGCGCTGCGCCGGCTGGGCGTTGCCGTTGCCCCCGACGATGACGAGGGTGACGCCCGCGGCCGCGACGACCGCGCCGCCGATGAGGAGCACGTCCGTGACGGACGCGAGCGACGACGCCGAGTCGAAGTCCTTGGCGGCGGCGGTCGGGCACACCTTGTCCGTGCACTGATCGGTGGCTTTCGACGACTTCTTTTTGGCCATGATGCCCGTCACCACGCCGCTGATGAGCGCGACGCCGCCGACGCCCGTGGCCACGAACCCGACGGTCCGAAGCGGGGAACCGCCGTTCTTGCCCGCGCCCTGATCGGCCTGAGCCGGCGGCGGAGTCGTTGCGGGCGGCGGAGTCGTGGGCGGCGGCGCGACGGGCGCGACGACGGGCGCGGCCGCGGCGGTGTTGAACTCGAAGCGGTGCTCGACGGTTTGGCCCGGCGTGACGGTCACGTCCCAGCGCTGCTGCTTGCCGTCGGCGGTGCTCGCCGTGAGCGTGTGCGTGCCGGCTCGCAGTCGGAGGTCGAGGCCCGCGGCGTCGAGCTTGTAGGTTTGCGGCGGCACGCTGCTGCCGGCGCGCGCGTCGAGGACGCTCGCGTCGGGCGCGTCGGAGCCGAGGTGAACGACCGCCGTGTTGCCGGAGATGAGCAGCGAGTCGCGCTCCATCGCCTTGCGCTCTTCCGGATCGATCTGCTTGCCGCCGGCCTTGAGGTAGTCCGTGTAGTCTTGGAGCGCCTCGCCGTCGCGCTCGAGCTTGAAGGCGCAAAGACCGAGATTACCGAGCACTTTCCAGCTGTGGCTGTTGTCCCAGGCGAGCTTGAATTGGTAGTAAGCGTCCTGATAATTGGGCGGATTCGCCTGGATCAGGTCGACGCCGTTCTTGAAGTAGAGCTTGGCCTGATCGGAGATCTTCTCTTCGGCGCGCGCGGTATTCGAAAGGGAGAACAGGGCGAGGAGCAGCGCGACCCTGAGCCATCCCCTTCCGATGAGCTCGCAAAGCTTGGTCATCGTGGGCAGAGTGCCAGAACGACCGGCACTTGCCTATCCCTTAGCCCGGCGCGTCAACGTGCTCGCACGCGAGTCGTTCACGCACCTACATTGGCTACGGACGCACGACCTGAGTGCCCTTCGGCGGCGTGAACACGAACTCACCGGGCGGCGGCGCCTTGTTCACTTCGGTGCTCGTGAAGTCGAAACGGTTCTTGTTCCCCTGCGCGTCCAAGAGCAGCACGCGCCGCACCTGATACGTCGCCGCGTCGACGTAAAGGATCATCTTCTGATACGCGGGCGTCGCTTCGCGCGGTTCGCCCATGAGCACGAGGCCGCCTTCGAACTTCGCTTCCGCGGGGTCGACCTTCGTCAGCTTGAACGTCTGCTTGAGGCTGCCGGTGCCGACGAGAAATGCGAGCGCCGCCGGATAAGGGCTCTTGTCGAGCGGCTGCTCGTACATCTGCTGATTCTCTTTTTCGTAGACGCGAATGACCTTCCCGTCGGAGACGATGCGGTTACCGTTGTTGGTGTAACGCCAGCTCATCTTCCCGGGCTTTTCGAGGATGACGGTGCCGACGCCTTCCTTCGTCTTCGCGTACGCCTTCGCCGTGTAGACCTGCTTGAACGCGGCCTTGAAGGTCTTGGTCTTGTCGTAAAAGGCCTGCACGCGATCGGCGATTTGATCGGCCGAAAGGCCAGTGGGCGGCGCAGCGGGCGCGGGAGCTGCCGGCGCATGCGGCGGAGGAGCCGCGCTCGGTGCGGGCGTGCCCGCCGAAGCCGACCCGACGAACGCAGCGCTCGCGAAACCGGCGGCCACCAGACCAAAAAGGCGCGAGCGGGAGAACGTCATCTTCTCGATCCTCATACGCGTGAGAGGAGCGTGTTCTTGCAGCTTGCGACGCGGCTGGCAACCGCGTCTTCACCGATGCTGGAATCGGCCGGCCGCGGTCACGCGACGCAGCGCCTCGGCGAGCGGCGCCTGACGCAGGTGGGTGAGCGCGAGTGCGAGCGCGTCGGCGGCGTCGCTCGGCGGCGGGGCATCGAGCGACAACATCGCGCGCACGAGCAGCGCGACCTGGCGTTTGTCGGCCGCGCCGTGGCCGGTGACGGTGCGCTTCACGCGGGCCGGCGCGTACTCGGCGACGTCGACGCCCGAGCGCGCGCAGCAGAGGAGCACGACGCCGCGCGCGTGGCCGAGCTTTGCCGCGGCTTGCGCGTCCTTGTTGAAGAACAGCGTCTCGACCGAGCTCGCGGCGGGACGAAAACGCGCGATGACCTCCGACAGGCCGGCCTCGATCAAGGTGAGTCGCTCGGCGAGCGGACGGTCGGGCGGCAGGGCGAGCACCCCGTGACCGAGATGGCGCAGCCGGTTCCCTTCCCGCGCGACCACGCCCCAACCGAGACGGCGGGTGCCGGGGTCAACGCCGAGAACGATCACCGAACGGTCGTATCATGCCGTGGGCCCGAACGCCGAATGTTCTACGATAGACGAGCTTGAGCGACCCCGACTTCATCGTCGTCGGCTCCGGGCCGAACGGGCTCGTGGCCGCAAACGTGCTCGCGCGGCGCGGCTACCGCGTGCTCGTGCTCGAAGCCCACCCGCGGCGCCCCGGCGGCGCGGTCGCGTCCGAGGAGCTCACGCTGCCCGGCTTCGTTCACGACGTGGGGGCGGGCTTTTTCCCGTTCGGGCGCTCGAGCCCGGCTTTTCGCGAGCTCGGTCTCGAAGCGGCGGGGCTCGTGTGGGCGAACGCGCACTTCGAAAGCTGCCACCCCGCCCTCGACGGCAGCTACGCCTGCATCGCGCGCGACCCCGCGGAGCAAGCCGCGCATTTCGGAACGCGCGCGGACGGCGCCACCTTCGCGGAGCTTGCGCGCTTTCATGCCGGCATCGAGCGCCACTTGCTCGACGCGCTCCTCCGCCCGTTTCCGGCGCTCGTGCCGCTCGTGAAGCTCGGCGTGCCGGCGCTCGCGCGGCTCGCCACGCTGCTCCTCCGCAGCAGCGGGGGACTCGCGCGGTCGCTCTTCGAGAGCGAAGCCGCGCGGCGCGTGATCCCATCGCTCGGCCTGCACGTCGACGTGGGGCCCGAGGACGCGCTCGGCGCGCCGCTCGCGTACGTGCTCGGGCTCACGGCGACGACCGGCGGCTACGCGCTCCCCATCGGCGGCGCGCGCGCGCTCACGAACACGCTCGTCACCACGCTCGAGCAGCACGGCGGGCACCTGACGCTCGGCGCGGCGGTGACGCGCGTCATCGTGCGCGGCGGGCGCGCCGAGGGCGTCGTGCTCGCGAACGGTCAGGAAATTCGCACGCGGCTCGGCGTGCTCGCCGACACGTCGGCGCCGGGGCTCTACTTGTCGCTGCTCGAGCGCAACGACGTGCCCCGCTGGCTCCGCGTGCGCATGCGGCGCTTCGAGCTCGGGTTCGGAACCTTCAAGCTCGACTGGGCGCTTTCGGGGCCGGTGCCGTGGCGCGTCGAGGCGGCGCGGCGGAGCGCCGTCGTGCACGCGGGCGAGAGCATCGACGACCTGGCGCGCTTCACGCGCGAGGTGCGCGACGGGCGCATGCCGGAGCGACCCTACCTCGTCATCGGCCAGCACACGCTGGCGGACGCGTCGCGCGCCCCCGCCGGTTGCCACACGCTTTACGCCTACTCGCGCGTGCCGCCGTACTTCGCCGCGGGGCACCCCGACCAGGCGGCGCGCTTCGCCGATCGCGTCGAAGAGCGCATCGAAGCGCTCGCGCCCGGTTTCCGTCAGAGCATCCTCGCGCGCCACTACTACGCGCCGCCCGACCTCGAAGCCATGGACGCGAACCTCCGGGGCGGCGACCTCGGCGGCGGCTCGAACGCCTGGTACCGCCAGCTCGTGTTTCGCCCTGTTTTTCCCTATTTCCGCTATCGCACGCCGGTGCGCGGCCTCTACCTCTGCTCGAGCTACGCGCACCCGGGCGCCGGCGTCCACGGCATGTGCGGCTTCAACGCCGCGCACATGGCGTCACGCGACGCCGCGTGAGATGACGGCGCGCCCACGCGAGCGCGAGCCCGACGAGCGCGACGCCGCCGAGCGGTGAGCGCTCCCCGACCGGCGACACCGCGCAGCCGCCGTGCGTGACGACGGCTCAGCGGCATGGCGGCTTCGTCAGGGTGGCGCCCCGAGCACGGCGCGATTTGTATAGACAAACGTCGGCGCTGCAAACACGCACCCCCCCGCTCCTTGCCCCGAGCGCGCGCCCCTAAACCTTCAGGCTGAACGGCGTGAAATTCGTCCCGCGGTCGTAGTAGTCCTCGTGCTCGGCGCGCTTGAAGAAGGCGACCACGCGGTACGTGAGGGGCGTCGCCACGACTTCCCACCCGACCTTGATGCAGTAGTTCGCGATCATGATTTTGACGAGGAGCGCGTCGGGCATCCAGCTCTCCCCGTAAAAGGCGAGCGGGTAGAAGATGACCGAATCGACCGCTTCGCCCGCGATCGTCGAGCCGATGGTGCGCGTCCAAAGCATGCGACCCTCGGTCAGGATCTTGAGCTTCGCGAGCGTGAACGAGTTCACGAACTCGCCGCAAAAATAAGCGATGAGCGAGCCGAGCGCGATGCGCCACGTCGAGCCGAACGCCCACTCGAGCTGCACCTGATCGTGAAACTCGTTCGCCGGCGGCAGCTGCACGATGACGAAACTCTGGAGCGACGCGAACGCGAGCGCCGCGAAGCCCGCCCACACGACGCGCCGCGAGCGCGCGTAGCCGTACACCTCGGTGAGGATGTCGCCGAAGAGGTACGCGATGGGGAAGAAGAGGTTGCCCGCGCCGAACGCGAAGAGCTCCTTGCCGTTCCAGCCGACGTGCGTGACCTTCCGCACGCCGATGATGTCGCTGCAGAGGAGCGAGCAGACGAACGCCGCCATCACGAGGTCGTAGTAACGATACTGGCGGTGAATCGCCACGGGTGCGGGGTCGGTCATCTCGTTCAATCCTCTGCTTCCCACTTGCCCATCGCCGGGCTTTCGAGCGCGGGCCGGCGCTTCTCGCCGTGCGCCACGCGTGCGAGGAGCTCGTCGACGCACGCGAAGAGCATGGCGTTGTCGCGCGGCAGCCGGCTCCCGCCGAGCGCGGCGCGGTACTCCGGGACGCGCTCGAGAAACGCCGCGATCGAGCGGCCGTCGAAGCGCGGCGCCCACGCGCCGTAGCCGAGCGCGTCGAGGTAGCGCGCGTTGAGCTCCTGCTCGAACTGGCCCGCCACCGGAATCGACAGCGTCGGAATGCCGAGACACACGGCTTCCGCGAGCAGCGAAAACCCGCCGCCGCACACGACGGCGCGCGCGGTCGAGAGATCGTCCAAGAACTTCTGCTCCGAAAACGGGCAGAGCGTCACGTTGCCGTCGCTGCCCTCGCGGCCGAGCCCGTACACCCGAAAGCGATACGGCAGCTGTTTGAGCGCGGGCACGAGCGCCTGATTCGTCGTCTGCGTCTGGTACACGAGCACGTGCGACGCGGGCTTCCACTCGAGCCCCGCGACTTCGGGCCGCAAGATGGGCGGAATCAGCGTCGTGTATTTCTTGCGCACGGGCGGGAAGAAGAAGCTCGTCACGAGGTAGTGATAAGCCTTCGGCACCTTCATCTTCACCGCGAGCTTCGCGAGCTCGAAGTCGAAGCCCTTCGCGCGCACGAGGCCCTTGTCGTGACGGCACCGGTTGATGATCTGCATGTTGTCGATGCTGATCACCGGCACGCCGTGGCGCGTGCCGTAGAGCGCGGCCCACGACTCGAAGTCGCTGATCACGACGTCGGGCCGAAAGCCTGACTCGGCGACGCGCCGGTAAACGTCGACGTTCTGCTTGATGCCCTTCGGCGCCTTGCGCAGGTTCGAGAACACGCTCTGCGTGCGGTCGAGCGCGTTGCCGAAGTACTGGAGCGTGAGGCCGTGGATCTCCTCGACCTGGACGTTCGGGTACGACCCGAGCTTCTGGAGCAAGAAGGCGTGCGCGCGACCGGAGACGACGATGCGGATCTCGTGACCGCCGCGGGCGAGGTGCTCGACGACCACGCGGCTCCGCGTCGCGTGGCCCATCCCTTCGCCGACGACTCCGTATAAAACGCGCAAAGTGACGCCCTTTTCGAGGGCACCTTCGCATCGAACGCGCGGCTCTGGAAGGGTGACCGCGCCCGGCCGAGCTGCTACGCTCGCCGGCCATGTCATCGGCCGTCTCGGCGCCCGAGCTCGACGGCCGCCAGCGCCGTCACCTGCGTGCCTTGGGCCATCACCGAAAAGCCATCGTCCAGGTCGGTGATCAGGGTGTTTCGGCGGGGGTCGTCCAGGCGCTCGACCGCGCGCTCACGCAGCACGAGCTCGTGAAGGTGCGGGCCGGCGGGGACGCGCCCGCGCCGCTCCCCGAGCTCGGCGCGGAGCTCGCGCGCGAAACGGGCTCGGCGCTCGCGCAGATCATGGGTCGCACGCTGCTCTTCTACCGGCCGCACCCGGAAAAGCCGCGCATCGTGCTGCCGCGAGCGGGTGTTTTCGTGGGTGGTGGGCACGACGACGAGCCCGAAGCGGACGAGGAGGAACGAGAGTGACCCACGCCCCAGCCATCAAGCGCGTTCAGGCCGAGGGCAACCTCGCGTGGCTCGATCTCGAAATGACGGGGCTCGACGCCCAGCGCGACGTGATCCTGCAAGCCGCGCTCGTCGTCACGAACGCCGAGCTCCAGATCCTCGAAGAGTTCGTCGTCGACATCTGGCAGCCCGAGCACGAGCTCGCGAAGATGACGCCGTTCGTGCGCGAGATGCACGAGCGTTCGGGGTTGCTCGCTCGCCTCCGCAACTCGAAAATCGACACGTACGGCGCCGAGCAGCGCTTGCTCGAGCGCATCACGGGGCACTGTCCGTACCCCGCCGTCCTCTGCGGCAACACGATCGGGCAGGACAAGCGCTTCGTGGAGAGCCGCATGCCGGGTCTCGCCGGCTACCTCTCCTATCGCACCATCGACGTGAGCAGCGTGAAGCTCCTCGCGAAGGCGTGGTACGGCTCCGGCGCCGTGTTCGACAAGCCGAAGGATCGCGAGCACGATGCGCTCTTCGACGTGAGGAACTCGATTGCGGAGCTCGTTCACTACAAAAAGACGATTTTTCGCTGAGCTTTGCGGCACCTGCGCGGCGCTCGCGGTCGCGCTCAGCGCCTGCTCGCGCTCGCTCGACAAGCCGCGCGGCGGGAGCGCGGAACCGACGACCACGGCCACGAGCGAGAGCACGGCGTTGCCCGCCGACGCGCCGAGCGTCTCGACCGCGACGAACGCGCCGAGCGACTCCGGCAACGGCGCGAGCAACGCGGCGAACGGCTCCGCGATCGGGCCGAACCCCGCGAGCGACGCGACGGCCGGCGCCGCCATCGGCCCGAACCCCGCGCCGGACACGGCCGACGACGCCACCCGCACGGCGAGCGCCGAGCGCGTGCTCGCGGAAGTACGGCGGCTCGGCGGCAAGGGCACGCTCGTCAACGCATGGGCAAGCTGGTGCGGCCCCTGCAAACACGAAATCCCGATGCTCGCGCGCCTCTCCGGCGATCTCGAGCCGCGCGGCGTGCACATCCTGCTCGTCTCGCTCGACGAAGCGGGCGACCACCAAAAAGCCGCGGACTTCTTGCGCGAGCGCGGCATCACGCTGCCGACGTTCTTCGCGGAGCGCCCGCTCGGCTCGTTCAAGCAGGGCATGAATCCGCGCTGGCCCGGCATGCTGCCCGCGAGCTTTCTCTTCGACGCGACGGGCCGGCTCCGTTACTTCTGGGGCGGCGAAGCGTTCGAAGAAGAGCTCATGCCCGTCCTCTCCGCGCTCATCGCCGGCAAGCCCATCGAAGGCGAATCCGACGCAAAGGTCGCCCCCGAAGGCGAAGCGCACTGAGCCGCCGAGCGCCGAGCCCTCGCCGGGCCACGCGGAATTGCGTCCGCTCGTGGCAAACCCCGCAGCCGAAAACACGCGCCCTCCGGCCGGGCGCGGCCGGCGTCGGCGATGCGCGCGGCTCAGCGTTTGCGCGCGAGGAGCACGCCATCCCCGATGGGCACGAGCGTCGCGCTCACGCGCGGATCGCTGCACACGCGCGCGTTCACCGCGCGAATGGCCGCGGTGGAGGGCTTCTCGTTCTTCGGATCGGCGACGCTGCCGTTCCAGAGTGCGTTGTCGAACGCGAGCACGCCGCCCTGCCGCACGAGCTCGAGACCGCGCTCGTAATACGCGAGGCTCGACTCCTTGTCGGCGTCGAAAAAGGCGAAATCGAAGCGCTCGCCCGCGGCGACGAGCGACGCGAGCGTCTCGACGCCCGGGCCGAGCTTGAGCTCGACCTTGTCGGCGACGCCCGCTTCTTGCCAGTAGCGGCGCGCGACGCGCGTCCATTCATCGCTCACGTCGCAAGCGACGATGCGGCCGTCGGCCGGCAGCGCGAGCGCGACGGACAGCGAGCTATAACCCGTGAACACGCCGACCTCGAGGTAACGCTTCACGCCGAGCACCTCGACGAGGAACGCGAGAAAGCGTCCTTGCTCGGGCGAAATCTGCATCCCGGCTTCGGAGAGCTTCGCCGTCTCCGCGCGCAAGCGCCCGAGGAGCGGCGGCTCGTGCACCGTCACGTCGAGCAGGTAACGCCAGACGTCGTCCGTGAGCCCGATGCTGCGCGCCGACACGCGTTACCCCTGCGGACGGTACTCGGCCGGCGCCGAGGACCCGTCACCGAAGAAGAACTTCTCGCACTCGGTCATCCACAGGCGCTGGCCGCTCTCACTCGTGAGGTCGAGGCGGTACTCGTTGATGAGCATCTTCGAATGCTCGAGCCACTGTCGCCACGCTTCCGCGGACACGCGCTCGTAAACGCGTTGTCCGAGATCGCCTTTGAACGGGGGCTTCGGCAGCCCTTCCGCCTGATGTCCGAGCTTGATGCAATCGACCATGTACGCCATCGAAATTCGCGCCGAGCTTAGCGCAGAAATCACGCCGGGCAGGCGCCCGCAGGAACGGCGCGAAACCGCCCGGAACCGCGCTGCTCAAGCGGGGTTCGTCGGCTTCTTCGGCTGGTTTTCCTTCTTGTTGTTGTCGGCCTTCGGCTTGTCGTCGTGTTTCTCGTCCTGAGCGCCCTTTTCACCGCCGCAGAGGGGCGTGAGCGTGGACGCGAACGTGGGCGCCGCGACGCCGAGGCCGGCGGCGACGAGGGCGAAACGCAGTGAACGGAGCTTGGTCGTCATGGCGCCACTATGTTGGGCTTCGGGCGAAAGCCGTCAAGCGGACGCGCGCGCGGGCGCGAGGCAGAAGACGACGCTTCACGCCGTGGCCGCCTTGGCCGCCTGGGTGACGGCTTCGCGAACGAACGCGAGCGCCGGGTCGTCGTGGGTCGCGTCGCGCCAGAGCAGCTCGGTCGGCGCGGAACCGAGCGGCAGCGGGACCGGCGCGGTCCGGAGCTCGGGACGGAGCGCGACGACCGCGCGCGCGGTCATGAGCGGGACGGTCGCGACGAGCGCGCTCCCCGCGACGACGCCGCCGATGCCCTCGAACGACGGCAGCGAAAGCCGCACGCGGCGGCGCACGCCGAGCGCGTCTTCCACGATGCCGCGCGTGTCCGCGTTGTACGAGACCACGACGTGGTCCGCCGCGAGATACGCCTCGCGCGTCGGCCGCGGACCGAGCCGCGCGTGCCGCGGGTCGAAGAGGCAGACGAACGTGCCCATGAACAAGCGCTTGCGCCGCACGTCCGCCGGCAGCTCGTCCGCCACCGTCACGGCGAGATCCACGCGCGAGCTCGCGAGCGCCTCGGCCACGTTGCGGAACTGAACAGGCAGCACGACGAGCGTCATGCTCGGCGCGTCGCGCATGAACGCGCGCAGCAGCGGGCCGAGCAACCACGCCTCGGTCTGATCCGAGAGTCCGAGCCGCACGTTGCGCGTCGAGGTGTTCGGCTCGAAGTCGCCGGACGAGTGGGCGGCGTCGAGCAGCGCGTGCAGGTGCGGCCGCACCTCGCCGAACAGCTTGCGACCGCGCGCCGTGAGCGCCAAGCCGCGGCCGGCGCGCGTGAAGAGCGGCGCGCCGAGCGCGCGCGTGAGCCGGCGGAGCGCGGCGCTCACGGCGGGTTGCGTGAGGTAGAGGCGCGACGCGGCGAGCGTGACGCTGCCCGTCTCGGCGACGAGCAGGAAGACGCGCAAGAGGTTCAGATCGAACGCGAGGTCACGGCGCTTTCCCGCGGGTTCCATGCGACGCGCTCAAAACATAAACCATCTTTATGTTTGATAGGAACATTATTCACTGGTGTTAGTAGTCGGCCGGGGTCAGATTCAGCGGCGCGAGGTGCTCCCCATGGAAACGAAAGCCAAGAATCAGGAAGTTCGTCGTCTCGGCAAGACCGGTCCGGAAGTGCTCAGGCTGGGAGTCGGGTGCATGGGCTTCGGCGGCTGGTACGGGCAGACGGACGAGCGCGAGAGCATCCGCATGCTGCACGCCGCGATCGAGCGCGGCGCGACGCTGCTCGACACCGGCGACTTCTACGGCATGGGCGCGAGCGAGCTCGTCGTCGGCAAGGCCATCGCCGATCGGCGCGACAAGGTGGTGCTCTCGGTCAAGTTCGGAGCGCTGCGCGCGCCCGACAACGCGTGGCTCGGCATGGACACGCGGCCGCAAGCGGTGAAGACGTTCGCGGCGTACAGCTTGAAGCGGCTCGGCGTCGAGGCCATCGACATCTATCGCCCGTCACGCCTCGACCCTGCGGTTCCGATCGAAGACACCGTCGGCGCGATCGCGGATTTGATCAAGAGCGGGTACGTGCGCCACGTCGGCCTTTCGGAGGTCGGCGTGGACACGATTCGGCGCGCGAACGCCGTGCACCCGGTCGCCGATCTGCAAATCGAGTACTCGCTCGCGAGCCGCAACGCGGAGGCCCACATTTTCCCCGTCCTCCGCGAGCTCGGCATCGGCGCGACGCTCTACGGCGTCTACTCGCGCGGGCTTTTGACGGGGCGAAAGCCGCAAGGCAAGGGCGATCTGCGCGCGTATCTGCCGCGCTTCAGCGGGCAGAACCGCGAGAAGAACGACGACGTGGTGGAGAAGCTCCGGGCCTTCGCGGCGGAGCGGCAGCGGAGCGTCGCCGAGATGGCGCTCGGCTGGGTGCTCGCGCGCGTGCCGGACTTTCATCCGGTGGTCGGGTTGAAGACGATGCAGCAACTCGACGAGGCGTTCGCGGCCCTCGAGCGACCCCTGTCGGCGGCGCACGTGAGCGCGCTCGACGCGCTCCTGCCGGCCGGCGCGTTCGCGGGCGAACGCTACGGCGACGAACAGATGCGCCATCTCGACAGCGAGAAGAAGCCCGGCGCGCACGCGAGCTAGTGCACCGGTGGTGATCTGAGGTCAATTTTGGGAGGCGTTGCTTCGTCTATCGATGCATGGCACGAAGCAGACTCTTTGAAGCGAGCCCCACTGCCCTAAAGACGTCGGAGAAGCTGGTGTTCGCGGCCGTCGGCAGTGCGGCCATGCGCGTCGCGCGCACGTAGTACTCGATCGCGCCCCGTAGTGCGCTGCCCGGAAGCGGCGCGCACGCCAAGCGCCCACACGATTGCTCGCGATCTTCACGGTGTAGGCGTGCTCGCTCCTCAAGCACCCCGTGTTTGCACACCTTTCGAGAGCGTTGAGCGCGCCGATCAGCGCAATCGCCTCAGCACGTTCGTTCGGGGCTTCACCCTCCACTTCGATGAACTTCTCCGCTCGTGCGCCCAGCGATGCACGAGCTGAAAGCGTCCGCCGCGTCTGGGGAGCGACTTGTACGCGCTGTAGTCGTCGCACACGACGGCGCCTGCGTGGTCACCGAGCAGGTTGCGCGCGGCCTCTGTCGAGCGGCTGTCTTGGATTTGGCAGCAACCGCGTCCGACGCCGCCGCCGTCCACACTTGCCACTTCTTCGCTTCGCCGCGTTTTTTCTCGCCGGTCCCGCCGTCCGGCGCCACACAAGATTCTTGTACGTTCTTCAGACCTGAACAACATATTGATCCTCGTGCGGCGCGAGGTGAATATGAACGCCACGTTCTCGTCGTACTACCGGAGTAACAGAGAAGCTCACTTCAATCGCGGCGACGATTCCGCTTGAAAGAACAACAGCATGTCGGTTCGCGTCACTCAGCTTGGTTTTCGATGCATCATCGCTGTCGCTCTGTCTTCCGCGTTCTATACCGGCTGCGGCACCTCAAAGCCTAGAGGTGCGAACGCCGCAGCTGGCAAAGCCGGAGGAGGCACCGGAGGCCACGCAGGAGTGAGTTCGGGAGGTAAGTCCGGGAACGCCGGAGCCGGCAAGACTGGGAGTGGCGCCACGGATGGCAACAAGGGCGGAGACCAGAGCGCGGCAGGTGAAGCATCAGGGGGAGCGAGCGGCGAGAGCGAATCAGGCGGCACGGGCGCTGCGGGCGCGAAGACCGGTAGCGGAGGCACCGCCGGCTCGGGCGCGAAGGGGGGTGGCGGCAATAAGGGTGGCACCGGGAACACGCAAGAGGCTGGCGCGGCCGGCGAAGAGAATGGCGGTGCGGGCGGCGCCACGCTGAGCGGCACGCCCATAGCGATCTCTGCCGGCCCACAATACGCGTGCGCTCTGCTATCGAGTGGCACGGTCGCGTGCTGGGGACTCAATAACTACGGTCAACTGGGCAATGGCACCACGAACCAGACCCAGAACTTCATTCCAGCGCCCGTGCTCGGCGTGACTGACGCTATCGCGATCGGGACAGGTAATCTCCATGCATGCGCGCTGCTTTCCGGTGGCACCCTGGAGTGTTGGGGGGACAATGCGGGAGGCTTGCTCGGCAACTCATCCGTGACGACGACATTATCCGCGACGCCCGTGGCGGTGACGGGGCTGACCGGGGTCACGGCTATCGCCGTAGGGAAGCAAACCTGTGCGCTGCTCTCAAGCGGTGCGGTCGAGTGCTTAGGGAGCTCTGGTCCAATGACGGTACTCACTGGTGCAGTGGCTGTCACGGCGGGTGGGGATTACACGTGCGCGCTGCTTTCCGATGGCACCGTGGAGTGTTGGGGGGACAATGAGACCGGCCAGCTCGGCGATGGGACCACGACGTCGTCCGCGACGCCGGTCCCGGTGGCAGGCTTGACGGGCGCGACGGCTATTGCCGCGTCTCCTAACGAACCGAATGGCGGCCACACCTGCGCGATCGTCTCGGGCGGGGCTGTCAAATGTTGGGGAGACAACGCGGTCGGCGAACTGGGCAACGGTGCCATGACGGCGGTCGACGTGCCTGTCGCGGTGACAGGGCTGACCGGTGCGACGGCGATCGCGGCCGGTTCGGATCACACCTGTGCAGTCGTGGCGGGCGGTGCCGTCGAGTGCTGGGGAGACAACGAATACGGTGAGCTTGGCGATATTGGAACCACGTCATCCACGACGCCGGTCGCGGCGGCTGGCCTGATGGGCGCGACGACGATCGCCGCAGGCTTGGAATACACGTGCGCGCTCTTGTCGGGCGGCACGATAGAATGTTGGGGGAACAACACGTCTGGACAGATCGCTAATGGAGCGATGACGCCTGTGCCGGTGATGGGTCTGACGACTAAGGCAAATGGTATTGCCGCGGGAGGTGCCCACGCTTGCTCTGTGCTTTCGGGAGGTACAGTCGAGTGTTGGGGGGATAATGACTCCGGCCAGCTCGGCGACGGAACGGTGACCCCTTCCTTTAGTCCGGTGCCAGTGACGGGTCTGAACGGCGTGGTGGCCCTCGCCGCGGGGGCACATCACACCTGCGCGCTGCTCTCTGGTGGTAGCGTCGAATGCTGGGGGTTGTCCGGTGACAATGGCAGCAGCGACAGTACTACGGGCCTGACATCGGTTACGGGCTTGACGGGCGCAACCGCAATCGCCTCCAGGGACTGGGCGACCTGTGCGGTGCTCTCTGGCGGCACGGTTGAGTGTTGGGGGGAGAGCGTTCCCGGCTTCACGCAGTATACGACGCAGACTCCGACCGTTGTAGATGGCCTGACCGGCGTTGTTGCGATCGACGTCGGAGATGGCCACGCCTGTGCCATTGTCTCGGACGGGGCGGTCGAGTGTTGGGGCAGCAACTCTTTCGGCCAGCTCGGGAACGGGACCACGACCGCGTCCTCGACGCCCGTTTCGGTGATTGGCCTGACTGGGGCCACGGCCATTGCCGCTGGGGGGAACCACAGCTGCGCGTTGATGTCGGATCGCACGGTCGAGTGCTGGGGAGACAACGGCAACGGGGATCTCGGCAACGGCAATACTAAGATGTCGACGATTCCCGTGACGGTATCCAAACTGACCGACGCAATTGCGGTCGCAGTTGGCGCAGACTCCGACACCTGCGCTCTTCGTGCCGGCGGTACTGTTGAGTGTTGGGGGCGCAACGTGGCAGGTGAGATCGGGGACGGAACCGTGACGCCGTCGACAACGCCGGTTGTGGCACCCGGTTTGACAGATGCAGTGGCGATCGCGGCTGGCGCTGACTACATGTGCGCCCTTCGTTCCACTGGTGCCGTCGAGTGTTGGGGCGGCACGATCCCCGACAACGCGACCCCTAATCCTGCAGTCGCCAACGGTGCGACGGCTCCGGTGACCGTCTTGGGGTTGTGAGCCGCCACCGAAACGTTGGAAGACTCATGGTCATGATGTATCGTTCGGCTTCCCAAGGTGCCGAGCCGCGCACGGCTACTGCACCGGTAGTAACCTGTGGTCAATTTTGGCAGCGGGAGGGAACGGTTCCTCGCGCATCGGACCATCCTCCTGCCTACTGTAAGCGCGAGGTGACAAACCGAGTCGTGCGACTCAATCGCACACGAGGTGCGGGTCACAGCGAAATGAACCGCTACAGCAGATCGCGGGGCTGATCGGGCCGGATGCGCCGTTTTCGCAGGCGTCGCCCGCGATCTCGGCGGAATCGGGGGTGCCACTCACCGGGAACGTGTCGAGCGCCTCTGTTGGATCGGTCCGCCGATCCATCGGATAAGGAGCGAACCCCTTGCTGGGGCTTTGTAATAAATCGTCCGTCGTTTCGAGACCGAGCGGTACGTCCGGTGACTCATCATGCGGTCGCTGGGAGTATTGTCGTTCCATAAACTCTGGAACGCCCACACATTGTGGTCGAGGAGCGTTGTCGTGTCATCGAGCAAGGGAAACGAAGACTTCCCCGCATGCCGATGCTCGAAGTGAACGGGGGCGACGCAGATCGTCACGCTGGCTCCCATTCCCGCGGCGCCCGCTTCATTTCGAGCTCGAGCCTGAGCCGCCGGCTTGGCCGCCGCGCGCATCCGTGTCAACGCCCGCCGTGGAGCCGCTTGCGCCAGCATCGTTCGACAAGGCTTCCCCGCCCGCGCCGCCTGCGGCGGGGCCAACGTGGCAGGTTCCACGCTCGCGGCCGGTCCTGATCCGCCGCTCGAAGGGGTGTTCGCGGCGGGCGAGTGCTACGCCGGAGAACTGCTCGAGCCACAGCTCGCCGCCTCAGGCACCACCAAGGCAATGCAAATAAGAAGGAACCAGAAGCGGCGCCGACGCCCGAGCCAATAAGCGCGCATTTTTGGGGCGTAACCTAGGGCGAGGGCTGGTGCCAGCAGAATTCCGGAGCGCATTTGGAGGTGCTAAGGCGTCTGCCATGAAGCTCAAACGCTGGCAACGCATCGTGCTCTGGGTCGTCGGCGGGCTCGCCGTCGTGCTCCTCGCGGCGAAGCACTTCTTGCTCGACACCGCCGCGGCGCCGAGCTCGGACTACGTGATCGATCTCACCGCGCTGCACCGCGCGGCGAGCGCGAAGCCGGGCGCGCTGCCGGACCACATCGAGGTGGAGAAGGTCGGTGAGTTCGGGTTCCCGCGCACGCTCGTCGTCGCGGGCGACGGCTTCGGCCTGCACAAGATGGTGCTGCTCTCGCACCGCGTGGTGTGGCCCGATCACTCACTGATCATCGATACGGCGATGACGCCCGCGGCCGCGGGTTCGATGCCGGGCGGCAAGTTCGACCGCGCCGCCTTCGACCGGGTCGAGAAGGCGATGGCCTCGGCACAGGACATCGTCTTCACGCACGAGCACCTCGATCACGCGGGCGGCCTCGCGGGCGCGCCCGACTTCAACGCGCTCGTGAAGCAGACGCACATGACGCGCGAGCAGCTCGAAAGCCCGCAGCTCGAGCACAAAGACTACCCCGCCGGGAGCCTCGAACGGCTGCAGCCGCTCGATTACGAAGGACTTTACACGGTCACGCCGGGCGTCGTGCTGCAGAAGGCGCCCGGTCACTCGCGCGGGAGCCAGCTCGTTTACGTCGAGCTCGCGAGCGGCGCGCGCTACCTGTTCGTCGGCGACATCGCGTGGACGAAGGACAACATCAGGCTCGTTCGCGGCCGCCCCGCGCTCGCGACCGTCATCATGGGCGAGGATCGCGGCGCGGTCGCGGCCCAGCTCCGCGCGCTCGCGGCGTTGCCCAAAGACGTTCACGTCGTCACGGCGCACGACCCGGTCGCGCTCGAGAGCGACCTCCAAGCGGGACTTTACCGCTCGGGGTTCAGCGGGCTCTGAGCGTCAGTCTTTGAAGTCGTCCGCGATGAAAACGCGGGCGACCTCGAGCGCACCCGCGACCTTGCGCAGGACGAGCGCGCCGTGAGTCGTGCCACCGCCGCCGTCCGTCGCGAAAAACTCGAAGACGAGCGAGCCCTGCCGCACCTCCTCGGACAGGGCTCCTCGCTGGCGCTCCAACGGATGCGGCAGCGCGGCGAGGGAAAACGCCGTGATGTAGCCGCGCCGCCCGACGCGGTCCGCGGGCGGCGGCTGTTCGCTCCAAGCGCCCGCCGCATATTCGGGGATGTTCCCCGAGAGCAGACCGTCGTCCTTGAGGCAGGCGACGAGCTTCGGAACGCCGAGATTCACCGCACGGAGCGAGCGCTGATCTCGCGCGCTATCGACGTCGCCGCACCCGGGCTGGGCGCTCGTCGGACCCCACACCACGACCTCGAGCTCGGGCGCGCTCGCGTCGAGGGCGGGCTCCGGAGGCTGCCCGTCCGCGAGCGCTTCGAGCCATGCGGCCGCGACTTGAACGGCCGCTTGCCGCTCGTCATCGGCGGTGCTCGCCGAGGCGGCTGAAGGCGGCGCAAGGGCTCGGTCGCCGGAAGACGAAGCTCCGGCAGGAGAGCTCGACGCCGACGGAACGGCGCCGATCGGCGACGAAGCGGCTCGGGTCGGCGGCGAAACGCGACTCGGTGCGCTCGCCGGCGGACGAGGCGGTTCGCACGCGACGGACACGACGACCGCCGCGAACGCGACGCTCGAAGGGCTCGGCCAGGCGCGCGGGCGCGTCATGAGCGCTCGAAGGGACTAGCGCGCGGCGGTGACCGCACCGGAGTCGCCGTCGGCGTCCGCGTGCCGTTCGTCGACGTACGGCTGCTCGACGCGAATGACGAAGCGCTGAGCGCCACGCCAGAGTTCGCCTTCGAGCACGGCGGCGTGGTGCGCGCGCGCCGCGAGCACGGCCTGGATCACCGCGCTCGTCGCGGTCGCGGGCTGACCGACGGCGCGCGTGAGCACGTCTCCGTCGAGCAAGCCGATGCCGAGCGCACTGACGCCGGTGAGCCGCAGCCCGGCCGGACGCACCGCGTTCGCCGGCACGAACGCGCCGTGCGGGCGTGCCCCCGAGTTCGCGAGGCCGAGCACCGCCTTCTGCGAGACGAACACGACGGGCGCCGCGGCCGCGCGCGCCTTCTTCGCGGCCTTGTGGTTCTTGGCGGGCGGCTCGGCCGGCTCGGCGAGCACTTGGAAGTCCGTCGGAATGAACTCGGGTTCGGCGTCGGGCGGCGGGAGCTCGTGAGCGCGCGCGAGCACGGCGAAGGCCGAGAGCGCGACGGCGGCGTCCGCGCCGGCACGGTCCGCGACACGCGCGGACGCCCACGCGCCGAACGCGAAGACGAACGGCAGCGGGACGAGCGGGAGCAGCCGGCGAAGCACGCAACGCGAGAATACCACGGCCCCTCCCATGGCGCGCGCAGCCGCAGGCGAGCACGACATCGGGGAGGCGGCGGCGGCACGCGCAGGCGGCGGAGCCGCCGAGCATGGCGCGGGGTGGGCAGCTTCGCCCGCTACGCTCAGCGAATGCGCCAGTTACCCTGGAAGGTGCGGCCGATTTCGTCGAGGGTCGTGTCGGTGACGATGAGCTCGGGGCGCGCGTTCCGGCAATAGACGATGCTGTTTTGGCGGAAGGTGCGCCCGAAGCCGATGGCTTCGTCGCGCGGGATGCCGATGGCGAGCCACGCCGGCTCGCGCCACGGGCCCTCGGGCTCTTCGTCGTAGCCGACGCATTGTTCGACGCGGTAACAGCCGAGGACCAGCAGATCGCGGAGCACCTGCTGCCGCGCTTCGTTCACGCGGCGCGGGAGCGGCATGCTGCGCGGATTGTACGCGGTGACGAGCGCGAAATCCTGCCGCAGGATGGGCGGCAACTGCGCGGTGTCCTTCACGACCTCGCCGTCGATGGAGACGCGGACGACGCCCGTCTCGAGCGGGAGCTCGTAGATGGTGCCGAAGTAGGAACGGAGCAGATTCTGGTCCACGGGGGTCCGTCCATTAGCATGGAACGCGGCGCCGCTGCTCCGGACCGGCGCGGGCGCGGCGAGCGGCGCGGACTACGGCTTGAAGCGATAACCGACGCCGCGCACCGTCACGAGGTGGCGAGGCTCGGCCGGATCCTTCTCGAGCTTCGAGCGGAGCTGCAGCACGAAGTTGTCGATGGTGCGCAGGGTGACGTGATGGCCGGGCCCCCACACGCGCTCGAGCAGCTCCTCGCGCGTGAGGGCGCGATCGTTCGCCTCGATCAGGCACCAGAGCACGTCGAATTCGGTGGCGGTGAGATCGACGAGCGCGCCGTCGCGCCGCACCTCGCGCGAACGGGGATTGACCTCGAGATCGGCGGCGCGGAGCGGCTGCTCGCCGCGGCGTTTGACGATACCGTCGCGCCGGAGCACGGCTTTGACGCGCGCGAGGAGCTCGGCGAGTCCGAAGGGCTTGGTGATGTAGTCCTCGGCGCCGAGCTCGAGGCCCATGACCTTGTCCATCTCTTCGCCGCGCGCGCTCAGCATGATGACCGGCACGTATTGGCCCTTGGCGCGGAGGGCGCGCACCATCTCGAAGCCGTTCATGCGCGGGAGCATCACGTCGAGCACGATCAGATCGAAGCCGCCGCCGAGCGCGTGCGTCAGGCCGTCCTCGCCGTCGTTCGCCACGGTGACGCGGTAGCCTTCGGCCTCGAGGTTCATCTGCAGGCCGAGCGTGATGCTCTCGTCGTCCTCGACGATCAGGATCTTGGGTCTCGGCTCGGACATCGCGTAGGCCTTCGGCTCGACTCGAGTTTAGCGAGGCTCATGCCAACGTCGACGGCGCGATGCTCTCCCGCGCGCTGGGGCGTTCGGACCCGGCGAGCGGCGCCGACGGCAAAACCAGCGAAAAAGTGCTGCCTTTGCCGGCTTCGCTCACGAGCTCGACCCGGCCGCGGTGCGCCTTCATCACGTGTTTCACGATGGCGAGCCCGAGCCCGGAGCCCTCGCGCTCGCGCGAGAGGCGGTCGTCGAGGCGATAGAACTTCTGGAAGATGCGCGTGTGCTCGGCTTGGGGGATGCCCTGGCCGTTGTCCTTCACGGTGACGGTCACGTCGCGCGCGCCCTGCACGTACGCGACCTCGATGCGCGGCGGATCGCCGCCGTACTTGTACGCGTTCGTGAGCAGGTTCAGGAGCGCGTCGCTCATGGCGCCGCGATCGGCGCGCACGAGCAGCGACTCCGGCGGGAGCTGCGAGACGAGCTCGACGTGCCGGCGTTCACGCACCGGATCGAACGCCTCGAGCGCCGTGACGATGATGGAGCGCAGATCGGTGTCTTTCAGGACGAACTCGCGACCGCCGCTCTCCATGCGGCCCCAATCGAGCAGGCGGTCGATGAGCTCCTGCAGGCGCGTGCTCTCCTTCGACAAACCTTCGATGCATTTTTGAGCCGCCGCTTCGTCGCCGCGGCGGAGCGCGAGCGTCTCGGCGAAGAGGCGGATGGAGGTGAGCGGGGTGCGGAGCTCGTGCGAGACCTTCGAGACGAAGTCGCTCTGGAGCGCCGAAAGGTTCGCTTCGCGCCGCACGAAGACCCACACGAGCACGACGCCCGTGACCGCCGCCCCCGAGAGCGCGAGCACGAGAATCCCCATGAGGATGTTGACGGCGGCCTCGCCCATGAAAAGCAACACCACGCCGAGCGCGAGCAAGAGCGACGTCGGCACGACCACGAGCGCGACGAGCAAGCTCACGATGCGGCGATAGCCGAGGGCCGACGGATCCCGTGATGCCATGCGCGTTCTCGATATTGCCACGTCCTTGCCGGGATGCGCGTTCGGAGCCAAGGTTCCCGCCATGGTGTGGCGTGCGTTGGGTTCGGTGGCGTTCGCGTGCTCGCTCGTGTTCGTCGCCTGCGGCGGGAGGAGCACCGAGTACGACGCCGGCGGATGCCTCACGGAGGGGAAGCACTTGGCGGTCGGGCAGAGCTACAACGACGGCTGCAATACGTGCACGTGCACCACCGATGGCTTCGAGTGCACCGCCATTTACTGCGGGCCCGATCTGGGTCCACCGGGGGAGACTCCCGACGCCGGTGGCACGACGGGCACCGGGGCGAGCGGTGGCACGCCGAGCACCGGAACGAGCGGTGGCGGAGGCACCGGCGGAGGTTCGGGCGGTGTGAGCTCGGCGACGGGCGGCGTGAGCTCGGCGACGGGCGGGACCTCGAACGCGAACGATTTCGGCGGCGCCGGGGGCGAGCTCGACGTGGCGTGCACGGAAGCGCCCGTCGACAGCATCTGCATCGTCGGACGGCAGGGCCCGGTCGATGACGAGCTGAACGTCGGCGACGTGCTCGTCGTCGAGGCGCGACCGGCGGGTTGCTACTCGTCGAGCTGCACGACTTGGCCGCGGAACGCATGCTCCGTGACGGAGGACTCCGGCACGTACACGGCCGCGGCGTCGTTCTGCGAGTACGAGAGCGCTCCCCTCGGCAGCGGCTGCACTGCGGATTGCGGCGGCTACACGCCCGCGACTTGTCGATCCCCGACGCCCATGACGGCGGGCACCCACCGCCTCGTGTATCAGGGCGTCTACGTCGATTTCACGGTGCCGAGCGTCGTTCCGCACGCCTCGCTCTGCGTCGGCCCCATCGAGCGGCCGTGAAGGCCGCGCGGCGCCTCAACGTGGCTGCCGCAGCCCGTCGATCGACTGCTCCCAATGCTTGCCGTCGAACGGTCGAGGCCTGAGCGCGCTCAGGTCGACGCCCGCGAGGCAGCGCACGTTCACGTCCACTTGGTCGGGGTGCGAGCGCGGGACGTAAAACGGATGGACGCCGCAATGGCGGCAGAACGTGTGCTTGGCGGTGCCCGTGTTGAAACGGTACGTCGTGAGCTCGTCTTGCCCGGAGTGAAGCTCGAACGCGGCGGGCTCGACGATGAGGTGCAAAAAGCCCTTCTTTTCACACATCGAGCAGTTGCACACGACCGTGTCGGCGAGGTCGCCGCGCACGCCGAACTTCACGCGCCCGCAATGACAGCTGCCCTCGTAGCTCTGGATCACGGGGCTCGCTTTAGCACGCGGCGGAGCGACGCCGAGCGCCACGGAGCCGTTCGCGCTCAGCGCGGTTCCGGCACGCAGCAGCCCGTGATGCAATACGAGCCCGCCGGACAGAGCGCGGAGCCGGCGCGATCACACGGCTCGAACACGCCGTCGCACGCGTCGACCGTGCTCGTGCAGCTCGCGAGCGGCTCCGGCCGTCCGACGCAACTCTCGCACGGATCGCACGTGTTCAGGCACGAGGGCACCTGCGTGCACGGCGGGCAGGCGGCGCTGTCGTCGAGGTTTTCGGAGGTGCACGTGCCGGAGCCGCCGCCGAGCGCCACGAAGCGCCCGCTCCCCGCCGGGATCTCGCAGCAACCGAAGCAGTCACAGCCGTTCGGCGTGAGCGGGCCGCACACGTCCGCGCACGAGCCGGCTTGCGCGGCGCGAAGCTCCGCGCAACTCCCGCCGCCGGGAATGTTCGCGGCTTCGTCGTAGGAACAGCTCGCGCTGCCGGTCGGCGGGTAATCGGGCGCGACGGACAGCGGATCGCAGCGATGGCTGAAGCGACAGCCGTCGTTGCCGGCGCCGTTGCCGTTGTCGAAGAAGCAATCCTCGCTGCACTTGTCGGCGCCGCCGCCCGGCAGGCCGACGTCGAAGCTGTCTTCGCGATCGTCGCACGGCCCCGTGCACTCGGGGTCGTCGGCGTCGATCTTGCCGTCGCCGTCGTCGTCCTTGCAGTTGCCGCACGCGTAGATCTTGCCGTGGCACGAGGCAGGAACGCACGCGCCGGACGCGCCGGACGCGCCGCTCTCCCCGCCCTCACCCGCCCCGCCGCCGGTGACGACGACGATGCCGCTCCCCGCGCGTCCGGCATTCGCGCCCGCGGAGCCGCCGCTCCCGCCCGCGCCGCCGCTCGCTCCGCTCGGGTCGGCGCCGAGCTCGATGTCACGCGAGCAGCCGGCGGCGAAAGCCGAGGCCAGCGCGAACACGGAGCCGAAGCGCGCCGCCCGAAGCGCGAGCGGGCTCATGGCGCGCTCTGATCCAGCTTCTTTCTGTACGCCGAGTTCGGATAGAGCCGCGCGAAGTCGGCGGCCCGGCGCGCGGCTTCGTCTTTGCGACCGAGACGTGCGAGCGCCTGAATCGCGATCACGTCGCGCTCCTGCGCGAGCACACCCGCTGGAAAGCGCGTCCGGTCTTGCTCGGTGAGCGCGAGCGCGCGCGCCGGGTTCGCCGAAAGAGCGTCGCGAGCCCGTTCGAGCAGCTCCGCTTCCGTCTCCGCAGCGCGGGGCGCGGTCGCCTCGGAACGGCTCGACCCGGCGTCGCTCGGCGCGCTCGCTGCGGGCGGCACCGCGCCGCTCGCTGCGGGCGGCACCGCGCCGGCGTCCGCGGCGCTCGCCGTGGCAGCGTTCAGGGCCGAAAGCGCCGAGTCCGACGGGGCGAACGCTTCGGTCGGAGCCGGCGCGTCGGGCCTGTCGGGCGGGCGCGGCGTGTGCGGGCCGAAGTTCAGCGCGAAGAAGACGGCGGAGCCGGCAACCACCACGGCGAGCGCCGCGACCTTGCCGATCACGGGCCAGCCGGGCCACGCCGAGCCTCCGCCCGGCGGTTCGAGCACGGGACCGAGCCGCGCGGCGAGGCGGCGGAGATCGCCTTCGCTCGGTAAGTCCTTCGCGCCGGTCTCGAAGAGGCGTGCGAGCTCGGCGGGGACGTCGGCGCCGCCGTCGCGAAAGCGATTCGGGTCGCTCATGGCTCGCTGCCTCGTTCACGCGCGGCGGTACGCGCCTCGAGCAAGCGTGCGCGCGCCGCGTGGAGACGCGCGTACGCCGTCTGCAGCGGACAGCCGACGACCTCCGCGACCTCTTTCATGGTGAGCCCTTCGAGCTCGTAGAGGACGAGCACGGCGCGCTTGTCGTCGTCGAGCTCGGCGAGCAGCGCTTGCAATTGCGCTCGCGCGTCGATCCGAGCGTCGGGTCCGAAGCTGCCGCCCGACTCGAGCTCTTCGCCGGCGTCGGCCTGCGCGCGCTCGTGGCGGACGTGCGCGCGCCGCCGGTGATCGGACGCGACCCTGAGGCAGATGCCGTAAAGCCAAGTCTTGAGCGACGAGCGCCCCTCGAACTCGCCGAGCTTTCGGTGCACGACGACGAACACCTCCTGGCAGAGGTCGGGAACGTCGGCCTCGGGCATGCCGAGATGCCGGAAGGTGCGCCAAAGGTAGCCGGCGTGCTCATCGAAGACTTCCCGAACCGTGAACGCGGGTCCGGGCTTCAACAAGGTGAGTGGGAACACGGCGTTGCGATTATCAAAAGGCGAGGACGAGGCCCGCCGTGGCGGCGCCTACCACGGGGCTTGTGCGGAAAATGGTGCGTCGTTCGCCGGCGGGGCCGAAGGAGAAGTAGGCGTCGCGACTGAGCGGCGCCTCCGCACCCAGGTTCAGGGCGAGGCCGAGGGGCTGCGTGAACCAAAAGGTACCCCCCGCCGTCGCGCCGAGAGCGTAATAGAGCTCGACCGCGTGCTCGGTTTGCTGAAAACCGAACCCCCGGGCGGCCAAGCGGCCGACACGCTGGCCCGCGCAAGCGAACAAGCGCCAACGTCCGACCGACTGCTCGGCGGGGCACACGTCGAGCGCGACCGCGACGAGCGAAAAGCGACCGCCGCGATCGGCCGTCGGCGCGTGCGCTTCGCTCGACGAGAAGAACGCGGGACGGAGCCGGATCGCCGCGAAGTGCGGCGGGCGCACCCCGAACGAAAGCTCGGGCCCGAACGGCACTCCCGGAATCGCGCCCGGCAAGAAGGCCGCTCCCGCTCCGAGCTCGAAGCGGTACGGCTCGCGCGGCGCGAACGTGTCAGGCGGGAGCTCGATGGGCCCCGGCTGCGTTCGGCTTCGCGGCGGCGCGGACGGCGTGCTCGTCTGGGTAGGCGGAGCGGGCGCGGACGGCAAGGGCTCGTGCTTCGACGCTTCGACGGCGCCGCGCGCCTCCGGTGAGTCGACGAGCAAGGCGACGACGAGCACGAGCGACTCATCGAGCGCGGAACAGTGCGGCGCCTGCGTCTCGAGCTCGCGCGCGCCGAGCTCGGCGCCGTGCGGCCCGCGCAGCGCGAGCCTCGCCGACCAGGCGCCGTCCGGCTCACGCGCGAGCGCTAGGTCGATGCGCAAATCGGCCGCCCCCGGCTCGACGAACACGTGCCGGCGCAGGCGGCGCTCGACCGCGCGCTCGATGGCGCGCTCACGCAGGCACGCTTCCGTACCGGCGCCGCGCGCGAGCACGAGCGCCGCGCGCGGGCCGTCGTCGAGCGCGAGCCCGGAACGCGCCCAAAACACGATACCGAGTGCGAAGCCGAGCCGCCCGCGCCGCATGGCGCGCCGAGCTTATCAGCGCACGACCACCGTACAGCAACCGAGCGAACAGTAGAGACCCTCGGGGCATGCCGCGAGCCCGGGGCCGCAAACCTGCTGGCCGCCGTCGCAGGTGTACGCGGGCGGCGGCGGACTGCCGGTGCCGCCGGTCCCCGTCGTTCCGCTCGTGCCGCCGGTGCTGTCCGTGCCCGCGGTGCCGCTCGAACCGCCGCTTCCGTCCGAGCCGCCGGTGCCCGTCGCGGGCGGCGTGCAGCTCGCGGGCAAGTCGTCGACGGTCTTGCCGGGGCAAAGCTCGCACTCGCCGCACGGGTTTTGACACAGCGTGCTCTTCGAGCAGCGCGGGCACGCCGTCGTGTCGTCGATGTTGGCGAGCGAGCACGTGGACGCTTCGAAGATGTCGACGCTCGAACCGTCGGCGAGCTCGACCGAGCAGCAGCCGAAGCAATCGCAGCCGTTCGGAACGGCGGGAGCGCAGTTGTCGATGCACGCTTGGGTGACGGCGCATTGCGGGTCGTCCTGCGAGAGCTCGCCCGTGAGGCACGTCGTCGGATACCGACAGCGATCGTCGCCGGCGCCGGAATTGCCGTCGAAGAAGCAGTCCTGCCACTTCGGATCCTTGTTGTCGCCGGGGATGCCGGTCGCGAACGAGCTCTCGTCGTTGTCCCAAGGTCCGGTGCATTCGGGATCGAGGCCGTCGATGAGGCCGTCGCCGTCGTTGTCGATGCCGTCGCTGCACTGAGTCGTGCCGAGCGCCGGAAGGCCCACGCTGCCGGCGGTGCCCGCGGTGCCGCTGCTGCCGCCCGTCACGCCGTCGCTCGCGCCCGCGACGGCGTCGCCGCCGCTCGAGCCGCCTTTGCCGCCGCCTTTCGTGCCGCTACCGCCCTGAGCGCCGACCGCGATGCTCCCGCCGGTTTCGTGCGTCCCGCCGCCGGTCCCGAGCGACGCGTCGCCGCCTTGTCCCGCGTCGGCGGCGGCCCCTGCCGGCGCCTTGTTCAAGTCGGTGCGGGCGCTGCTCCCGCACGCCGTTGCCGACGCGCCGCCGGCGAGCACCAAGAGTGCGGCGACGGCGAGCGTGCGCGGGCGCCGAGTCGACCGAAGAGCGACGAAGCGTGAGCGGAGTGTCATCGCCGGGTCAGTGGGCGGCGAGCTCGGCTTTTATGAAGCCGCCCCCCGAAGTTCGGGCCACCGGCTCGAAACGGGCGTATTTCTTCGGCAATTCGCGCGGACGTCAGCCGCCGAGCTCGACGAGCGCGCGCAGGATCTCGGCGACGGCCGTCGCCTGCGCCGGACAGGCGCGCGAACGGAACGGCGCGTCGCCGTCCGAAAGCTGCGCGAGCTGCCCGAAGAGCGGCCCGGCGTCGACCACTTGTTCGAGGAGCCGCACGATCTCGTCGCGACCCTGAGGTTCCTCGCCCCAGCGCTGGTGCGCGGCGCGCGCGTAATAGCCGAGGAGGTGGGTCCAGGCGGTGCCTTGGTGGTACGCGAATTCGCGCTCCGCCGCGTTCCCGCCGAAGTGACCCATGTACAGGCGGTCGTTCGGCGAAAGACTACGGATGCCCTGCGGCGTGAGGAGCTCGGATTGGACCCGCTGCAGGATCGCCTCGGCTTGCCAATCCTCGAACAGCGTCGGATCGATGGCGAGCGCGATGAGCGCGTTCGGGCGCACGCTCTGGTCGGCCCAAGCGTCGGCGCGGTCGCGCGCCTCGCTCACGCAGTCGTAGGGATAGTCCGTGTCGCCGCACCAGAAGCGGCCGCGGAACGCCGCGCGCGCGCGATGGGCCGCGTCGCTCGCGCGCGCGGCGAGCGCGTCGTGCCCGTAGAAGCTCGCGAGCGTGGCGAGCAGATCGGCGCCGCGCGCGAAGAGCGCTTGATGCTCGATGGCGATGCCGGCGCGCGCCGTGACGGGCTTGCCGTCGACCTGCGCGTCCATCCACGTGAGGGCGCCGCCGGGCTCGCGCGTGACGAGCAGGCCGTCCGCCGAACGCCACACGACCCGCCGCTGTCGACCCGTGAAGCGCAGGAACGCGCGCGCGAGCGCGGGAAAGAGCGCCTTCGCCAGAAACGGATGGCGTGGCCCGCGCCGGGCGAGCATCAGTCGCGCGGCCTCGAAGAGCCAGAGCGTCGCGTCCGGGAGCGGCCGAGCGCGACGCGCACCCCGCGTCGGCACGATGCCCGGCAGCAATCCGCCGCGCTGGTGCGCGAGGAGCGCTCCGAGCAAGCGCTCGGCCCGCTCGAATTGCTCGCGCGCGAGCAAGAGGCCGGGCAACGCGATGACCCAATCGCGCACGAACAGTTGATGGCTCGGGTAGCCGGCCACGACGCTCGGCGGCGAGACCGCGTCGAGACAGAACTGCTCCGCCGCGACGCCGAGCACCCGAACCGCGTTCGAGCGCGTCGGCCCGAGATCCTGCGCGCGCAAGAACGCGGCCGCCTCGTCCACGATGTCGCCCGGGCGCGCGTGGAGCGGCGAGCCGATCGACACGGCCACGTGGCACGTCTTCCCCGGCTCGAGCAAGAGCTCGAACACCCCCGGCGTCCACATGTCCTCCTGGAACGCGAGTCCGTCGGCGCGATCCTCGAGGTACTCGAAGCGCCGCCACCAGTCGGGCGACCCCATGAACATGCCTTCGTGCGTGAAGTGCACGGCGGGCAGCGCCGGAACCGGCCGGAGCTCCACGGCGCCCGGCCGGAGCGTGACCACCTGCATCATCCCGCCGTGCTCGTTCATCAGCGCTTCGATCGGCCGGAGCGGCATCAGCGGCCGGATGCTGATTTTCGCGGGCGTTCGCCCGTACCACGTGTAGCTCCAGACGGACGCGTTCCGCCCGCGCGCGAGGCAGAGCGTGCGCTCGAGCGTGTGCGCGCCGAGCCGGTACGTCCAGCGCGGGATCGGGTCGAGCGCGAAATACTCGAGCAAGCGATAGCCGAGCGTCGGCGCGACGTTCGGGAACTGGTGCGTCGAGAGCCGGTAGGTGCGGCGGTCGTCTTCGACGTGCACCGTCGTATCGCCGTGACTCACGATGACGTGACGCCCGAGCGGCGGTTCGAGCATCGCCACGAACGCGCCGTGGTGCCGCCGCGTGTGCATGAGCGGCACCGTGCTCATCGCGTAAGCACCCGCGCCGTTCGTGTGCAGCCACTCGCGCTCGCCGCGCGCGAGCTCGCCGCCGAGCTGCACGATCGGCCAGGGGCCGCTCCGCGACGGGCGCCAGTCGCTCTTGTCGCGCCCCTTCACGCGCGCCTCCTCGCGAGCTCCGCCTCCGCCGCCCGCCGCATCGGCTCGCGCGGCGGCGCGACCCCGAGCCAGAGCTCGAACGCGAGCGCGGCCTGCCCGACGAGCATCCCGAGCCCGCCCCGAGCCACCGCGCCGTGCGCGCGGGCTTCGCGCAAAAACTCCGTCTCGGCGGGGTTATAGACGAGATCGTAGGCGACCGTCCCCGGCTGCAAGCGACGCCACGGGACGACACGCGCCACGTCGGCGCCGGGGGCCGCGCCGTGCATGCCCGCGCTCGTCGCCTGCACGACGACGCTCGCGCGCGCCGCAAAATCGGCGAGCTCGCTCGCGTGCGCGCCCGGCCACGCGAGCAAGCGCGCTCCGAGCCGCGTGAGCTCCGCGGCGAGCGGCCACGCGGCTCGGTCCGTCTCCACCGCAAAGCGCCGCGCCGACACTCCGACCTCACGCGCGCCGAGCCGAACGAGCGCAGCGACCGCGGCGAGCGTCGCGCCGCCGCTCCCGAGCACGAGCCCCGACGCCGGCGCCGAGGCGAGCTCGCCGATGTCGTCCGCCAGCGCCGGCACGTCCGTGTTGTAAGCGACGAGCTCCCCGTTCGCCGCGCGCACGAGCACGTTCGCCGCACCGACCGCCGCGGCGCTCGCGTCCGCGCGATCCGCGAGCGCGAAGGCCTCGCGCTTCCACGGAATCGTCACGTTCACGCCGGCGAGCGAGCCGGCACGGAGCTCCGCGAACGCGGCCCGCAGCGCGTCGACGTGGGCGAGATCGACGAGCTCGTAGCGATGCGGCATGCCGAGCGCGGCGTAGGCCGCCTGGTGGATCACCGGCGAGAGCGAGTGGGCGACCGGATGCCCGAAGAGAGCGAAGCGGAGACTCACGATTCCGCCGGTTTTTGGGGGTTCGCGCTCGGTGCGGCCGAGTCGCGCACCGCGGTGACGCGTGCCGCGAACTCGCCGCGGCCGAGCCGAACGGCAACGTCCTCGCCGGGCGTCACTTCGAGCGCGCTCCGCACGGCGCGACCGTCCGCCCTGGTCGCGATCGCGTAACCGCGCGCGAGCACCGTGAGCGGCGACAGCGCGTCCAGCCGACCCGCTCGCTCCGCGAGCTCGGCGCGCAGGCGCTCGAGTTTGCGCGCCGCGGCGGCCTCGAGTCGCACGGCGAGCGGCCCGAGCTCGGTGCGGGCGCGGCCGATCACGTTTTGCGGATGCCGGCTCGCGAGGCGGCGCTCGAGCGACGCCGTGCGGGCGCGGCGCACCTGCAGCTGACGTTCGAAGCGACGGCGGAGCCGTTCGCGGAGCTCGTCGAGGTCCTGCTGCCGTTGAATCAAGACGAAGCGCGGATCGCCGAGCTCCGCGCGCAGGTGCGAGAGCCGGGCGCGGGCGAGCTCGAGCCGCGAGCGCTGGGCGCGCAGGAGCGCGAGCTTTTGACGGGCGAGCGCTTCGTGACGCGCGCGGCCGTCCGGGACGACGAGCTCGGCCGCTTGCGACGGGGTGGCCGCTCGCACGTCCGCGGCGAGGTCCGTCAACGTCACGTCGATCTCGTGGCCGACGGCGCTCACGACGGGCACGCCGAAGCGCGCCACGCGCCGGACCACGCGTTCGTCGTTGAACGCCTGCAAATCCTCGCCGGATCCGCCGCCGCGACCGACGATCGCCACGTCGAGCCCGGGATAACGCTCGAGCAAATCGAGGGCGCCGACGATGCTCTCCGGCGCGCCGTCGCCTTGCACCTGCGCGGGAGCGAGCACGAGCCGCACGCGGCCGCGCCGAAACGCGACCGTGCGGATGTCGTGGAACGCGGCGCCGTGCGCGCTCGTCACCACGCCGACGACGCGCGGATCGCGCGGCAGCGGGCGCTTCTTCTCCGGCGCGAACAAACCTTCGTTCGCGAGCCGCTGCTTGAGCGCCTCGAGCGCCTCGAGCAGCGCGCCCTTGCCCGCCGGCCGCGCGAAGTTCCCGACGAGCTGCAAGCGGCCGCGCGGCGCCCACACGGTCGCGCGTCCCCAGAGCTGCAGGCGCGTGCCCTCGACCAAGTGCTTCTTCGCGCGCTGCGCGTCGAAGCGGTACATGACGCAATCGATGACGGCGTCCTCGCGCTCGTCCTTCAGACAAAAGTACGCGTGACCGCTCGCCGCCTGTTTCAGCGACGTGACCTCGCCCTCGACCCAAAATGTCCCGGTGGCCGCTTCAGCGGCGCGGCGGAGCCGGCGGTCGAGTTCGGCAACGGTAACGACTTCGGCCCCGCTCACGGCGCGCGTGAATACCACGATGCCCCACCCCGCCGCGTCATGGTTCGGTCCGATTCGGCAACGGGCTCGTAAGCTTCTGAAATTCGTACAGTTTTGAACTCGCCGCGGGTCGCTGCGCGGGCGCGGTGTGCGGCTCCGCCGCTCGGCCTCGCCGCGACGAAACCGGGCCGACGCTCCGAGCCCGATCCCAAACGGCAGTACGCTCGAAACCCGATGTTCAAGAAGGTGCTCGTCGCGAACCGGGGCGAGATCGCGGTGCGCGTGATGCGCACGCTGCGCGAGCTCGGCGTCGAAAGCGTCGCCGTGTACACGGACGCCGATCGCGCGTCGCTCCACGTGCGGCACGCGGACGAGGCGGTCGCGCTCGGCGCCGATCCGCGCGCGTACCTCGACGCCGAGCGGCTCGTCGAGGCGGCGCGGCGCTCGGGAGCGGAGGCGTTGCATCCGGGTTACGGCTTCTTGTCCGAGAACCCCGAGTTCGCGGAGCTCGCCGAGGCGCGCGGCGTCACGTTCGTGGGGCCGCCGGCAAGCGCGATCCGCGCGATGGGCTCGAAGCAGCGAGCGCGCGCCGCGATGGCGGCGGCGGGCGTGCCGATCGTCCCGGGCGGCAATGCCGGAACGCTCGAGGAGGCGCGCGCGACGGCGGCGCGCGTCGGTTACCCGGTGATGGTCAAGGCAACCGACGGCGGCGGCGGCAAGGGCATGCGCCTCGTCGCGCGCGAGGAGGAGCTCGCGGGCGCGCTCGAGCGCACGCGGAGCGAAGCCGAAAAAGCCTTCGGCAGCGGCGAGGTCTACATCGAGAAGGCGCTCGTCGAGCCGCGGCACGTCGAGGTTCAAGTACTCGGCGATCGCGACGGCCGGCTCGTGCACCTCTTCGAGCGCGACTGTTCGCTCCAGCGGCGGCACCAGAAAATCGTGGAGGAGACGCCGTGTCCCGCGCTCGACGCGACGACGCGCGAAGCCCTCTGCGCCGTCGCCGTGAAAGGCGCGAGCTCGATCGGTTACCACTCGGCGGGCACGTTCGAGTTTTTGCTCGACCGCGGCGGCAGCTTCTACTTCCTCGAGATGAACACGCGCCTGCAGGTCGAGCATCCGGTGACGGAGCTCGTGACGGGCACCGACCTCGTGCACGAGATGCTCCGCGTCGCCGCGGGCGAGCCGCTCACGCTCGAACCGAGCGCGCGCGGCGCCGCGATCGAGGCGCGCCTCTGCGCCGAAGATCCGGCGCGCGGCTTCGTGCCGAGTCCGGGCGGCATCGAGCACCTCGTCGAAGCGGCGGGGCCGGGCGTGCGCGTGGACAGCGGTGTTTACGCCGGCGCGACGGTGAGCCCGCACTACGACCCGCTCCTCGCGAAGCTCTCCGTGTGGGCGCCGACCCGCGAACGCGCGCTCGCGCGGCTCCGGCGCGCGCTCGGCGAGTCCGCCGTCGTCGGCATCGCGACGAACCTCGCGTTTCTCGAGCGGCTCCTCGCGACGCCCGAAGTCGCCGCGGGCGCGTACGACACCGGGTTCGTCGAGCGCCGCGCGGCCGAGCTCACGACCGAGCTCCCCGATCCCGGCGACGACCGCCTCGTCGCCGCCGCCGCCGTGCTCGCGCACCTCGAAACCGGCCGCGCCGGCGCGTCGGCGGAAGCCGGAGCGCTCGGTGAGCGACTCTCACCCTGGGTCGCGATCGAACGCGCCGAGCGGCTCGGTCGTTAGCGAGCGGAAGCGATCACGAAACGACGCAGGTCGGCAAGAAAGGCTCGAAGTGAGTTGCTTCGGTTGGCGGCAACCTCGAGGTCCATCGATTCCGCGATCAGTCGCCTCGCGATGAAGCTATCGCCAGCGTTTGCGGTCCAATCGGCGAGAGTCCGCTTTGCTTCGCCTGGCATCAGGTTGTCGGGTGCCCGTGGAACCTCGACGATCGAACCTGATACCTGCGACGCCGCCTTCGGATCCGCGATGAGCCACGACTCGAACTCTTCCTGGGCGACGCCGACAATCGTTGGTGGATGCATGGCGCCGCGCTCCTCGATGATGCGCTGCAGCAGCGTTCGACGAGCTGCATCTCCATCTCGGTCGACGAGAACTACCGCAAGGTCCGGGCTCAGGTCAGGGGCAGGCCAGGCGAGCATACGAAGTACCGTCCTCCGATGTAGAAGCGCACCACCGCGTGGCGGACGGCCGAACACGTGCAAGCCCGTCATGAACTCTACGTCGATGCCTGCAAGTGCCCGTGAGACGAGACAATGAGCGGGACCAAGCGAACCCGCGGGAATCAAGCTGCCGGGCACGAGTGCCGATTTGGAGCCGAGATCGCCCGGCCCCTCCGCGTAAACCACCACCCTCACGGGACAGAACTCAATGGTGAGTCGGCACGTTGGGCACGCCGCCCAACCCGCCCGAAAGCCAAATCTCACCGAGCGACCTCTCGTACGTTTCGTACGCGGCTTTCCACTGCTCACTTTCAATAGGCGCGCGGCGGACGACCGTTGAGCCGTCCGTCATCTCACGCGATAGGAAGCGGACCTCTCGCGGGTCGACGAAATCGAGCAGTTCCGCGGAATGCGTCGTCAGGATGACCTGCACGGCCTTGCGGCCGAGTTCACCTGCAGTGAGACGACGGAGCAGCGCGATGAGCTCGCCGAGTAGGAACGGATGCAGCGAGTGCTCGGGGTCTTCAATGGCGAGGATATCGGGCGGATACGCTAGGTGCGTGAGCGCGAGAAACGCAACCGCTACCATCGTTCCGTCCGAGACCTCTTGCGCGTCGTGCCAGATCCCTTCGGCCCACCGATCTCGAAATACTAGTCGCTGCCTGCCGCCATCCGTCGGCTTGAGGTCCACGTCGCTGTAGAGAGGGACGAGCTCTTCCAGCCGCGCGGCGATTTCGTTCCGGACCGTCCTCGGCAGCGTCGAGAGAACGTTGTTGAGGTTGGAGCCATCACTGGCGAGTACAAGCTGTTCCTGGAGCGTCTGCTCGCTTCGCAACGCACGCGGCGACAGTTGCAACCGCTGAAAATTCCAGGTCGCGGTTGGAGTGGACCCCCCAACGCTGCACTCGTGCTGGAACGGCGTCGCATCGTGCAGAATACCGGTGCGCTTGAAGCTGACCGCGCGATCTTGACGCCAGGCGTCGCGTGGCGCGAACGAGACCTGAGGTTGGAGAACGTCGAGCACGCTGCTCTTCCCGGCACCGTTCGGCCCGACGAGCACGGTGAGCGGCTCGAACTCCAAGTCGACGTCGCGTAAGCAACGAAAGTTCTCGATGTGGATCGAACGCAGATACACGCTCCGGTAGTGTAGCGCGAATCTGCCTCGCCGTGTTGGTGCCGGCCCCTCCCATGGCGCGCGCAGCCGGCGGCGAGCACGACATCGGGGAGGCGGCGGCGCGCGCGCAGACGGCGGAGCCGGCGAGCACGCGCGGGGTGGGCAGCGACTTCGAACGGCGCCGGCTCAGATCTTCCGGAACTCTTCGACGAATTCCCAGTCGGCGATGAGGTGCTTTTTGAGGAGCACTTCGAGGAGCGCGGCGAAGAGCGGTTCCCAGCGCACTTGGTCGCCGAAGACGTCGCTCACGTCGGCGCCGTGGACGACGGCGCGGAGCGCCGCGACGAGATCGCGAGCCGTGAGCGCGCCGCCCGATTCGTCCGGATCGCGCTTTTTCGGCTTCGGTTCGGGGTCGCCTTCTTTCGGCGGCCGCGAGCTCCGCGCGGGCAAATTCACGCGGGTTCCGTCGAGCAAGGTCAAGGTGACCATGCGCCGGTTGCGCCGCGCCGGAGCGGGCATCGAGACTTCGCGCGCTTCGATCGTGGGCGAGCTGTCGGGCGGCAGCGAGTCGAGCTCGCTCGGCGGTAACGACGACGGCTCGACCTGTGGCGGGTTCGGCGTGATGCGCACCGCCTGCACTTCGATGGGCGTGAACTTCGGCGCGTACGGCGCGCGCGGTACCGCCTCGGCGGCCGGCGCGGGCGCGGGGCTCGGCGCGCTCGGCTTGAGCGACGGCGCGTGCGCGACGTCGTCGTCGCCGAGCATCTCGCCCTCGTCGCCGCCGGTCGAGTAGTAAGCGCGGATCGCGGCGCGGATGTCCGACGGCGGCGCGATCATGGTGCGCACCGGCAGCGCGGAGTATTGCCCGATGGCCGCGACGGCCGCCTCGTTCGTCGGGTCGTCCATCGCGATGTAGAGCGTGTCGCCGAGGCCGCGCACCCGCCGTACGAAGATGGGGATGAGGCAGTGTTGCTCGGCGAGCTCTTCCGGCACGAGGTCGAGGAGCTGGCGCGAGAAATCGATGTGGTAGAGCGAGACCCACGGGACGCTGAGCTGCTGACTCAGGATTTGGGTGAGCTGCGTTTCCGTCACGAGTCCCCGCTCGACCAGGAGTTTGCCGAGGCGCCGGCCGTCCTCCTGCTGCAGGGCGAGGATGGCGTCGAGCTGCTCGCGGGTGATGATGTTGGCGCTGACGAGAAGCTCACCCAGGCGGACTCGGCCGGACATGCTGATCGAGAAAGCTACAGCATTTCCGCGCTAAGCGGGCTCCCTCCCGGCACCCCCAGCTATTGATCCGGGGGGCCCTGCGGGCACCCCCAGCTATTGATCCGGGGGGCCCTGCGGGCACCCCCTAGTTCCTGGCCCGTCCGAGCTTATAGAATACCCTTTCTTGAGCTAGGCCGTGTCGAGCGAAGAGCCCGTCTCCAGGATCTGCCCTCACTGCGGGTCGAGCTGCGCCGCGGAGCACCAGTATTGCCCCACCTGCGGCTTCCCCGTCGGCAACGTGGCGGTGAACTCGACGGACAAGTTCATCGGCAAGACGCTCCCGGGCGGCCATCACATCCTCGACCTCATCAGCGTCGGCGGCATGGGTCGCGTGTACCGCGCGCAGCAGAGCGCGCTCGGCCGCACCGTCGCGGTCAAGATCATCCACCCGCACCTGCTCTCGGACGAAAACTCCGCGCTCCGCTTCATGACGGAAGCGCGCGCCGCGAGTCAGCTGAACCACCCGAACTCCGTCTCGGTCTTCGACTTCGGCCGCACCGAGGACGGGCAGCCGTACCTCGTGATGGAGTTCTTGCGCGGGAAGGATCTCGCGCGGGTCGCTTACGAAGAAGGACCGCTGCCGTTCGGGCGCATCGTGGACGTGCTGCGCCAGGTGCTCGCGGCGCTCGGCGAAGCGCACGATTTGGGCATCGTGCACCGCGACCTCAAGCCCGAGAACGTGATTCTCGAGCCGCTCCGGCGCGGCGGCGACTTCGTCAAGGTGGTGGACTTCGGCCTGGCGAAGCTCCGCGCCGACGCGCAGGCGCCGAGCGTGACGAGCCCGGGCATCGTGTGCGGGACGCCGGATTACATGGCGCCCGAGCAGGGGCGCGGCGACGCCATCGACGGCCGGAGCGACCTTTACTCGGTCGGCGTCATCTTGTTCCAGCTCCTCACGGGGCGGCTGCCGTTCGAGGCGGACACGCCGACGCAGGTCGTGATGATGCACCTCACGATCCCGGTGCCGGATCCGCGCCAGGTCGCGCCGGAACGCGTGATTCCGGAGCCGCTCGTGGCCGTGGTGTTCCGCGCGATGGCGAAGGACGCGCGCGACCGCTACCAGGACGCGGGCGAGTTCGCCGAGGCGCTGCGCCAAGCGCTCACCATCATCGAGAGCAATCCGCCGGCGCCGACCGGGTGGGAAAATCGGCTGTCGGTGCCCCCGGCCGGCGTCGTGAGCTGCCCGGCGTGCGGGCTCGTGGTCGCCTTGACCAAGTTCTGCGGCGAGTGCGGCGCGCGCCTCGCGCTCCGGAGCGGCGCGCCCGATCCCGGCGCCGGGCTCTTTCCGCTCGCGCTCGTCGGACGCGACGACGACCTCGCCTGGCTCGAGGATCGGCGTGAGAGCGCGCGCGGGCGTCTCGTCGCCGCGCGCCTCGTGGGCGAGCCCGGTTCGGGCAAGACGCGCCTCTTGCAGGAGCTCGCGCGCTTCGGCGAAATGGACGGCGATCTGGTCGTGCAGGCCGGGCCCGACGCGCACTTGGCCGAAGTGCCGCACCACGCGCTCCGCGAGCTCTTCGTCGCGCTCACGGGGCGAAGCGCCGAGGAGCTCTCGCGCTCGAGCGCTTCGGGCGCGCCCACCGCGGCGCTCCAAGGTCTCGCCGACGCCTTCATCGAGGCGCCGCGCGACGACGGGCGCAGCGTGGCCGAACGCCGTCGCGCGCGCGCCGATTCGCTGCGCTGGGCGCTCGACGTGGCGACGCAGCGAGCCGCGTCGGGCCGCGTGATCTTGTGCATCGACGAGCTCAACCGCGTGGACGCGCTCAGCGCGACCGCCGTCGCCGATCTCGTCGCGGAGCCGCCGCGCGGCGCTTCGGTGCTGGTGCTCGGCACGCACATCCCCGGCTTCGAGCCCGGCTGGAGCGCCGAGGCCGGCGCGCGGCTCATCGGCGGACTGCCGTTCGGCGCCGTGCTCGGCATGTTGCGCTCGCACCCCGCGGGCGAACGGGTGCGCATCGACGAGAGCGCGCGCGGATTTCTACCGCTCTACGTCGAGCAGGTGCTCCGCTATTCGCTCGAAGGCGGGAGCGACCCGCCGGGCCGGCTCGCCGATCTCGTCGCCTTGCGCGTCGATACGCTCGCGCCGAACGCGCGCCGCGCGCTCCAGCTCCTCGCCGTGGTCGGGGACGGCACGGACAAGGCCGTGCTCACCGATCTCTCCGCCATCACCGAGGGGCTCGACGCGACGCTCGAAGAGCTCGTGCGTGCCGGCATGATCGAGCGCGCCGAGGACGGCACCTACGCGACCGCGCACCCGCTCATCCGCGACATCGCGCTCGCGGGCATTCCGGCCGCCGTGCGGCGCGAGCTCCACCATCGCGTCCTCCAGGCCGCGGACGGCTTGCGCACGCCGCTCGAGGCGCGCGCCCAGCACGCCTACTACGCGCACGACTCATTTCAGGCTCTGTTTCTGCTCGAGCAAGTCGCCGACCGCGCGTCCCTGCGCGGCGATCCCGAAACCGAGGTGCTCGCGCTCCGGCGCGGCCTCGAGATGGCACGCGAGGAGATTTCGCGCGGCGAGCTCGACGATCCGCTGCGCGCGATGCTCATCTTCAGCCGCAAGCTCGGCGCCGCGCTCGCCCGGCTCGGCAACTACGCGGACGCCGAGGGCGTCCTGCGCGAAGCGCTCGATCTCGCCGGTCCGAGCGGCACCGATCGCGCGCGCGTGCTGAGCTCGCTCGCCGTCGTCGCGCACGGCCGGCAGCGCTCGAAGGAGGCCGTCGGCTACATCGACCAGGCCATCGAGCTCGCGCAGCGCTTGGGCGACAAGGATCTCGCCGCGTCCTTCAGCGACACCCGGCGTCAGTGGGTCGCCTGACGGCCCTTGCGACGCGCGAGGCGCCGCAAGCAGAAGCCGGCGAGGACGAGGCCCGCGAGCCAGGTGTTCTTGCTGTCGCCGCTCGCGCCGGGGAGCGCGCAGTAGCAGTGCGGTTGTAGGACGACCTTCACGGGCGGCATCTTCTCGCAGCAGCAGGATTTGCCGTCGGGGCCCTTCGGACTCTCTTCCGCGGTGATGACGGTGCGCACCTGGGCGTAGCCCTCGTTCTTCACGTGCACGCGGTACCAATCGTGGCCGAGCGGCTCGAGCACGACGCCGTTCAAGCCGGACAGCGCGTCGCTGAAGCCGAAGAACGTCCCCTGGTGATTCAGGTAGTAACCGAAGGGCACCATCGGCGCGAGCACGATGCGATCGGCGCCGCCGAAGTGCTCCTTGCGCCCGGTGTCGTAGTAGACGTGGATCTTGTAGCTCGGCCAAATCAAGCTGAGGGCGTCGTCGCTCGACAGCGTCGGCACGGACAGCGGGCTCGGGCCGTTGCCCTCCTCCGTCGCGACGGCGCGCACGAACTTGAGCACGTTCGGTGGCGTCGGAGCGTTCTTGGCGGCCGCGAGCTGGGGCCGCTGCTTGCCCTTTTCATTGCCGCCGAGGTACGGCGGGTGCGGCGGGCGGTGCTCCGCGTACGAACGCACGAGCTGGAGGGCGCGCTCGTCGAGCTCCATCGGCTGCGTCGTGTGGGCCGGCATGTTCACCTTCTGCACGTACAGGTACACGTCCCGATCCACGGCGAGACCCGTGGCCTTCTGCAGACCCTTGATGCTGATGGTGGCCTTCTGATCGAGCGTCGATAGTTCCTCGAACCAGAGATTGCGATAGACGGCCTTGTTTTCGAACTTCAGGTTCGTCGACGGCGGCGCGCCGAGCTCGACGAGCAAGCACTGATCGGTCTGCGCGGGCACGTTGCTCAGAATGGGGCAATACGTGCTCGACCCGCGATTGCAGGTGAAGTCCGCCACCGCCTGGCCGGTCGCGTCCGCGGGCGTGAAGGTCCAACCGGACGCGACGGTCGCGTCGGTGAGCGGATTGCCCGCACCGGGAATGTCGTCCCACGGCGCGTTCGGCCAGTCGTTGTAGACGGAGCCGAAGTTCGCGAGGCGCATGCGCGTGTACACCTGACTGCCGGGCGGCACGTTCTCGGGCAGGGCGCGGAAGGTCGTGTTGTGCGGACAACCCGCGGGCTGCGGGCCCGTGGCCGGGCAGACGCCGACTTGGTTGCCGAGCGTCGTGCCGTCCCACACGCCGATGTTCGTGTTCGAGAGCGTGATGCCGCCGGTGCAGCCCGCCGCGGGCGGTGAGAACAGCGCCCAGTTCGCCTTGTTGCCGGGGACGATCGTGTCGGTGCCGGACACCGTGTCGGTCGTGATGTTCGGCAACGGGACGGCCGCGCCGACGCTCGGCGTGTGACGCGTGCCGAAAAAGAGCGGAATCGTGTCCGTGATGGGCGCCGTGTAACCGAACTGCGAGAGATCGACGGCGAACGTGACGGCCCACTTCGTCCCCGCGGGGCCGCCGAGCGAGTTCGTCCAGGTGGCCACGTCTTCCAGCCAGCTCCTCATCGCGGGCGAGACGGCGGGCGGCAAACCCTGCGTCAACGTCGTGGCCCAGGCGCTCGCGCCACTCGCGTTCGTCGCCTGATTCCAGAAGATCGTGCCGGCGGAGTTCGGTGTCGGCGGCGTCGCGTCGTGCACCGTGGGCAACGTCGAGATCGGCGACGTGATGGTATCGAGCGTGATTTTGACCATGCGGGCGCCGGCCAAACCGCGGAGGCCGATGCCGACGAACACCGAGTCGTCGCTCGTCTGGGTGTCGTCGGCGACGTTCAACACCTGCATGTAGAGCGTCGCGCCGTCGATGAGGCCGCGCACCTGGGCTTCCGCGCTCCCGAGCGCGCAACTGTCGAGCTCGGCGTTGTCGCACAGGTTGAAGAGCGGCGCGCCGGACCAGCGCGGATCGTTGAGCTCGGCGCGCCACGTCGACGTCGCCGGACTCGGATCGAACCAGACGGGCGGCCCGCTCAGGTTCGGGAGCGCCACGGGCGAGGTGAGGCACTGTGGATCGAGCGCGGCGGCGGGCCGCGAAGCCGTGAGCACGGCGGCGGCGCCGAGCACGGCCACGACGAACGACCACGAATCACGAGAAATCGAACGCATGACTCAGACCTCCAAAGAAACGTCGGTGCTCACGTCAGTCGGTGTCGCTGACTCGAATGTACATGTCGGCGGCGACCGCCTGATTCGTGCCCGTCTGCGCGCTGCCGAATGCCTGGGTGAAGCTCTGTCCCCACGTCTTGCACGCCCCCTGCGTGCCGCTCGCGTTGCGGCGAATGGTGGTGTCGGCGCTCGTGACGATGCCGACCCAATAGGTGGTGTTCGCGGCGAGGGTGACGGTGGTCGAGCTCGGCGCCACTTCCACCTGCGTGCCGGCGAAGAGCGGGAAGTTTTGACCCGCGCTCTGCGCGACGAGGGCGCCGGACGGCACGCCGCCCGAGTCCTTGTAGAGCACCATGCGCCCGTTCACGCTGCTCACGTCCCCGACCACCCCGAAGTCGAGCAACGTCGCGTCGTATTGAAGCGCGGGGAGCTGGCAGACGAGCAGCGTGTTCGCGAACACGCTGTCCGTCCCGGTATCGACGTTCGTGTTGCCGACCGTCTGGACCGCCGGCGCGCAGACGTTCGAGTGACACACGTTGCCGGAGCTGCACTGCGTCTGACCCGTGCCGAAGCAGGCGACGCAGTTGCCGTTGCCGTCGCAATACTTGCTTCCGCCGCTGCACGTCGCCGGCGGCGCCAACGGCGATTGGCCGCAGCCGCTCGTCGTGCACGTGGCGCTGTTGCACTCGCTTGCCTGGCATTGGCTCGCGGCCGTGCACGGGACGCAGGCGCCGTTGCCGTCGCAGTACTTGCCGCCGCCGATCGTGCACATCGTGTTCTTGCCCGCGGGCGTCGTGCCGCATTGGCCGTTCGAGCCGCACGCAGGGAGGTTGCAAGCGTCGCCGCCGCCGCACTGGCTCGCGTCGGTGCAGGCGACGCATTGGCCGCTCGAATTGCAGTAGCCGGTGTCGTTGTTGCACCGGGTGTTCGGCGGCGCGGCCGGCGCGCTGCACGTGCCGGAGCTGCTGCATTGCGCGGGGTGGCAGTCGTCCGACGCCGGGCAGTCGGCGACGGAGAGGCACTGGAGGCAACTGCCGTTCGCGGCGCAGAACCCGGTGCCGTTGCAGGGGCTGTGCACCTGGTTGAAGTTCTCCTCGCACACGCCGGTGCCGGAGTTGCACGACGGCGTGTAGCAAGGGCCCATCGTCGACGTGCAGTCGTTCGTCTGCATGCACTCGACGCAGACGCCCTTGCCCGTGCAAAACGGAGAAGCCGTCGGGCACGCCATCGGCGTCTCGCTCTGGCCGTCGGAGCTGCACGTCGCGACCGTGCTCATGTCCGTGCAGCGCTTCTGGTCATGGACGCACACGTCGCACTCGAGCGCGCTCGAGTCGCAGAGCCCCGCGCCGCACGCGGTCTTGAGCTCGAAGCCGCTCTGATCGGTCTTGCACTGCTCGAGGTTGTCCTGGTTGCAGCGGAGTTGTCCCTTCAAGCACGCGTACGTCGTGCAGGCGCCGGCGTCGGCGTTGCAGGGCGCGTCGGTGCACTGCGAAATCGTCTCGAAGCCGGTGTTGTCGGACTTGCAAGCCTGGAGCGTCTGGTCCACGCAGCGGTGGTCGTTCGGCAGACACGCCGCACAATTCGCGCCGGTGCCGAGCGTGCAGAGCTGCACGCTGCCGCAATCGGTCTGGTCGATGCTGACGAGATCCGGCCCGCACACCGAGCGCGTCGTGCCGTCACAGAAAGCGTCGCCCGGCGAGCGGCCGCGACAAGCGTCGGGAACGGGCGCGCATTGGCCCGGCGGATCGGAGGTCGTGTCGCAGAGCTCGCCGTCGGGGCAGGTGTCCTTCAGGCGCAGCGTCCCCTGGTCGCAGACGAGGCGCCCCGTCGTCGCGTGGCCGGCACAGCGAACCGCGCCCTCGTCGGTGCACTCCGGCGTGGACTCCATCGCCCCGCCCTCGCCGCCCGCGCCCTTGCCGGCTTCACCCGCATTTTCTGCGCCGGGCGCGCCCGACATGCCGCCCGCTTCGACGGCGCCGCCGGCCGTGCCGCCGCTCGCGCTCGTGCCGCCGGTGCCCGGCTGGCCGCCGCTCGCCGGACTGCCGCCGGCGCCGCCGCTCGGCGACGGATCGTGGCTCGGGTCGCCGTAACAGGCGCCGTCCGGGCCGCACGTCTGTCCGGCGAGGCAACTCGACGGGTCGTCGACGCAGTCGTTCCGGCATTCGCCCTTGGAACAGATGGGCACGCCCGGACAGTCGCCTTCGTCGTGGCATTGGACGGACGAGCCGGCGACGCACGCCGACGTGCTGCCGTCACCGACCTTCAGGCATCGCAGGTTCTGAGGACAGTCGGCGTCGCCCGTGCACGGCGACGAGCAGAGGCCGGCCACGCAGAGGTAGGTCTTGTTCGAGCAGTCGCTGCTCGCGGCGCAGCGCTCCTGATCGACGACGTTCGGCTTGTCGATGCCGACGAGCGTGTTGCACGCGACGCCCGCGGCGAAGACGAGCGCGGCGGCGCGCGCCCAGCCCGATTGACGACGCCGCTCGGTCACCATGCCGACCCGATCGCGATGCTGCCCGGGCCGAGCAGCACGCGGGCGCTCGCACGGTTGCTCGGATTCTTCGAGCTCGGCGCCGTGAGGAAGAGCACGACGCCGCCCGCGAGCGCGGCGCCGCCCACGCTGAACGCGACCGTCGAAATCGTGCCGGCCGAGCGCGCGTCGTTGCGCAGGCTGGCCGCGGGCGCGGTGCACTGGTTACCGAAGCAGCCTTTGTCGTTCGATTCGTTGTTCTTCGAGATGGCGGTGAGCCCGAAAGCCGCTCCGACGCCGACCGCCACGACGCCCAAACCGCCGAGCCCGTACGCGACGTAGCGCTGCGTTTTGCCGGCCGAGGCGTCGTCCGTCGGCGCGGTGCCGGCGATCGGGGCGCTCACGGGCGCGCGCTCGGCGGCTGCGTCGGCGAGCGCCTGGATCGTCACCGTGTCGGTGGAGGGACCGACGCGGATCGTGAGCGACGCCTGCCACGGACGTTTGCCGGGCGCGCTCGCGGAAATCTGGTGCACGCCGGGATCCACCGGCAGCGCGATGCCGAGCGACGGCCCGCCCACGACCGCGTCGTCGAGCTTCACCTCGAAGCCGGGCACGGCCGCGCCCGCCGCGACGTTGATGGTGAGCCGCGCGAGTTTCGGCTCGATCGCCGCGAGGTGCTGCTTGCAGAACTCCACGCGATCGTCGCGACCGTCGCGCTGCGCGAGAGCCGCGGCGTCGTTGTACTCGGCCCACGCGCTCGCGAGCTTGCCCTGGCGCTCGTGACACGCGGCGAGGTTCAAGAGCGTGCCGGTGCCCGGATCGAGGCGCTGACTCTCGGCGAGCTTCGGACACGCCTCGTCGAAGTTGCCCGCCTGCATCAGCGCCTGGCCCTCCCGAAAGAGCTCTTCGGCAGCGCCGTTGTTCGACGCGCGTGCCGGCGCCGCGGCGAGAAGCCAGGCGCTCACGCCGCCCCACAGGACGAATTGCCCGTAAAATACCCTACGCGTTGCGCTCACCCTGCCGGCCTCTCGACGCGAACCCGCCGGCTCGAGACCGAGCAAGGCGCGCCGGGAGCCATCCTCCTCCCCCGCCGCTTTCACTGTCAATTGCACAAAGCTCGGTCGGCCGCGGCGGGCGGCCCGGAGGAGCCTACTCGCCCGCGGGCGCGCGCCCGGTGCTTTCACGCACGACGAGCGAGACCGGGAACTGATGCACGCTCCCGCCCGGCGACTTTCGTTCGAGCGCGCGCCGCACGAGCTGGCACGCCGTCTCGCCCATCTTGCTCATCTCCTGGCGCACGGTCGTGAGACCGGGCCAGAGCAAGCTCGCCGACGGAATGTCGTCGAAGCCGACCACCGAAACCTCGTCCGGAATGCGCACGCCCTGCGACTGAACGGTGCGCATGAAGCCGAGCGCCATCGCGTCGTTGCCGAACACGACGACGGTCGGCGCGCGCGAGCGCGTCATCTTGAGCCAGCGCCGCGCGTATTCGACGCCGGAGTCGACGTGGTACCGCAGGAAAACGATGCTGCTCTCGGGGATTTTCACGCCGTGCTCGGCGAGCACCTGGCTCAAACCGTCGAGCCGATGGCGGCTGTCGACGGATTGGTGAAAGGTGGTCGCGTTGACGCGCGCCTGGCCGCCGACGAAAGCGATGCGGCGATGGCCGAGGTCGAACAGGTATTGTCCGACGGCGCGGCCGGCGCCGACGTTGTCGCTCCGGAGCACGTCGACGCCCGTGAAGTCGTCGTCCGGTGAAATCAAGGCGACGGCGATGCCCGAGCGGCGCGCCGCGTCGATCATCGCGCGCTCGTGGCGGCCGCAGCGCGCGAAGACGAGACCGTCGACGCGGCGCTCGCGCACCCAGGACGTGACGGTGGTCGCGTCGTAGTGCTCGCGGATCACGAGCGAGCCGACGAGGAGCGAGATGTGTTTGCTCGTGAGCTCGGCTTCGATGCCGGCGAGGATCTGCGCGATCCACTGACCCTGCGTGTCCTCGATCACGAAGCCGACGCAACCGGCGCGCCCGAGCGAGAAGTTGCGCGCGGTGGTCCACGGCGTGTACGCGAGTTTCTGGATGACCTTGGTGACGCGGGCGCGCACCTCCGGGCTCGCGTAGCCGCCGTTGATGACGCGCGACACCGTGCTCTTCGAGACGCGTGCGTGGCGGGCGACTTCGGCGATGTCGGCTCGGCGGGTCATTTACTCTTTGGCGAGGAGCGCTGTGAGCGTGTCGAAATCGGCGTCGTCGACGGCGCCGCGCACGCGACAGCGTACCTTGCCCTTCGCGTCGACCAAAAGGTGCTGCGGCAGATCCGGATCCGAATCGACACCGGCGCCGGCGAGCCAATCCGAGCGCTCCTTGCCCTCGTGCAGCCAATACGTCGCTTTGAGGCCGTTTTGCGGCTGATTGCCGAGGAACGCGGCGAGCTGGCGCTCGTCGTCGTCGAGCGAGACGAACGTCACCTTGAAGTTTTTCCCCTGCGCCTTGAGCTTCGACTGCCAGCCGAGGAGTCTCGGAATCTCTTCCTTGCAGGGCACGCACCAGGCCGCCCAGAAGTTCACCCACGTGAAGCCGGCGAAGCTCGGCTCCGCCGGCAAATCGGCGACACCGTCGGCCGCCTTGCGGCTGATCGGTTTCTTCTGCGGCACCGTCGGCCCGCCCGCGTCGAGCTTGCCGTCGCAGAGCGCCCGGTGCGGCTTCTTCGGAGCCGGCGCGGGCGTGGCGGAAGCCGTGACCGGCGTCGCGACGGCTTGGTTCGCCGGCGCCTGAACGGCCTGGCTCCGCTCCGCCGTGACGTCACCCTCGCGCGGCTTGTCGTTCTCGCAGGCGAGCGCCAGGAGGGCGAGCGCGCAGAAGAGGCCCGGGCGCGTCACAGCCGACAATCCACCCATGAGACGAAGGCGCTCCGGTTGATGGCTTCCTCGTCGCATTTTTCGTTGGGGCGCGAAGTGGGCCAACTGCAGTAGTCCTTCGAGAGCTGAGCGAACTCGTTACCGAGCCAGAGCAAACCGACCTTCTTGTCGATGTCCGGATCGTTGGCGATGCTCGTGAGGTGGTACATTACCGAGTTCGCGCGGCGGTGTGAAAGAGCGTTATTTTTGGCCTGATTGCCGGTCTTGGACGCGCGCGCCACGACGAAGAAGTAGCGAGCGCCCTTGCGCTCGAACCACTTGTCCTCGAGGAGCTTCTTCGCGCCGTCGTCGAGGTCCTGCATGCCTTCGTCGAACAGGATGACGGCGCCGCGGTCCTTGAGCGGCGTGAAGAGCTCGTTGAAGTCGGAGTCGCTGATGGACGCGAACGTCTTCACGTCGGCGGGTTTGCAGCCGCGCCGCGTTTCGTCCTGCGCGAGACCGCAGGAGTGGAGCACGCGCTCGAGCACCTCTTTGAAGCGCGGCGTGCAGTACGCGACCTCGGCTTGGTCCGCGATGGCGACCTTCGGCTTCTCGCCCGGGTGCTCGAGCCGGTCCGTCGCCGAGCTCACCCACATCCTGACGCTCACGGTCGCGATGGTGAGCAACGCCACGACGCCGCTCGCGCCGAGCCAGCCGGCCATGCCCGCGAGCCCGCCGGACGGGCCGGGCGGCGGCGGCTCGGCGCCCGCGACGGTCACTTGAGCACCTCCGGCGCGAGGTTCGCGAGCATGAAGCGGAGCCCCATGTCCGTGTCCTCGTCGCAAACGCGCTTCGAGCCGAGGTACATCTGCGGGGTCGAGACGGGGATGCTGTTGTCCGACGCGAAGTGCAGCTGCTGATTCAGGAGCACGTCGGTCTTGCGATCGTCCACGCACTTCAAGAGGTCGTCGCCCCAGCGCTGTTTGATCGCCGCGCGCAGCACGTTCGCGCCCGCCTTGCCGGCGCGCGTCAGGTACACCTGCTCGTCGTAAGCCCATTCGAGCACTTGGCGCGTGCGATCTCCGCCGCAAATCACGGCTTTGGCGACGATGCAGGCCCCCGGGTGCAGCGCCGAATCGAGCATCCAGTTGCACTCGTTGTCGAGCGGAAACATGACGAGATCGACGTCGAGCCGATCGAACACGCCCTCGTCGACCAGCCGTTCGTGAAACGCTCGGCACGTCGGGCAGAGCGGATCCTCGAACAGCATCACCGGCTGAATCGCGCGGCTGCCGTGGATCTTGAGCGGAGCGCCCACGGTCATCTTCGGTTGTTTGAGCGAGCCGCACTTGTCCAGATACGGGCGCTCGTCGGGCACGCTCGACGCGTAGACGACGGCGGGGACGAGCGTGATGATGCCGAGGGAGGCGAGCCAGACGAGCGGGAAGAGGAAGCCGAGCTTCGGCCGAGCTTCACCCTTCAAGGTGAAGAGGCCCGTCACGGCGCCGACGGCGAGCAGGAGTGACGAGATGTAGATGCCGACGCACGTCTTGCAGAGGTGCCCGAGCTTCGTGATGCTGATGGTGAGCATCACGAGCGAGACCAAAAGCGGCGTGATGCCGACGCCGGCGAAGAAGCCGAGCGCGATCTTCGGGGCTCGGCCGCGCGAAAGCCACAAATACAGCGCGAAGCCGGCGAAAAACGCGAACGCACCCAGCGCGAACAGCGAGATCGGCACGCCGCCCCACATCGACTCGCGGAAGAACGCCGAGTACGGGCTGTACATCGCGGCGCGGCACGCTTCGGCTTCGGAGGTCGGCGGGGCGCCGGGGATGAAGCTGCAGTGGACGTCGTGCAGGCCGCGATCCAGGTGCTCGGCGTAATCCATCGTCGAGTACGAGGCGAAGAGCAGACCGAAGAGCGAGCCGACGAGCGCGAGCGTGGCGGGAAATCGGGAGCTCGGGCCGAGCATTCGCTGGGGAGCTTTCCAACCGGCCGGCCACAGGTCAAGCGCTAAGCGGCGCGCACGCGGGATTTCGCGCCGCCGCGCGCACGAATGCAACGTCGTTACGCGCTCAGCGCACGACGACGGTGAGGCTCGACGACGCCGTTCGGCCCGTGGGATCGGTGACCGTCAGCATGAACCCGAAGCTCCCTTTTTTGTCGGCGACGAACGACGGATCTGCGATGTGCGCGTCGTCGAGGGCGGCCGTGCTGCCGGCGGGCATCTCGCCGAGTGACCACGCGTAGGTGAAGTCGGCGGGCTCTGCGCCGCAGCTCGGGTCCGTGTCCGCGTCCGTGACGCCCGCGCCGAGCGTCACGACGTCGCCCACGGACGGCGTCGCCGGCGCGGACTCGGTGATCGCGATGACGGGCGGGTTGTTGCCGCAAGCGGCCGCGTCGAGGGCGACGTCGGCGGGGTCGCTCGCGCGCCCGGTCGGATCCGTCACGACGACGGTCGCCACGTAATGACCCGCCACGTCCGTGACGAAGCTCGGCGCGCTCGCGCTCGGGTCGTCGAGCGTCGCGCTGCTGCCGTCCGGCACTTCGGAGAGCGACCACGCGTAGGTGAAGTCGGCGGCGTGCGCGTTGCAATCGGGCAGCGTGTCCGCGTCCGTCACGTCGGCGCTCAGCGTGACGCTCTCGCCGAGGTACGTGTCGGCGTCCGAGCTCGAGGCGACGACGCTCGGCGCGTGACCGCCGCACGCATCGACCTCGACCGTCGCGTGAGCGGGCGCGCTTTGGACCGTGCCATTCGAGACCACGAGCTCGAGATCGTAGGTGCCGCCGTCGTTCGGCACGAAGGTCGGGACCGCGGCGTCCGTGTTCTCGAGCGTCGGCGTCGCGCCCGCGGGAGTCTTCGCGAGCGACCACGTGTACTCGAGGGCGTCGTGATTCGAATCGTTCGAGCACGCCGCCGTCACGAGCACCGGAGCGCCGATGCGCGCGGCGATCGGCGCCGTGACGGGGTGGCACGCGACCTCGGTCGTGTCCGGCTGAAACGCGACGATCACGGCGGTCGGTGCGCCGGCTCCGCTTTGCTCCGAAGCGCCGCAGCCCGTGGCCGAGAGCGCGACGAACACCGCCGCAGCGACGCCGGCCGCGCGCCGCACGTTGGCCCACCCCATCCCACCTCCGTCACCGAGGCCGGCCGCCCCAGGCGTTCGCGGACGCGTCGAATCGGTGCTCCACGAGGTCGAAATACGGGCACGAGGCATGGGTCAAGCGCATGAACGGCACGGGAGCCGGTCGAATTAACCGCTCGGGTCACGCCGAGCAGTCGTACGCGGCCGGCCTGCGACTATGCTGCGCGCCGTGCTTGCCCGCTTGCGCCGCGCGCCGTGGTGGCACGGTTTCGCCTGCGGGCTCGCGTTCTCGTCGGTGGCGCGCGACGCGCTGGCCGACGACGGGGCACAGCCGCCCGTCGTCGCGGCTGCCGCCCCCCCGCTCGGCGCACCGAGCGAGCGCGTTCACATCGACTACGCGCTCGGCGCGGATTGTCCGGCTCCGGACGCGTTCGAGCACGAGCTCGACGCGCGCTTGGGCACGACGTGGAAAGCCGCGCCCGACGAGCTCGCTCGTCATTTCACGATCGCCGAGACGCCGAGCGGCGATACCCGGAGCGTCCGCATGGATTACGAGGACGACGCGGGCCGCACCATCGCGCGCAGCGTGAAGGCGCCGACGTGCGCCGAAGCGTTGTCGATGATGGCCGTGATCACCGCCGTCGCGATCGAGGCGCAGGAACGAAACGCGGCGCCAAAAATCGCAGAGGCGCGAGAAACCACGCCCCCGCCTCGCGCGAAGACGCCGCCCGCGGCGCGCCCTTCGCTGCCAACCATCGAAGACACCGAAGTTGCTCGACCGCTCTCCCTGGTGCAGGAGGCCGGACTGCGGCTCGGCGTTGCCGCGGGTTTCGGTCCGCGTGCCGCGCTCGGCGTCGGGGCCGAGTGGGCACTCGTGGTCGGCGAGAGCCTGGAAGTGCGCGCGGCGATCGAGGGACGCACGACGGGCGACGTGCCCGCCGCGGACGGGCGCGCCGAGTTCAGTGCCGTCGATGCGCGCGGCGACGTGTGCGTCGCGACGTGGCACCTCACCGCGTGGCTCGGTCTGCCCGTCTGTGCCGGCCTCGAAGTCGGCGTGTTTTGGGCTTCGGGAGTGGTTGCTCCACCCGCCGTGGCGTCCTCGCGGACGAGCGACGTGCCCTGGATCGCGGCGCTCGTGACGCCGCGGATTCGCCTATCGAGTTTGCGGGCTTATCTCGAGCTCGTTCCGGAAATCCGTGCCCCGTTCGCCGGGCATACGTTCCTGTTCGAGGCTCCGGAGCGGACGGCGTACACGACACCGGGCATCGCGTTCGGAGCGAGTCTCGGAGCAGGCGTACGATTTCATTGATCGGATCCGACGTTGTCGGGGATTGAGCGAGTGGAGGACGGTGAGCTCGAGTGCCGTGGTCCGAAGTCCGCCGGTAGCGGAGTCGCTTCCGGAGGTGCGCCCGACGGGAGAGCGCGCGGAAGAGTTTGCGCGAAAGCACGTCGATTTTGCGTGGCGCGTGGCACGGCGGCTCGGCCTCACGACGGCCGACGCCGAGGACGTTGCGCAAAAGGCCATGCTGATCGCGATCCGCAAACTCGAGCTCGTCGCCGCGGGAAGCGAGCACGCGTTCGTGTTCAGCACCGTCGCGAACCTCGTGAGCAAGGTGTTTCGCGCGCGACGGCGGCGCCCCGAGGAACCGGAAGAGGCGGCGGAAGAGCCGATCGATCACGAGCAGGACCCCGAGCAGCTCCTCGAGCAAAGGCGCGCGCGACGAACGCTCGACGCGATTTTGGCGACCCTCGCGCCAGATTTGCGAGCGGCTTTCGTCCTGTTCGAGATCGAAGGCTTGAGTCAGCCGGAGATCGCGCTCGCTCTCGACATTCCCGTCGGCACGGTGGCCTCACGCCTGCGGCGGGCGCGCGAAGAGTTCACTCGAACGGCCGTTCGGCGCGGCCTCTTGCCCGACGGCGGACGGAGGCGGCCGTGACCGAGGTGAAGCGCTGGTTGGAGGATTCTCCGCCGCCGGAGATCCGCGCGCTGCTCGAGCAGGCTCGACACGAGAGCGCGCCGCCGCGCGTGCTGCGCGGGACTCTCGTTGCGCTCGGTACCACGTCGGCTACGACGGCGATGGCGGGCGCCGGCGGCGTCGCAAGCGGGGGAGCGAAGGCGTCGATGCTGGGCATTCTGCTGAAGTGGGGCGGGGCGGGGCTTCTCGCCGGCACGGTGGTCGCGGGAGGCGCCGCGGGCGTCGATCGCATCGTGACGGGCGACCGCGCCGCGTCGGTCGCGAAAGAAGAACACGCGCCGCCCAGCACGACGGCCGCGAATCCAAGCCCCGATTTGCCACGCGCCGGTGCTCCGCGCGCGCCCGCTCCCGAACCGGCGCCCACGACCGAAGTGACGCCGCCGCCCAGCGCCCCACGCTCGAGCAGCGTCACGCCGCCCGCAAACCCGGCGGCCGCGGCGCGACCGAGTGAACCGCCGCCCGCGGCCGACGCAACGACGGGGGAGCCGGCATCGGCGCCGGAAATCGCGCTCGTCGACGGCGCGATGAGCGCGCTGCGCGCGGGTGATGCGGCGGGTGCCGCGCGTTCACTCGCCGGCTACGAAACGCGCTTCGTGCCCGCTCACCTCGAACCCGAAGTGCTCTTCTTGCGCATGGTGGCCGCGCAAGCTCGCCAGGACGACGGCGAGGCGCGACGGAATGCGTCGCTCATCGTGAGCCGCTTTCCGAAGAGCCCGGGCGTGGGCCGAGCCGAGGAGATTTTGAAGGCGGCGGGAGCCACGACGAAGGAGTGATCGAAGCGTCAGCGTCCGGGGATGAATCGATAGGGCGAGCGCATGCGACCGAAGTGGCTCTTGGTGCTCGCGCTCGCCGGCTGCGGCGGACCGGTCGTGATCGGCAGCGGCGAAGAGAGTCCGCCGAGCAATAGTGGATTTGGGGTGGTCGAAGCGGCGGGGATGACAGGCGGGGCGGGGACGGGTGGTGCGCCGGGGGCCGGGGGGACTTTTGTGGGGCGCCGAGCGGGCCTGTCGTGGTCGACTGGAGCGGCCTCGGGCGCGGGCTCGCGAGCGGGCCGCCGGGTCCGTTCGACCCCACGACGAGCGTCGATGAAGTCGACCTTTCGATCATCGGTGCCGCCGCGAACGTGCTCTCGATGGACCTCGGCAAGGTGACCGTCCCGGCGGAACCGATCTCGGTCGCCGTCGAGCTCGCGGACGGCGAAACCCCGGCCTGGTTCGGCACGATCCGCTTCGACGGGCACGGCAAGAGCTCGGTCACGCACGACTTGGCGAGCTTTTACGAACCCGCCAAGCTGCCGCCGGTCACGAGTTTCCTCGTCACGCTCACTCAACGAGCGAACTTCGGCAGCAGCGTCGAGATGGTCGGCATCGCTTTCATCGACGAGACGTCAGGCAACGACACGCTCTTCCTGAACGACGACAGCGCGCGCTTCGACTACACGACGTCTTTGTCGAGCTCGGCGTTCTACCCGATCCCGACCGGCACGCCGCAACTCACGCTCGATTTCGGCGCGCTCACTCTCGACGCACGTGGACTCCCGCTCGACCCCTCCGCCGTCGACGAGGTTCGGCTCGTCGAGAGCTCGGACACCCTCTCGTCCACGGGTGAAAGCGCCCTGCTCGACCTCACGCCAACGCACGTCTGGCGCGCGGGCGTCGACGCGAGCGCGCCCGGTCCGAACGGCAGCGGACCCATCGATCTTTCGACGCTCACCGACGACGAGGGCAACGCATTCGGAGGTATCGACGGGAACCATACCTGGTTGCTCGAGCTCTGGGACGGCACGCTCATGCCGGCGCCGCGGTACCTGGTCGTGCTGACGCCGTGCCCACTCGAACGCTGACGGGCGGTCGAAGCGCTGCTCGGGCCGCGCGCTGGTGTACCCTTCTGCGCCCATGACGACCGAGTTCGACGACGCGGTGGCGGCGCTCTTTCGCGCACCGCACGGCGAGTTCGTCGCGGCACGAAAGCGCTTGGGGAACGAGCTCGCCCGCGCCGGAGACAAGCCGGCGGCCGCGCTGTTCGCGAAATTGCCGCGCCCGAGCATTTCGGCGTGGGCGACGAACCAGCTCTACTGGCAGGCGCGCGAAGAATTCGAAGCCTTCCTCGCGAGCGCGGCACGGCTCCGCGCGGGTGAGCTCGGGGCGGCCGCCGAGCATCGCAAGCAGAGCAACGGCCTCGTCAATCGGGCCGCGGCGCTCCTCAAAGACGGCGGCCACGCGGCGAGCGAAAGCACCCTGCGGCGCATCGGCGCAAACCTCGCCGCGCTCGCCGCGAACGGCGGCTTCGCACCGGACCCGCCCGGCGCGCTGAAGAGCGATCGCGATCCGCCGGGGTTCGACGCGTTCGCGCTCGGCGGCGTTCCCGACGCACCGGCGCGGCCGCGGGTCGAAACCAAGCGAGCCGACGGCGCCGAGGCGGAGGCGGCGCGCACCCGGGCTCAGGCCGAAGCCGAACGGCGCCGCGTCGCCGAAGAACAGGCGCGCCTGCGCGCCGAGCGGCGCGAGCTCGAAACCGCGCTCCGCACGGCGAAGACCGCGATCGAGCGCCGCACCAAGGAGCGCGACCGGCTCAAAGGCGAGCTCGAAGCCGCGACGAGCGAGCTCGAGCGAGCGCTCGCTTCGGAGCGGGAGCTCAGCGACCGGCTCGCGAAGCTGCCGGAGGCCTGAGCCTTCCCTACTTTTTCTTGGCGGGGGCCGGCGCGGGCTGTGCCGCCGGTGCGGACGGCGCGGGTGCCGCCGCCGGCGCGGCTTGAGCCCCCGCCGCCGGTTGCGCCGCCGACGCTCCCGAGAGGAAGCGCTCCGCTTCGGCGCGTGCCGGGTGCTTGTCCGGCGCGTCCGCGAGGAAGCGCCGAAAGAGCTTCTCCGCGTCGGCCGGGCGCTTCATGTAGTCCGCGTAGAGCACGGCGAGGTTGAACGTCGCGGCGAGATTCTTCGGTTCGCGCTCGAGGACGCCTTGCAGCAGGCGCTCGCTCTCGGCGTACGCGCCCTGATCGTCGTGCTTCGCGCGGCCGCGAATCGCGGCGGCGAGCGCGATGGCCGCCGTGCTGTTGTCGGGTTCGACGTCGAGCACGGCTTTGAGCGCCACCGCGGCCTTGTCGTAGACGCCCGCTTGCACGAGCACGATGCCCGTGTTCAGGCGCGCCGTCGTGTCGTTCGGATCGAGCTCGCTCGCCCGCTGAAAATGCCGGAAAGCGACGGCGTCGTCGCCGCGCTCGAGCGAAATCATGCCCGCCGTGCGCTCGGCGACGGCGCTTTCCGGAGCCGCTTTCAGCGCTTCTTTGCTCAAGAGCTCCGCCGTGTCGGCCTCGCCCTTTTCGAGCTCGGCGAGCGCGAGCTCCGAGAGCGCGTACGGATCGCTCGCTCGCCGCACGAGCGCGGCTTGAGCCTCGGCGATCGCTTCGTCGATCTTCCCGTCCTCGCGCAAGGACGACACGAGCGCCGTGCGCGCGGCGCCCGCCGCCGGCGTCTGCTTCACGAAGGCGCGGAGCACCTCGACCGCGCCCGCAGCGTCCCCCAGGCGCCGGCGCACTTCCGCGAGCGCGACCACGATGTCTTCCGCGTTCGGCGCGAGCTTCTGCGCGGCGTCGAGCTGCTTCTCGGCCGCGACCAAGTCGCCCTCCTCGGCCAAGAGCACGCCCAGGTTGTAGCGCCCCTCCCACAGGTTCGGATCGGAGCTCACCGCTTGCTCCAAGAGCTCGATCGCGTGCTTGCGTCCGTCCTTGTCCTTCGAAGCGTCCACGCCCTGCGCGAGCTTCGTCACCGCGACCGGATTCGCGGCCGCAATCGGCGCAACGGCTTGTTTTCTGGGGGCGCTCCCGCACGCCGCGCACGTCAGCGTCAACGCCACGCACACTGCGCGCAGCGCACGCCCGGTTCCGCGCGCCGGGCTCACGAGCCGACCCCCTTCTTCTTCTCGCCCTTACCCTTGTCGGCGTTCGCGTCGGCGGGCGCCGGAATCAGGTACGGCTCGCTGTGGCCCGTCGCGTCGCGCCGCGGACCCGGGATCAGCGCGGGAAGCGGCGTCGGCCCGCGCGAACGGAGCTCGAAGCCGATTTCCTTCAACGGCGGGTAGAGCTCGGCGTTCAGGCGCCCGAGCGCGTCGCGCATCTTCGCCGTCCAGGCGTTGAAAATCCCGAGCTCGATCGCCTTCTGCCAGCCGCTCTCGTACGCCTCGAGCGCGCGCTCCTCGATCGGCACGACGAACTCGTCGATCGACTGCTGGTAGAGCTCCTTCTCGTCCGCGCTCAAATTCGACGGCGCGGGCGAGCTCAAGAGCGCCTTCGAGAACGACTCGTACGTGAACCCAATCTGATAGAGCGACGCGGTCGTCCACTCGGCGACGCCCATCTCCGCCGTGGCGAGGAAGCTCTGCGCGGCTTTCTTCAAGAGCTCGCTCTTCTTCTTCAGGCGCGCCTTCAGCTGCTTCACGTCGCCCTCGATCGCGACGGCCTCGTATTGCCGCAGAATCGCCTCGCCCTGCATGTAGCGGGCCTTCGCGCCGTAATACTTGCCGCGGTCGCTCAAGCGCGACTTGTTCTGCTCCGCGAGCTTCACTGCGCGATCGAGCGCCGCCGACGACGAGCGGTCGTCGCCCTTTTCCACCGTCGCGAGCCGCACGAGCGCCTCGATCTGACTGTCGACGCTCTTCGCGTTCCGCGAATACTTGTCGTAGAGCGCTTCGGCGTCCTTGTTCTTGCCCGCCTTCTCGTGGGCCTTGCCCATCAAGAACATGACCTCGTCGGCGAGCTCGTCACGCGGATACAGGCGCCGGAACGTCTCCCCGCTCTGAATCGCCTTGTCGTGCTCGCCCACGGTCGTGCGCAGGAGCACGGCGTTGTACGCCGCGTCCTTGTGGTGCTCCGAGCGCGGGAAATTGTCGGCGATGATCGCGTGGTAGTTCGCCGACTCGCTGAACAAGCCGACTTCCTGGTACGTCGTCGCCGCGATCCAAATGCCCTGCGCGGCCTCCGGCCGATCCTTGTGGTACTTCACGAGCAAGGACGCCGCCGCGCCGAGCGACTCGAGGTCGGCCGCGCGCCGCGCCTCGACTTCGGCGTTCACCGCCGCCTGCGCCGAGCGCTGTTCTTTCGGGAATTCCTGCGCCGCGCGCAGATACGCCTGCGCCGCCTTGGCGTGGTCGCCCTGCTCGGCGAGCTGTTCGCCCTGCTTGAACATCGCGCCCACGATGAGCCCGTCGAGCCGCCCTTGCTGCTCGGGCGTCTGGAACGCGGGTGCCTTCTTCAGGCGGCGCGCCCACGTCTCGATGTTCACGTAGTCCTTGCTGCGATTGAACGAATCGAGAATGAGCTCGCCCGCGCCGGCCGAAAGCTTGTCTTTCGGATACTTCTCGAGCAAAAGCCCCCACTGCCGGACGGCGGGGTCGTACACGCCGTAGTCGTAGTAGAGCTTGCCCTGGCGAAAGAGCAGCTCGGGGATCTGCTTGTCGTTCGGATACGTCCGAACGTAGAGCTCCATCGCCTCGGTGAGCTTCTTGTCGGTCGGCGTCTCTTCCTGCTTCTTGCCGGCCTTCTTCGCGGCCTCGAACTCCGCGGCGCGCGCCACCTCGAGCGACGCGAGCGCGTTGTAGAGCGCCGTGCGCGAGAGCGCGCCGTTCGGCTTCAGCCGCACCGCGCCGAGGTAGGCGTCCGCCGCGCACATCGCGTCTTCCAGCCTGTAAAAGCAGATGTCCGCGAGGTTGTAGTTGACGTCGTACGCCTGATCCTTGGCGCCGAAGCGCGAGAGATACGTGCGGTAGAGCGCCGCCGCGGCCTCGAACTCCGCGCGGCTCACCTTGTCGGCTTGCGCCTTCGCGTGCAGGCCCACGGCGTCTTCGCGGAGCTGCTTCTCGACGGCCGCTTCGGCCTGCGTCCGCGCGTCCGGCGACTGTACGGCGAGCCACGCCGAACGCTGCGGCGCCGGCTGCCCGGGCTTGACCGGCAGCGGCTCCACGTAATCCCTGAGCGTGCGCTTGTAGTCGTCGTCGAGGAGCTTCCAGCGCTCCATCGTCGAGTCGGCGGCCGC